>JBHEQT010000004.1:0-107261 GCA_046530785.1 Arsenophonus sp.
AACTTGATTTTTTCTTTATTTTATATCGATTTTATCAAAATATGATAAATAAAATAAAGTATATTATATGATTATTTTAATAGAATAGTTTTTCTGATACATTTATTTTTTTTAATCATAAATTATATTTAGAAAACAATCATTATTTCAATTCTCTTAGTAATTTAAGTTATGATAGCAAAAAATAAACATAAAATATTATTTTTTTAAAATTTACCAAAAAATAATATTTTTTCTTTTAAAACTTCCTTTTTAAATAAAATAATTATTTTAAACAATAAAAAGAATTTTTAATTTCTATGTATTTTGAATAGTTATTTTTCACAAGTTTATTTTTTATATTAAAGAGATGCTTTTATACATAAGCAGAAAATTATTAATTAAATTAATTTAATAATCCATTTTGTCCATTAAAATAATTTATTTTTGAAGATTCTCTAAAATTCATTTTTAACAGTTTTAAACTGAAAAAGTAATTATAGATTCATAAAAATATTTTACCTCATTTCATGAGAAATTATTTCAATCAGAACTATTATAAATCATATAAAATATTTCTGGCAGTTTATTTCGAATCATCCAATCGAAATAATCATTTATGTATGACAATAAATGATTTACAATATAAACTATTAATATAAAATATAATTATAGTTGATTTGGAAAATTCATTTACATAAAAAGTTAATAGTAGTATTCAGTTTATTAATAAATGAATGAAAATTTTAACTAATGAAATTTGGTTCAATCGCTTTCATAACTTGTGAACAAAAATTATATTTACCTGAGGAAATATTTTCTCCGAAAATACTTCAGAGAATCATTATAATGAATATTATATTTTATATTTTTGAAAAATTTTTTGAAAAACTGCTTTATTTTATATTTAAATATAAATCTTATTGAATTATATCAGTAACAGAATAATATATTTAGATATATACGTAATAAATACACGGATTATCAATATATATAATTATCTAAAATATTCTTATTGAGATTAATCAGTATTCATTTTAAGATAAATAAAACCTATTTTCTTATATATATTAAAAGTGTATTAATATACTTAATTGCAGTTCTGAAAATTATAATTTTCATTATATTAAGATTATAAAAATATAAAAATAAAATTTGATCTAATTTTGGTTAGATTATAATTACGAAAACTTTTAAAATCCATATTTTATTTATTTATAAAATCCTACCATCAAATTTATTTTTTTATAATAATTTTATTGTTTTAAAATGCTAATTTCAGCTAATTAAGAAACTTAAACATTTAAAGAAATAAAATTAACCTATATTATTTATATATTTTTATAATCTTATTAAAAGAAGATAAACATGAAGAAATAGATAGATATCTAAAAATTTTTTATTGATTTTAAATCAATATATAAATAAAGAATAGAAATATAAAATAGTAAAAACTAGATAGATATCCAAAAAATTATTTATTAGGTAATAAATAAATAATTAAATTATTAGATGTAATATTTTAATGCTTAAAAAATCAGTAATAGGATTAAATTTAAAAATGAAAGATTATCTTTTAACAATTTCTATATAGAAATTGTTAATTTTATCTAATAATTATTTTATAGAATTTAACTCTTATCAATTAACTGATAAGGTATCTAACAAACAGATCAGTATTCATAATAATTAAAAATTATTTATAAAAATCAAACATATTTTGTGTATATTAAAGTTTTACAAAATTGTCTTGATAATTATACTCCTCTAATATTTAGCTGTAATAAATTACAACTATTATTTTTAATAAATTAAGATTTATTTACATTAAATTAATCAAGAAAAATTTTTTTCCAGAAATATATTTAAAATTATTTATTATTTAGTGAGTATATAAGTTCTTGAAAAAAATATTTTCAATATTAGATAATACTTCTTTTATTTATTAAAATAAACTCTGTGTCCAATTCTCCTCCTAATGAGGAAGGAAATAACCTTAGATTATCAGAAGAAACTCCTTTTCCTTGTTTTAGTATAATATTTAATTCTTTATTCTTGATATATATCACTAATAAATTAAATAAAACTATATTGAAACTAACATATACTATGCTATGAATTATCATTCAAGATATATATAAATTAGAATTTATAATTCCTTTTAGATATATATTTTAAATATAGAATTATTTTTATTTTTTATAAAAATTTTTAATTAAATAAAAATAGAAAAGTTATAAATAAATAATTTGTTAAAATTATTTAGTATCAATTTTTTTGGGAAAATATTTTATTCAATATCTAAATTAAATATTGATGGATAATATAAAATTAGCATAAAGAGAACAACTTAAATAATATAAACTAAACTTTTTAATACTTATTTTGAATTTAGAAGATTTCTATGGATCATATTCGCTGAAATTACTTTTTGATTATAGAGATCAATATTTAGTATCAAAAATATTCTGATATTACATTCCATATCTAAGGATCTAAATTTTTTAGAGATCAAAAAATTATCTAGTAAACAAAATTAGCTGCAGTCAATTTTAAAATAATTTCTTAAATTAATATCAAGAAATTATGATATCCCATAATGAAATTGTTTCATAAATTTAAAATTTAAATATAATATTAAAAGATAGTTTATATATAAAAAATAATTTCTATAAAAAATTAATACACTTAGAGAGTATCTCCTAAATTTATATTATTCCTTATTGAAGTTTGATAAATGTTAAGATAGATTATTTTAATTTTATTAAATACTTTACGTACAGAATAAGAGAATAAAAAATTAAAATAAATACTTTCCTCCCAGGAGGGAGGATTGAAATCAGCTATATTTTTCATGTAAAAAGCAAGAAAACCTCTATATCTGGAATTTCTTTCTAAAATTGCAAAAACTTTGTAAAAGAACCTGTAAATTTACTTATTTAATCTGGTATATTATTTTTAATATTAGGATTAATTATTTATAAAATTCATCAATTACCATAAAATAAATAATGAGAATTTATTGATTTTTCATAATTTTATTGCATTTCCCTTGCATGATAAGAAAAATAATTCTTACTTTTAAATAGAAAGTGGGAAATTTCATATTTCTTTAAGTTAAAGAATCTTGTTATAATTTAATTAATTATTATTATTATTTTATCTCCCACTTTTGATACAAAATAATTCGATAGTTACTAAATAAAAATTTTTTCTTTGATTCGAATTATTGAAACCAAATATAAATTTCAAACTTTTAATGATTTATTTTGAGTGGTAAAGATAGATTATCAATTTCAGTTTTTTCCAAAAATATTATTAATTAATTTCTGTAAATATTTTGTATCTCTCCCACCCATTTATCCAAGATATTTAAAATAAGTTTTTTATTTGCTTTTATTGATTTAATAATTATTAATTCATAATAAATCTATTTTATAAATATAAGTATAAAAAATTTCTAATATTGTAGTTATTTAAACTTTATTAATCCATAGATCAATATAAAAGTACTAAAAATTTAATTTTTAATGTATTAAAAAAATAAAAATTTTTTTCTGATACTATGTTAGTCAACAGTTTATTAAAATTCAAAAATTTAATAATTTTGAATTTTAATAAATTTATCATTGTGACGAATGACATTTATTTGATTCTTCTATGTAATCCTTTATTAAAACAAGGATTATAAAATCCGATTAAAGAAAAATAAGAAATCTAAAAATTCATTAATAAGTATCTTAAGGATTTAATTTCTTATCTATTTTAATCTTTAGAATACTATTTCATTTTATTTTAGATTTTTATTTGAAATAATATCCGATATTCCTTTTATATTAAAACAATATGGATGATATTGAGGAAATAACGATTTAAAATCTTTTTTTTATTTTTAATTTCAATGAATAATTATGAATATAATACTATTTATATTAAAATTTATCTGATTAATTGTAAGAATATCAGTATTAAATTCTATTTTTCCTTTTTCTGTTTATAGTCTATTATATTTTATATTCTACACATTTTGGTTCTAAAAAATATTTAACTAAAAAATTATACTATTGAATAATATATCTCAATTTTACCTCTTCCAAGGAACATGCAAATTTTATATCAATAATTCTTAGCAAGAATAAATTATTTATAAGGATGATTTATACCTTATTTTTCTATTAAAGATAGTATATAGTGATGGTTAGTTTTTACTTTCTCTTCTTTTGTTAACTTTTAAAATTATTCAAAATCGCTTTTTACTATCAATACAAGTTACTCAAAATCTTCTTTCGTTTATATTATAAATAATTAAGAGAGATAATTTTACTATTGAAGTAAAAAGGATATATATAGAAAGTTTTTAATTTCTTATAAACAAATATATCAGTAAAGGATTTATATTAGAATCATCTTATATAATTCCCGGATATTCCTAAAATTCAGAAAATAAGATTTACATCTATCACATTTTTTACAAGAAATGAAATGATTTTATAAATTTTTTAAACTGATCAATTTTAAAGTTAAAATTTAAATGGATTATTTAAAATATTATTAATATCCTATTAAATAATAGAAAGAATGAAATATTTTCATATTTTTAAATATTTTCTATTTTTTTATAAAAATAATTTTTATTATAAAAATTTATATAACTGAAATAAATTTTTGTAAAAAATACATTTTTTTATTAAAAATAAAAAGCTATACTATTCTGCTATTGTAAAATTTCTGAGAAATATTCAGAATTTTTTTTCTCATAATTATTATATAAAAAATATTTTATATGTTTAGAATTATTATCTATTTAGTGCAGAAGATTAAAAATCGTTATAAAGAAGCTATTATCCAGGATAATAGCTTCTTTTTCTCTTAATACTATTAGTATCATAGATAAATTATCTATATTATATTAAATAATATAATTTAATCTTTAATACTTCTCCGTTGATATAGCTTTATTATATAAGTTATCTTTAACATCCGGAAATAAGTATTTTTCATAAATTTGTATTAAATGATTTAATACCATATTTAATCATTAAAATTAACACTTTCTATATTAATTTCTTATTTTTTATAATCCTAGTTAAAACAAAATCTATTTTTTATGAATACTTAATACAAATTAAAGACAAGAATCTTTTTGTAAAATCTATTTATAATAATTTTTGTTTATATATAAATTTTTTATATAGATTTTATCTTTTTATTTATGTTACAATGAAACTGTATTAAAATTACAGGATTTATAATTTTTTAATTAATTAATCCCTTTTATATAATAAAGTATTGATATTATCATTTTTAAAATAGAAATATCTTTTTAAGATCTATTTGTATCTATCTTTTGATCGTATCAATATAAGTTATCATGATATTTATCATCAAATTTTTAATTTTAAGATCTTCTAATTATTAGTTAACCGTGTTTTTACCTTTCTTTTAAAAAATTAAATGTTATTGGATAACATTCATAATAATTTAAAATTATCACCTTTCTAACAATAAATTTCTTAAAAATTTTTTAAAAAAATTAAAAAGCAGACCATTAAAATTAATTAATGTCTATAATAAATTATTAACTTTTATAAAAAATAAAAGATTTTATCCATTTTAATAAATTTTTAAGGATTCTTTTTAGTTTCTTCCATTTTTTACACCTATAAATAACATCGATATATATAAATAATATTTATTTTTCTTTTAATATAATTATGCTCATAATATTTTATGAACTATTATTATTTATAATAAATAAATTATTTTCATAATAATAAATTTTTATTAAAATACTATTTTATATTTAATTTTTTAAAAAATTATTAAAAATTTTTTATTGTACAAAGTAAATAAAACTAATAGTTAAATCATCTAGATTTTATTTCTTATTCAAGATATGATTTATTAATCAAGTTATCCTCAATTAAATATCATTATAGAAAATATAAAGTTAATATATCTAATTTTAATTTCTAGTTTAGAAACATAAACAAGTATTAACAATATCTCATAAATTAGTTATGATAATATAAATAGATTGATATATGAAAAAATTTATAAAAATTTACTTAAAAAAGTAATATACTTAAAAAAAGCTCTATTTTATTTTAAAAAACTTTATCGATATTGGTAATATGTTATGTAAATTATTGTACTTCCACCTCTCATCGTATGGATTATCAAAGGTTTAATAAAATATTATATAATAATTATATGTAAGATTTTATCGTTTTATAGATAAATCTTAAATTGTCAATATTTAATATTACAAAACTTGATAAAGAAATTTTATTTGCATAGAAAATGGTAAAAATTGTGTTTATGATAATATTTTAACTATTATTTTAATATATTTAAATAATAGTTTTAAAAAGTTATTAAAAGACTAATTTTCTAACTAAAATGAATTACTATTTAATCACCTGGATGTTTGTTAAATTTATTTTAAAACAGAAAGTATTTTATTGGAAAATAGTAATTTTATTATTATAAAAGTATATTATGGAAAATTAATGATAATATTGTTAAATAGTAAAAAATATCCATTTATGCGATTTTTTTAAAAAAGGAAGAATAATTTTTGAGTTTTAACTTATTTTAGTAAATAGGATCTTTATTTTTTTTCTAAAAATAAAATAGCTAGTAATAATTTAAAAATAAACTATTAAATTTAGAACAGGAAATAAATTTAATCTCTATAATTGATAAATCTCTCTTCTGGAGGAAAGAGAGATTTAATAAAACAAAATAAAATTATTTGAATTTTAATGATTTATATAACTATATCAATAGATAAATAAAATTTATATTTGATATTAATCATATATTATTAAGTCTAATATTTTTTAGATTATATTTTTTAGTAAAATTATGTGATTACTTTTGATTAAAATATTTAAATTGATTAACTAAAAAATAATATTAATAATATATCTTTAATATTTATATTAATAGTTATAATTTTAGTTATCTTAACCATGATAGATTCTTTCAAGAATTACAAATTCATTTAAATTTTTAATTTAAAATTATATATTTTCCTAAAAAATTAAAATAATAATCTAAAATAATAATTATTTTTAATTACTTATAAAATTTTATCTCTCAAAAAAATGATTAATACTATTTAAATTAAAAATTATTTTTAGATAAAATCGTAAAACAAAAATGATAAAATAATTTATTATTTTATAAAAAATTATCAATAAGTATCTTGTTTTACTATTGATATATAAATATGTTTAATTTATAAAATTTGGTTTATTGATCTTTACTTATTTTAATTTACTATTTTATTTTCAATTATTCTATACATTGAATTTAATAATTTTAAAAATTTAACTTTTAAATGTTGTTTATTCAATGTCTCACTATTTTGGTAAGAAGGAATTTTAGAAAAATTTCAGGTAATTCTAATTGTCAATCTGTATTTGATATAATCTTGCTTTGTTGAGTGTGTTAGAAATGAAAATTTATTTTCATGATCAATATTTATATAAACTTCGACCTGTTTTTAACAAAAATATGAAATTAAATTGCTTAAGTATATTGATCCTATAATATAGGAAAGATTCCTTATCAAAATAAAGTAATCATATTATTTTATTTTAACTAGATATAATAATACTAGTCATTAAGGATACAGATTTATTAATTAATCTAGCAGAGTAAAATATATTTTTTATATCTTAATTGCAACTTTGGATTAATAATAATCTATTATAATTTAATCACTATTTTTCAAAATAAGAAGTGATAACATTTAACAAAAATCATCTTTAAGATAAATAAATCTTATTTACTATAGAGATAAAGATTTATTTAAAATAACATATATTATAGTTTATAAAATTTTTAAAAAATGGTAACTCTATAAAAATTAAATATTATTTTAAGAAAATTACTTTCTATACCTTATTTGTTTTAAGTTCAATATTATATTATAAACACAAAAAGTTTATATAAATTTTTATATTAAATTATTTTATTTTTTAAAAATTAAGTTTCTTAATTTTATTAAGATAACTTTTCTAAATTCATCTACTTATCTAAAATAAAAAAGAGATAAATAGATTGGTATGGAAAACCACATTGAAATTGAAAAAATTGCGTGCTTATTTTTATTTAATGCGTATTAATAAACCGATAGGTATTTTGCTGTTACTATGGCCTACTTATTGGGCATTATGGTTAGCAACCAAAGGGCAACCAGATCTTTTTATCTTATTGATTTTTACTATGGGTGTTTTTTTCATGCGTTCAGCTGGTTGTGTTATTAATGATTTTGCAGATAGAAAATTTGATGGTCTTGTTTCAAGAACAAAAGAACGCCCCCTTCCAAAAGGGGATATTACAGAAAAAGAAACTAAAATACTATTTCTTTTATTGATTATTATCTCTTTTTTATTATCCTTGACCTTGAAAAAAATAGTAATTTTTTTATCGATTATCGGGTTATTATTAACCTGTATTTATCCGTTTATTAAACGATTTAGTCATTTTCCACAAATTATACTTGGTGCAGCATTTGGTTGGACAATTCCAATGGCGTATGCAGAAGTTAATAAAACTTTACCTTTTGAGTGCTGGTTATTATTTCTCGTTAATATTATTTGGTCTATTATTTATGATACTCAATATGCCATGATTGATCGTAATGATGATATAAAAATTGGTATAAAGTCAACTGCTATTATTTTTGCTCATTTTGATAAATTAATTATTGCTGGTTTACAATTGATTATGGTGTTAATGTTATTTTATATAGGAAATCATCTAGATTTAGGCATTTCTTATTTTAGTAGTTTACTACTAATCTTAT
Source organism: Arsenophonus sp. (assembly GCA_046530785.1). Classification (GTDB taxonomy): domain Bacteria; phylum Pseudomonadota; class Gammaproteobacteria; order Enterobacterales; family Enterobacteriaceae; genus Arsenophonus. The sequence continues at coordinate 8,801 of JBHEQT010000004.1, forward strand.
TCTTATTTATCTATCAACAAAAACTTATCAAAAATCGTCAATCATTATTATGTTTTAAAGCATTTATGAATAATAATTATGTAGGTTTAGTTTTATTTATCGGTATTTTGCTAAATTTTTATTAAAAACAAAAAGATAATTTTGAAGAGTTATCTAAGTAATTTTATTCTATTTTTAGATTAAATCTATTTTTACGTTAATATGCTAATATTAGTGTAAAGCTAATTTATTCAAATGATACTTCCTCAGTAATATGTTTAATACTTTCAATGGTTAAACGAACCTCAGGAGATATTAATTTAGCGATAATTCGATAAAGTAATTGTACATTTTCGGTAATAATGGAATCTCCTTCTCTATTTATATAGCTTTCCTGTTTCAATGTATTTATTAATGTGGAAAAAATAGCTTTATCAAAAAATTCAGGCGCATTAATAGAATGTAGTAAAGATAGACGTTGAGCGAGAACACGACTTTTTTGCTCTAATACTTCTTTGTTAATTTCAGGTATCGTACTGAGTAGTGAGAGTATGATTGCATATCGCTCTAACGTTTCTTTAATACTAGTAGCTAGGAGCTGAAAAGGACGAATACGATCTGGATTAATAGTTATAAAATCTTCTGATGTTAATAGTATTAATTGTTGACGAGATAATTCATCCAACAGAATTTTAATAAATTTAGGTAACTCTTTCATACTATATCGCATGAAGAGTTCCGCTTTTAAGAAAGGATATAATAGTGCCACTTGATAAATAATTTCTTGATATTGAATACTTTTATTATGTAATATAATACTAGCTATCAAAGAAGGCAGAACTAGTAAATGCATAATATTATTTCGATAATAATTCATCAATACTGCATTTTCATGTGAAAATATAACAATATCTCCTATACTATCATGTTCAATTTTAAATTTATCTAATTTCAATGCATCTTCTAATAAATGTTCAGCATTTTTATTAGGTATTGTGCTATTATCACTATAAGGTACATTTTTTAATAATTGTAGGTAACATTCTATCTGTTCAATTATTTGTTTTTTTGTTAATGCATGGTGACGTGAAGCTAATAAAACCATTGAATATAAGTTCACAGCATTAGCAGCAGCAGAATTGTTAATTCTAACCATAATTGTATGAGCTAATTTAGTCACAGTTGAATTTAGCCATATTGGACGTTGTGGCTCAATGAGATTAATAGATTGACGCCAGTTTGTAACATATTTATTTAAATATTGTATTAATGAAATAGGTTGACCAAAATTAACATAAGCTTGTCCTAATTTACGTAATTTACAAAGACATCTTAACATTGAGAAAAATCCTTCTTTTTCTTTTGCTGTACCTTTTAGTTCCTTAATATAAGTAGAAACTTCTAATACATGCTCATAACCTATATAGATAGGGACAATAGTAATTGGACGTGAATCACCTCGTAACATTGCTTGTAATGTCATTGAAAGAGTTCCTGTTTTTGGTTCTAGTAGTCGTCCTGTTCGAGAACGACCTCCTTCAATAAAATATTCAATCGAATAACCACCGGAAAATAGTTCGCTGAGATACTCACGAAATATAGTAGAATAAAGTTTATTACCTTTGAAAGAACGACGAATAAAAAAGGCTCCTAAATGACGAAAAATTGGTCCAACAGGCCAAAAATTAAGATTGATACCTGCAGCTATATGAGGGGGAACTAAACCTTGATGGTAAAGTACGTAAGAAAGTAATAGATAATCCATATGACTACGATGAGAAGGAATATAAACAATTTCATTTCTTTCTTGCGCTAATTGGCGTACACGTTCGGAATATTGCACATTAATTCCTTGATACAGTCTATTCCATGTCCAACTAAGTACACGGTCAGCAATACGGATCGCTTCATAAGAAAAATTAGCAGCAATTTCTTCTATTATGGTAATCGCATTACACTTTATCTTTTCAATTGAAATTTTTTTTGTTCTAGCTTCATCTTCAATTGCTTTTTCAATCGCTTTTGAAGTCAATATTTTATTGAACAGATCGTGACGTATAGGGAGTTTTGGCCCAACTGCTGCTAATCTTTGTCTTGAATAGTGAATTCTTGCTACTCTAGCAAGCTTGTTAGCAATAATTTTATCAGTACCATATTTACTAGCTATTTTACGCAAAGAAACAGTTGAAGAAAAACGAACAAAAATATCACGTCCTAGCCAAATAACGGCAAAGAATTTTTGAATACCATTAAGTAAACGTAACGGAGGTGATGATGAATCATCTTCTCGACCAGGAGCTCTACCAAACATTACTGATACAGGTAAAATTTGAATATTTAATTCAGGATCATGGCAATGAAGATCAAGATAAATACTAAATATTTTTATTGAATCTTTACGTGTATTTCGTGAATAATAACGAAATACACGTGGACCATCATCGATAAAAACATAAGCAGGTAATTTAATCTCGTTTATTTCAATCGGATCAAGCGGATCAGGCAATCCAATAGAATGACATTGTCGACGTAATATCAATAAATCTGTTTTAGAATGATAAGGTAATACATATAAAAAACAGCGCGTTGTATCAAGATGAAATTCTTTAATTGGATTTTCTGGTATTAGTTTACTCTTTATGAAAAATTTTATTAGTAAATTTAATAGATTATAGTAAATTTTACGCCAAAATAACATAGATGGAGACCTATACCTTTTTCTTAATTTTAATATATCTAAGAATATCAGAAATAATAATTAATATCTGTTTTAAAAAAAATTATATTGAAATATATCTCTATATCTATAGAAAATAACTTTTATAGAAAATAAAATAAGCTTAACAAAAATTATTCAAGAAAACAGGTTATTTATTGAAAACGGTTAAAGTAAAATTGAAAGAGGAGTGAAGAAATTTTTTAGAAAGAAATTATGGTAATTATTTATTATAACTATATATTATTTAAATGTATAATGTATTAAAAGCTTATTACTCCATTAGTTCAATAGGTTATTTGCCATAATAAAGAATTAATAAATAGTTCAATTAAAGTTGTTTAATTGATAAACCTATATAAAATTATATGAACGTTTTTTGATAAATTAAAATATATATTTAGTAGTTCTTATTTTTAGTTTAATTTAGTTAGCTATTTTATTTGTAAATTATAATTAATAATTATAATTTTTGAAGCTAATTATAAAACTAGAATTTAAAAATTATTAGTTTTAAAAATTTATATATATATAAAAAATAACAATATTTAAATACTAATAAAATTAAATAACGAGAAAAATGAAAATTAATATTTAGAAACTAATATAATCTATTCTTTTATTTTCTAAGTAGTTTTAGAAATAAATATATGATATTTAATATAAATTTGAAATTATATCAAATTTATATTTTTTCTTTCATAAAATTTAGAATAGAACCTTATTTAAAGATATTAGTTTGTAAAAGAGTTACAGAAATTATTCTTATTGATTTTGTTAAAATCTAGATAATAAATAAGAATAAAATAAATATGATGAATCACAAAATTATTGGTAGGATAATTCCTAGAAAAATCCTTTCTTTCAAAGAAAGAGATTAAAACCATCATCAGATTAATGATACTATTTAAATCTATTTCTAAATTTTTTTATAAATTAATGGATATTTTAATAAAAAATATTTAATTATATATTCTAATTTACTTAATATATATAATAATAGAAACAGATATATAACAGAATAATTATTATTATATTTAATTAATAATAAGTGACGTTACAGTCAAGAGTTCAAAAAAATTAGCAAAGTAAAATTAATTACTTAAAATATTGAAGTTAAGTTAATTATTGTAGATTTATAGACGTAACAATTAACTATTAAAAATTAGTTATCGATAAGTTATTCATACTAGTAACTTAATTAAATTATATTTTTAGCTAATTTATAATCTAATTACTTTTTAAGTAAATTCATTTTATTAAATTAAATACAGTATTATTATTTTTTATTTTTATTTAAAAATAATTGCTATTAATAAAGTAATTAAAAATTAAGATTTATTTTTTAATAAATTAGATTATGTGAGTATATAATTTTTATATCCCTATTTTAATTATAAAAAGATTTCTATCTTAAAGATAAAATTTCACGATTTTTAGTATAGAATGAGATTTATAACTAATAACTTTTAATAACTTTCTAAAAATTATCCGGAAATAAAATTTTATTAATTAATTTTAAATTAGTTTTTCTATTATTTGTTTAGTTTTTTAGAAAAATATTCTAATTAATATAACTTAACTATATTTTTAACTTCTAAAATATGAAGAATAATATAAGTTATATTTTCTTTTATTTTATGAAAAATATTTTTTAAAAACTCTATACTACCTACAAAATTTTTTTATTTTTAATTTTATATTCATATTTTTTAAGTAAGTAAGAATAATAAATATTGTAAACATAAAATTATCGTTTCGATAAAATCAAATATTTTTCTTTATAAAATTAAACATATATTATTTTTTTAATTTTCTTTAAAATAGTATTTTCCTATAAGCTAATTTAAATAATTTTGAATATTAGATAGAGGTATTAGGTAATTTATTTCTGATTATAAATTTATCAATTATAATTTTTCTTATTTAAAATTAACTACTAAGTAATATATTATTTAATGGGAAAAGAAAATAGCTTAATAAAAACTATTTTTTGATTTATATTTCCAGTAGATTAAGTAAATTTAGATCATTTCTAGCGTTTAATTAACAATTTTATAATTTATATTTTCAAAAACTAATACTAGTCATCTAATTTAGATAATGACTTCTATATTTTAGTTATTTAATAACTTTATTTCTTCTTTCATATCAAAGAAGCCTAATATGAAAGATTCAATATTAATAAAAATATTTTAGGAGCTGTTGGCAAAGCATTATTAATAATATTTAATTTAATACTTAAAATGATTAAAATAGATTAAGTAAATAAGAAGAAATAGTTAATTTTATTTAAATTACTGATATATATTTATATTTATTATATATATTCTTGATAAGATTGTATATTCTATAAATTTATAGAATAATAAATTATTATCGAGTATTTATTAAACATAACTATTTTATAGTTAAAACATAAAACTTATTTTTATATAGAAATATTCTAATAAATAAATTTATTTTAAAGAAATTTTTAATACTTATTCATAAATAAAAATCAGTTATAATTTAATTATATCTTTATATAATATAATTATAACATATATTAGATAATATACAATACCAAATTAGTAAATCTTTTTAATTAAGAAGATTTACATATATCAATTTTTTAATTTATTATTTAAATAATTACTATAATTACTTTTAGTAAAAATAATTATTTTATAGTTGGATTTTAGTCCATATTCTTAATATCAATATTTATTGAATAATAGATATTTTATCTTTTAATAATTTTATTAATATTATCAATTAATTTTAAAAATTTTAAATTTAAATTATTAAAAATAAATATTAAGAATTTCTATTCCTCATAGGTATGTTTTATTTATTTATGAATAATTTCATATTATAATAAATATATTTTAATAGATCTTATCAAAGATATATAAATAGAAAATAATACATTGATCCTTAATAAAAAGGATCGAATAGATCTATTAATAACTTTATTTTTTAAATTGATGATATATTTGAATAATAATTTAAGATCTTAAAATTTAAGATAAAGATATTTAATTAAACTAATCAAATTAAAATTTATTTTATTTATACTATTATTAGTATTTATTAATAATTAGAATAGAAATATGTATAAATAACTTATATATTTTATCAATATGATATATATTATTAGTTTTTCTGAATATATTTTTGTTAGAAAATAATAGTTTATATATAAATAAATAAAGTAATCTACTAAATAAAATTTAAATTTATAACTAGATCTTCTTATATCACTTAGTAACTAATAAATTTCTATTAACTTTATGCGATATATTGAGAAAAGTATAAATATATTATTTAGTAAAATACTTTTTCATTGTAGTATTTAATACTAACTTAATTAAGAATTATATTATTGAAAATAATATTTTATATTATATATTTAAGTTATTTCTTTCATTTAATTAACATATAATATTTTCTTATTATTTAATTTAATAGTTAGTTTTTGTTAAAATAAAGACTGATAAGTTTTATTCATATAAAAATTAGTTGAAAAGAGTAATAAAAGAAGCTTTATTCTTTTTGGAGTTTTAGAATGTATGAGATATTGAACTGGCAACCGAATGTGTCTATGACTAATTTACTAAAAAGAAGCAAAATTATTTCTAAAATCAGACGTTTTTTTATAGATCGAGAGATATTAGAAGTAGAGACTCCTATATTAAGCAAATTTACGGTAACAGATATTCATCTCTTACCGTTTGAAACTTATTTTGTTTCTCCTTTGATCCATGATAATAGAAAATTATATATGATAACCAGTCCTGAATATCATATGAAACGTTTACTAGCGGCCGGTAGTGGATCTATATATCAGATAACTAAAGCTTTTCGTAATAAAGAAAATGGATGTTACCATAATCCAGAATTTACTATTCTTGAATGGTATCAACCTAATTATGACATGTACCGACTTATTGATGAAGTAGATGATTTTTTGCAACAGATTTTGAATTGTCAACCAACAGAACGGATCTCATATCAAAATATCTTTCAGTACTATTTAAATATTGATCCATTATCAGTAGAATCAGAAAAAAAACAATTACGTAATACAGTAGTTCAATTTGGATTAAATAATGCAGAAAAAGAAGAAGATAAGGATGTGTTATTACAATTTTTGTTTACAATGGGAATTGAACCTAATTTAGGTAAAGATAAACCCATTGTTATCTATCATTTCCCTGCTTCACAAGCAACATTAGCTGAAATTAGCAAAGAAGATGAAAGAGTTGCTGAACGTTTTGAAGTTTATTTCAAAGGTATTGAGTTGGCTAATGGTTTTCGCGAGTTAACTAATTCAGAAGAACAAAGAAAACGCTTTGAGCACGATAATACAATTCGTAAAAAAATTGGTTTACCAATACAATCTATTGATGAGTATTTTCTTGCTGCGTTAGATAACGTTATTCCTGACTGTTCAGGAGTTTCTTTAGGTATTGATCGTTTGGTTATGTTGGCTCTAAATGAAAAAAAAATCAGTGACGTTATCTCTTTTTCTATAGATCGAGCTTAAAATATTAATTAGTTGAGGCTAATTGAAAGTAAATTATTATTGTTGAATTTATTTTTAAATATTTATCGGATGTTGATTCTGTTTTGCAAGAATTTTAGAAAGAGATAAAATCAATAAAATACTGTTAACGTTAGTATTATTATAAACAAATAGTAAACAATTATTCAGAGTTTTATATAATTTTCTACTTTAATTAAACCGTAAATAATATAATGATGAATGAGAAACTTTTCTTTTATTTTTATTTTTAACCATATCAATAATTTTATATATATATATATATAAGATTTAATATTTCAATAAATGAGTATGGAAAATCATTTTTAATGATACTTATCAGCATTTTAAAAATTTCTTTCATTACTCCAATTTTAATATTCTGTAATAACAGAATATTAAAATTTACGTATTATTAAAGCATTCCCTTTATGCCTCTCATACAAATTAATGCAAACCAACTAATTGAAAAGCGCTCCTTTTAAGGACCTTATTTTAATTTAAATAAAAGATTATTTTTAAAATGAATTCAAATTCATCATTATAGTAAAATATTAAAGATAAATATTGGGTTTTCTTTCCTGATCCATATAGTTTAGTATTTTTAATACTATAGTTAAAATATCTTTTTCTATTTCCGTATAAAAGTAGGAAATCCGATTCTTAGCCGAAGGAATTAAAATTTTATTAATATTTTATTTTATTATTAATTTTTAGAACTGAAGTATAGTTCTTCGTATGTACACACCTTTGTACCAAGAAAAACTTATCTTTCAATTTAGAAGATAGAGATGATTAATTATTCAGTTAAATATATAAAAATAGAATAGAAAAATAGAAAAATTCTTCATAAATAGTAGGTTAGTTGCCATCTCTATAGAGAAGAAAATGGTATATAAACATTATTTATCTCCCCCGATTCTTTTGCATAAAATATATCTGGTGAAACTATAAATATAAACTTTTAGCAATTTATAGATAACGTTAAAGATGTATTAATCAATGAGAAAAATGAAAATTTTGTATAACTTGTAATTGACAAGAAAACGTATTTAATTATATTAATGAAATTTAGAATAATCAATTTTACTAATTGATTATTACTCAATATTTTATTTTATTATGTAACTGAAATATTTTTATCTAAAAAAAATAGGAGGAGATTAATAATTAGTTTATTCTTAAAAGTTTTACTCTTTACAGATAACCGTTTAAATAAGAAGACATCATATTTATTTTCTATACGTTATTGATGAGATTTAAATAATCAAATAGTTAGTGTAGATTTTAAAAGAATTTAAAATTCTTACAGTTAATCTATCAGTTCTTTACCAAGAAACCATGAAAAGAAATTTAAAATTTACACGCTATCAGTTATAAAATTATATTCATAATTATCGCGAATTTTATCCGGTCTTAGATGAGTTTATTTTAGTATCTCTGAAAATAGATTCTTATAAAGAATAAAAAATTTCTTTAAAAAAGAACATCAGCTATATAAATTAATAGAATTTGTCTTTCAATAAAAGATTTATTAAAATACAAAATTATAGTATTTTAAAGTTATATATCATTACTTTAATCATCAGATGTAATTAAATAAAAATGAATATTTAAGCCAGAAAAATATAAAATTATGGAAAGATATATAAAGTTTTTTCTAAAAAAATTAATTGATAAGATATTACAGTTTTTCTAATTTTAAAAGTTCAATTTTATTGTCGAAAGATTATTTCGATATAAGCTAGGTTAAAATAAAAATAAATTAAGAAAAACAGATTTTTCTAAATAGATAAAAAGAACTCCATCTATATCCTATTTTTATCAATCTATTTTTATTCAGTAATCGTATTTTTAGGAAAAGAAGAAAATCAAGAAAGAAAAGTTAAAATTATCTAACTATTTTAAGCAAAAATAATCAAAATTTAAAAAAGGAAGTAGAGGATTTAATAGGTAACATAAGAAAATTCCTAAAAAATTCAATCTTACTTTATTAAAATATGAGTATTATAAATCTATAATAGAAAAATTAAAATATTATTATTTATTTTTATTAAAAATATTAAAAATACATTTTATTTTTTAATCATAAATTTTATTTATAAATAATTAATAACTTAAGTAAAAATTTTTAAAAAATAAATAAGATAAATAAATAATATTTTTATATAAATCTATAAAAATTAAAACATTTATAACTACATATCTTTTATCTATGTGATGATCATTTAAGTATAATTAAATTATTATTTTTTTATTATTTCAAATTTTTATTTAAAATTCTGCTTCTCTTTCATAAGGAATTACTTTGTCAGATAATAATTTATGTTCTGATATATTACCTCTTGTTCTGAGATAAACAATAACGATATTGGAATTATATTGTGCAATTAGTTGATATTAATATTATTAATAATATTAATGATATCTCATCAAATTATAAAAAAATTAATTTTATATTTATTTAGGATAATTCTCTTTTTTATGATTTTGAAAATCAGTAATAAAAAATTAGTATTTTAGAAAATTTATTAATTAAAATAATAAATTCATAAAAAATTATTCATTTATATTTTAAATCAATTATATCTAATTTTATTTAAAATAATTAAAATCAATAAAATGATATTAAGTATAGTTATTTCAATCATTACCACAAAATTACTATTCAAAGTTAGAAATATTAAAAAAATAAATAACAATCTTTTGTATCAAACTCCACCCCCAAGATAAAAGATAATTAAATAAATCGATAAAAGAAAATAGTGGCTCTATATTTTTTTTAAAAGAAATATTCAAAAATGATCTTAAACCGAACATTATAACTCTAAAATACATTAGAAAGAAGATAATTAAAATACAAATGATATAAAATAAAGATTAGATAGAAATAGATTCTAGGTTGAAAATTAATAGTTTTAGTTATTATTAATATGATAAAAATATACTGGTCTACACCACAGTTTTCCTTTTTAAATTTTATTAACAATATAATTATAAAGTAATAATAAAAGGAATATCTACCTTTTCATATGAATAAATCCATGAGAATTTATTCATATGAAAAGTATTTAACTTTACATAAATAAATTGTTGATATAAAATTTAGTATATTATTATATAAATAATATTATAAAAGAAATTAGAAGAAAAAAGTTATTTAAAATAGATTGTTAATAACATTAATGTATAAAAGTTGTTTTTATTCAAATTTTATTTTTAGTTAGATAATAAAAGGATATTGATAATTTTATATCATTTAATAACCAAAACTATAGAGTAATAGCGTATTATGTCCATGTATTAAAAAAATAACTACATAAATTATAATAAAAAGATTAAAAATCTATATAGCTATATTTTTCATAAAATAATATCATATGGGTATTAAAAATTAAATAAACGAAAATAGGATTTATAATTCCAACAATATTATAAGTGATTTCTAAATAAAAAAATAATATATCACATTTTTATAATTAGAAATTAAATATATTCTTCTGTAGGAGAGGATGGATTATTTTATACATTGAAAGTAACTGAATAGAAAGAAATAGGACAAATAATTATCATAACGTTTAAAGTTGTAAAAAAAAAGCACAAACCCAATAATAACCTAAATGAAATAAATAAAAAAAATTAATATATCTTAAAATACTTTCAAAGTTGAGCAATAAGAAATTTATTAAATGATAAATTTGAAATTTAATATTATATTAATATAGAAAATAAAAAACTAAAGTCAGATTAATTATTACTTAATTAACTAATAGGTGGAATTACTAATCTAGCATACAGCATCTAACTATATAGATAGTAAGAATTCTAACGAAAAATTGTCAAATCTTAAACAGCACTTGATATTTTAAATCTCTTTAATACGTTGGAAACTTTATTATAAGATTTTTATTTTAAAAATCTTATAATAAAATTTTCTTTCGATAGTATTTAAAATTTTTCTATAAAGTAATAATAAGAGGTTATTAAATCAAAAATGTAAATATTATTACTAGTCTGATTTAATCCAATTATTTAAAATAATCTATATTAATTCATATCAGGAGATATAAATAAAATTATAAATTTATATTATTTTATACAAAAAATATGAACGTTTTATTCATTAATAAACTTTAATAATTAAATATACATACCATATAGGTATGGTATATATTCCTTACTTAAGTAATAAAAAATAATACTAATAATAATTATAGTAACTAATTATTATTAGTATGAATAATAATTTATTAATAGATATTATATCATTTTGTAAAGTGAATTTTTTATTATTTTAACTTATTATATCACTAAGTGGTTAACGTAATTTTTACTTAATAAGTAGATACTTATTAAAAAATTAAATTAAGAGAATTTTTAATTTATCTTAATTCTTATCTACTAATTAGATAATTATTCTTTATTCTTTAATTATAAGAATAGTGCTTTAGAATAAAATTTGTCATTAATTTATAGGCAGGGAGAAAAAACAATAAATAAATAAATAAATTAATTCCATAATCTATTAAGGCAATTTCTATCCAATTTGTTGACATAAAATGGGCGGTACTTCGATAAAATGCAATGAAAAAGAAAACCATAGTATCTAATAAATTACCAAAAAACATTGCAACAGTTGGTGCAATCCACCAATGATGATAATTACGTAATTTGTTGAATACAAAAATATCCATAATTTGACCTAATATATAAGCCATGAAACTTGCGAACGCAATACGAGTAACAAATAAATTAAATTTATTTAGTATAGCAAATCCTTGCCACTCTCCTTGATAAAAAAGTGTCGAAAAAATATAGGAAACAGAAAGAGCCGGTAACATAACCATCGCAATTATCCTTCGAGCGAGATAAGAACCATAAATACGTACAGTTAGATCCGTCGTTAAAAAAATAAAAGGAAAAGTAAATACTCCCCATGTAGTATGAAAGCCAAAAATAATAATCGGTAATTGTACTAAATAATTACTAGAAGTAATTATTAAAATATGAAAAAAAGAAAACAAAATTAATATATTAATTTTCTGTTTTGACGTCAATTGAAACATATTATACCTTTCTAATTAAAAATAAGGTGAATATAGCTAATAAGAATTTTAATTTATATAGCGTGTCAGACTCTTAAAATAGGAATAAAAGAAAAATACATAAAAATTTTTTTAATTATTAATTAATAATAATGTAGAAGGAAAATTTATTTAAGATTATTTTTTAAAGATGTTTAATATATTTTAAAAGAAAATACCTATGCAAAATATTTTTAATAATCCTGATCGAATCATTGATATACAAGGATTGCGTTGTCCTGAACCAATTATGATGATAAGAAAAATAGTTCGTAAAATGACTAAAACTGAAACTTTACTAATTATTGCTGATGATCCGGCTACAGTTCGTGACATTCCTTCCTTTTGTCGTTTTATGGAACATCAACTATTAGCTGAAGAGACTCAAGAACCTCCATACCGTTATTTGATTCAAAAAAAATAATTTTACTAAAAAATGAAATGACGTTAAGTTAAAATTTAAAAATATATTTATCTTTTATTGAGTATATAAATAACATTTAACAGAATATTTATTCTGTCTGAGATTCTATTATAAAATAAGAAAAGTAGAATTTTTCTTTTCATCAACTAAAGTAAGGAGAATTTAAAATTTAATAAAAAATATTAAGCTTATTACAGATAATAAACTGATGAGTAGAAATATGGTTTTTATTCTTAAAGTAAATTACTTTTAGGTAATACTTATTCTATTTTCTCTTGATAAAATATTAATTTTTAATAAATCTATATAATTATATAAGTATCAATCAATAGTTTATTAATATGGAACATAAATCTTCTTTCGAAAAACTTAAAACGCTATATTCATATAGCTATATTTTAAATCTTCTTAATGAAAATATAATTTTTCATATATGTACCCTTATCCGGAAATATTTTATTTTAAATAAAAAAGATGAATCATTATTTATAACATAATTTTAAGTATATTAATAGAAAGAAGATAAAATAAAAAAATGAATATTTTGTATAATTATAATTAATTTTAATAAAGATCACTATAATTATAGTAGTTAAATTTTTATAGAATTTAAATAAATGCTGATTTATATATTCAATATTTCATTTTATGAAAATAAAATATTTCTAATATAACAAATAAAAGGATAAAATATTTAAATTTTGTTTTGTTCTCAGATTCACATAGTTACAGATGGAAAATTAAAATTAACATCCTTTTTATTCAAATTTCTCTAACTCGTAGAGACTTAAATAAGCAAAGCAATTACCAAGGAAATTATTATTTTTTAATAAAAATGATTAACAATAATAACACTAAAATTTAATTTTTCTTAGAAAAATTACGAAAAATTCAATTTAGCTACTGTTGGTTATGGAGAATATCCTTGATTATCAACAAACAATCTCTTCTTAGAAGAAGTAATTTCAATATCATTGAAAAGTATATTTTTTGAAAAAAATAGAGAATATTTTTAGAAAATATTAGTTATACAAAAAATAATATTCTAATTTTCAATAAACGATATCAAAACTACGATATTATATTCCTTATACAATTATTTATTATTCCCGATCACTGAACTCAACAGCATAATAAATAAAATATTAAATTAGAATAAATTATAGATATATCTTCCATCATCCACCTCAATTTTCTTAAAAAATTTTAATATAATCAAATATTATAGGTTTTTCTAAATTGAATTATTAATAAATTTTATTATTAATAGTTTATGATAGTTTAAAAATTGAGGTAAAAACTACAAAATATAATTTTTCTGAATAAATGCAAAAGTTTACCAATCTAGAATTTTTATTAACTTATTTATGTAATAATCAGATTATTTTAATAATAGATAAACAAACATTAAAATATGATAAGTTATTTCCTAAATAATTCCATTATTATTTCAAATAAAGAGGTAACTTTAAGAACTGCAATATAAGAAATTCTATCAAATTTAATTTTTGATTTAGTTATATAGATTATATAATATCCATTTACAAATCCTAAAAAATAAAATATTTAATTACTTCATTTTAATGAAGATATAATCTTAATGCATTTTAAATTATGTAAGATTGAAAATAATCCGCTTTAGTGGTATATATACAGGATTTTCTCACCCTCTTATTTATATAGAGATATCTAAATATTTTTAATAAATGAAGTATTAATTTTTAATTTTCATACAAAACTTATTCAATGCTAGTTTCGATATATTATTAAATTCTCGATTAATTATATCAGTTAAATAGTAAGTGATACCATGAAGTGTAATTTATTTTTTGCAATATAAAATGTTATGAGTAAACACTTCAAAACTTTATTGCTACACAAATTATTTACCTTTTCTTAATAATGAAAAATATCTTTTCAAAAATTAATTTATCCGTAATAACGCTTTGCTATAAGCAAGCAATAAAATAATATACATAATTATACTTTTATTATTCATACATTAATTTTCTTCTACCTTTATAAGATAAAACAACATTTAAATAAATAGACAGAAATAGAGAATTTAGTAAGTTTATGACTTATAAAGTAATTTATTAGTTAATGTAAAAAATATGATTTTTAATTGTATCTATTTCTTAATTCATAAATACAAGAATATTTCTCCTTTCTTCTATAAAAAAGTTGAATATCTAGGAAAGACATATATGAAAATTTTAATTTTTGAAAATATTTAAATACAAAATTCTTAATTTCAGAAAATAAATAAAATGCATATTATGGATATATCGTAAATATCATTTAATTAGTAACATTTGTGAATTAAGTTTATATGAAAATAATTTTTTATTTTAGTTCGATAAAGATGGAAATATCAAAGAACACAAAAAGGATATGCAACAAAATTTGAATGATCTAGAAGATATTCTATTATATAAAATATAATTACTATAAATTTTTAATGGTAAAAAACTATTTTGATTATGTAGTGTTAATAACAAGCACTTTTCTATAAAAAATTAAACGTTTTAATTAAGATAGAAAATAAATAAATTCACAATTAGGTAAAATTAATTATTATTTGGTTGTTGTTTATATATTAAAAATCAATAAAATAGAAAATTTTGGATAGATGGATATGATTAATCTAATGTTAGAAAAAATAAAATATGATGAATTAAGTCATTGGTATTTTAGATATAAGAATTCGAGTTATTTATTAAAATAATAAAATACAGAGAGGATATAAGCATCTTAAATTATTTTTTTTAAAAAAAGATTCTTTATTAAAACTGTTAATAATAGCGAGAGTGAGTATGAAATTTCTATCTATTATCTTAGCATTTTTAACAACGAATTGAATTGGTTTTGAAATATTTAAGTTTATAAGTTTCTTTATAGATTACTAAATGAATAAAAGAAAATAATAGAAAAAATTTCGTTTAGCATTTTAGAAAATTTATCGGTTTTACTAAATACTTATGTAATTGATATTTTAATAATCAGTGAAGAATTACCTAAAATTTTTAATATAATATTATAGACGAAAAGAATTATATTAAATGCTTATTCCTCTTTCTAATTAATGGATTTTATTTCAACGAATTCCACTGGTGATCTTTCATCATACATTGAATATTTTATTTAATTTTGAATTTTTAACACAATCTACAAAACAATCATATCTATATTAATGATTTTAATAACACTAAATTACTCTTGTAATTTCATTATAATAAGAATTGTATTTTTATGTATACTCCCTCTTTCTTATCGAATTCTCTTAAATTTATTTTCAGAATATCTTGGATAATTTTAATATTAATTCTTTTTTTTTCAAGTGAATGCAAGATACAGGATCCATGGATATTGCATGCAAATAAAAAAATTAATCAGTTAGTGCCCCCTTCTACGCTATAATAAAATAACAAAAGAAATAAACCATTGTGTTAATGAAAACCATTAGTTTTTATATTTAAAATATTATCAATAAAAGATTTTAGATCAGAATGATGAATAAACATATGAGTCATTTGAACTAAAACTTTGAAATCTATTTTCATTTTTTTAAAAATGGATTTTAAATCTAAATGAAATCTTTTTGTCTAAGAATTAATAATAAAACATAAAACTATAAATCTTGAAGATAGAATGATTAATCGCTCTTTAGAGACTAAGTTATTATATTTCATAAAAATCAACATTATATTTGTTTTATATTAATAATAATCATATTGAAAACTAGTAAGAAGGTTATTTCTAGTTATAAACTTTTGAACATTATTATTTTTGAATTTGATTTTTAGAAAAGATTTAGAAATGTTAATGATCATAAAAGTGGTTTTAACTGATATATTAAAACCCCATATCTTTACACGAATATAATTCCAATTCTATTCATGGAATAAGTATATTGGTTCTCAAGATAATTGGTTTAATATGTGCATTATCTCTATATTTGATGAATCTCTATACACAAAAGAAATAAAATTCCATAATCTTTTATTATATTGAATCAGTATCTGTTTTAAATAAATTTTAAAATACTACAAATATAGAGTACTTTTATATGTAAAAAATAATTTTTTTAACTTTAAAGTTAAAGCAAATATATTAAGCATTTAAATTTATCAACTAATAATATACTTTTTTTAATTACTTATAATTTGTTTTTAAAATTTGTCAGTTTTATCTTTTAATTTAAGTTAAAATTTAAAAAGAAAATAAAAACCTTTTATTTGCAATAAAAGTATATATTTTGTTTTTATAAAATAATTTTTAAATTGAATTCTATAAAAAAACAAAAATTATTATTTATAATTATAAAATATTTTAGAAAATAGATGATTAAATTAAAATTATGAATCAGAAAATAAAACCTATTAATAATTTTTTAATATTTATAAAAAATGACATTTTCAACTAATTATTAATGACGAATATAAATGCAATAAGTTATTCTCCCTGAGATTTTTTTACGATGAAGTTGCCAATTTTTAGGAAATATTCTTAAATTATCTTCAGATTCTGTTTCAACATAAATCCAACAGTTTTTAGTTAACCAACCATTTTGTTCTAATAACAAAGCTATTTGTTCTAATAAATCTTTATAAAAAGGAGGATCAAGAAAAATAATATCATAAGAGACTGTTCTTCTTTGTACTAGATAGTCTAATGCATTGGTATTAATTACTTGTGAATTTTTTGCTCCTAATTTAGATAAATTAACCATTATTTGTTTTGCTACTGGACTCTTTAATTCAATTAATGTAGCTGAAGCGGCGTAGCGAGAAAGTGCTTCAATAGATAAAACACCGCTCCCAGCAAAACAATCAAGACAATGAGCATCTTGAATAATAGGTATTAACCAATTAAATAAAGTTTCTCTAATCCTATCTTTTGTAGGACGTAATCCTTCACTATTTAAAATAGGTATTTTATACCCCCTCCATTTTCCACTAATGATACGAATTTTTCTATGTGATATAAGTTGTATTTTTCTTGTCATAATTTATATATTTTATTTATTATAATCTATTAGTATAGATTTTACTAAAACTAATATTTATTGGGAGCCATATATTACAATATAACAATTATCGCTAATTTAACATGAAATGAATATCAGAGATATCTCTTAAAAATAACTAAAAGATATGTTAAAAGATATTTTTATTATTTATGTTGGATAACACACCACATTTTATACTAGGTAGTATAATAAGAAATGATTAAAAAGAAAAAAAGTTTTTCCAAAGATGATTACTGTTAAATTCTAAAGATAAAATCAAAAAAAAAGAAAGATCAACAATTCGAAAAAAGAATAAAAAACTCTAAAAGTTGATAAATATCATAGAAATTTTATAAAAATAAGAAAAGAAAAATTTTTTTTCTAAAAAATAGAAAAGAGATCAATATAAAACAACAGATGAGATTAAAACAGTAAAAGGTAGTTCACTAAATAGACATATAATTACTTTAAATGGAATAAATGAAGAAAAACATCACTAATATAAAAAGAAAAATAATAAGAAAGAATTTTTTACTATTAAAACAAAGCTTATTAAAAATAGAGAAGAATATATAAGTTAATATTATAAATTTTTTATGGTAAAAAATTTATAATATCTTATTTAATGAGTTGAAGAAACAACTTTTAATGGCTAATATGTAGGGATAGAAACAACACAAAAAATTATAGTTAATTTAACTACTTATATTAATGATAAAAGTCAAATGATTCTGCGATTCTTTATAATAAATTACGAGAAGAGATGGAAAATATCTTATTTGATGTTAAATAAACTAATTGGTTATAGAAAATAAACTACCTTATATAATATTAATAGTTTGAGTTATAATGTGGTTGGTAAAACCACAACAATTGGTAAATTAGCGCGTAAATATCAGGAAGAAGATAAATCTGTAATAGTTAGCTATTGGAAATACATTTAGAACATCGGGCTTTTGAACAATTACAAGTTTGTGGGAAATCGTAATAATATTTCTGTTATTGCTCACAATATTGATGCCAGGATCCTGCATCAGTTATTTTTTTATGCTGATTCAGTCATAAAAGGAAAAGATCCGACATATTAATTGCAGATATTTGTCCCTGGAGATTGCAAAATAAAATAAATTTGATGGAAAACTTAAAAAAATTTTTAGAGTTATGAAAAACTTGATCAAAAATCCCACATGAAAGTGATGTTGATTTTAGATATAAATACTGGTCAAAATGCAATTAATCAGAATAAAATTTTTCATCGAGAAGTGGGTTTAAGTGGTATTATTTTAACTAAAATTTGATGGTATCAGATAAAAAGATGGAGAAATTTTTTTATTTCTGATTAGTTTAAGATCCCCAATATTCCTTTATATTAGGATTGGTGAAGAAATTGATGATTTTCATCTATTTGTAGCTAATGATTTATCAAGGAGATTTTTATTTGAGATAATTTAATATTAATATCAATATTTCATTTTAAACATCTTTAAAATCTTATTAGTAGTTGAAAGAAAGATTTTCAAAAGATTCTATTTTTCATTTATTATTTGAAAAATAGAATCTTTATTACCTATCTTGAAAAGAAAAGTTTTTTAATTAAAATTAATTTGTGGTATTATACATTAAGTATTTTAGTTATATCTATTTTAAAAAATATCCAAATAAATCGTTTATAATCTAGGATTATTTCATGTCAATAAAATAGTATCTATTTTTAATATTGTTAATTATTTATTGATAGAAATTATTATAACAAATGTTTCTACGCTTATTATTAGTATTCAGTGTTATCCTTTTAGGATATTCTTCATTTATTTTTATTATCTTAGATAATTTAAGCCTATTAATTGAGAGAAAGTATTACAATTTAATAATTAATTATAGAAAAGCGAATTAAGGCATCTCGAGATAAAATCTTTAATAAACTCTATATTTATTTTTAGGATATATACCAATATATAATTTATAATCTGAATTATCTGTTAGTGTGTATATGACAGGAATATTTAAAAAATTTTAAAAGAACTTAGTGTAAAATAGACCTTAATAGTTCACTTTTAATTTTAGTTTTATTGATTAATCGTTTATTATTCTATATTTGACATTAAATAAAAGAAAAACAATAAAAATTAAATAATTAAAATATCATAAGATACAAAAATCAAAGCATTGAAAAGAGAATATTTCAAGAGAATTCGAAATACTTGTAACTAAATACATCATCAAATATCTTATGTTTCATATTTTAACTACAATTATTTTCTAAATAGAAATTTAAATCGATTTCAACAATATTATTTAATCTTTTAGTATATTTTTAATAATTTTAGAATCGGTTTAAAGTATAGCACTTTGTATCTCTAAATAATCATTTTAAAAATGAATTTTATTGAAAAATATATTGAATAAACACTATCTGAAACTAAGCAATCCAGATGATATTAAAATTATTAATTACTTATCTAAAAAAGTAATTTCTTCTATTAAAATTCATAATTTCTCAAAATTTGTTAACAAGATTAAACCTGTTAACAAAAAAATTTTCTAAAAGTAGAAATTTTCACATTTAAATTTGATTTTCAAAATCATAAATAATTGATGATTTTGTATAATTAAATAATTTTAACTAGAAAAAATTGAAAAATTAAAGAATAGAGGATAGTTAATTTATTTATCAGAATTAACAGTGTTTATTTTGAACAAGATTTTAATGTGATGACTGAGAAATTAATATTTCATTGAAAGTGAATATATTTAATGGTATAAAACATTATTAAGAGTAATTATTTTCGTATAAACCCGATTATAATATCCTAAAATTAATAATGGAAAACAATATATTTTTATTATATAAAAAAACTAAAATAGTATAATTATAGAATTATTTTTACTTTATTTTAATTATAAATATTTTCTTCATTATTTAGGCATGTAACTGGATATAGATATATTAGGTTTTACAAGTAATAAGTTAATATCCTTAATACATATTTTAGATTAAAGGATTTTATGGTTAAATGAGGGTTAGTATATTAATTAGCAACAATATTAATTGTAGCGATAATTGAGTGGATTATTATGTCATGGAATATTTCCTTTGTAGATAGGAAATATTTAAGTTTTTCATTAAAATAATGATTATTTTCAAAATAAAACTTTTACTTTAATTTTTATAAAATTAAAGTTATTTAATTATAACTATACATAGTTTTATACTGTAGTAGTAATTAATCGATATCAGATTGTTCATTAAAGGAATGGAGGTCTATTCAAATATAGAATTTTATTTAGAAAAATCTCTTAGATAATTAAATTTAAAGAGGATATCAATGGGAAAAGATATGCAATCATTAATATTAATTCCACAAGGTAGTATTGAAGCTTATGTACGATCAGCTAACTCTTATCCTATGTTAACAGCAGAAGAAGAACAAGAATATGCAAAACGGCTACATTATCATGGTGATTTAAATGCAGCTAAACAAATTATACTTTCTCATTTACGTTTTGTTATTCATATCGCTCGAAATTATTCAGGTTATGGGTTACCACAAGCAGATCTTATCCAAGAAGGTAATATTGGTCTAATGAAAGCTGTTCGTCGTTTTAATCCTGAAATTGGCGTACGTTTAGTTTCATTTGCCGTTCATTGGATTAAAGCTGAAATTCATGAATATGTATTGCGTAACTGGAGAATAGTTAAAGTTGCAACTACTAAAGCTCAGCGTAAGCTTTTTTTTAATTTACGTAAAAATAAGAAACGTATTCGTTGGTTTAATCAAAGTGAAGTTGATTTAGTTGCCAAAGAATTAGGTGTAACCAGCAAGGATGTTCGTGAGATGGAGTCTAGAATGGCTGCGCAAGATATGACATTTGATATGAATAACGATGGAGAAAATGCTACTATTGCACCGGTTTTATATCTACAGGATAAATCTTCTGATTTTGCCGATAGCATTGAGGAAGATAATTGGGAAAATCATGCTACTGATAAATTAACACAAGCCTTATCCACATTAGATAAGCGTAGTAAGGATATTATTTGTACAAGATGGCTTGATGATAAGAATAAAACAACTCTACAAGATTTATCCGTTAAATATAGTGTATCTGTTGAACGTGTTCGTCAATTAGAAAAAAATGCCATGAAAAAACTTCGTTTAGTAATGGAAGTTTGAAATAAATCACTTTATTAAAAATAAAAAATTTATTTAGAATTTTTTATTTTTATTAATTTGAAACTTGATAATAATATTATACGTAAATTTATTAAAGATAAAAATAGCAAATTTATTTGCTTGTTAATTTCATAAATGTAAATGGGGTACTTATCTGTAAAAAGTAACTTTATTTATGATCATTAACTCATTTTATGTTTTTCAACTTTATGTTAATTTTCACGGTTATTTTTTAATATTGGATATAAACAATAGATCCTAGTTTACAAATAATATATTGAATTACTATCTAATAATTTTCTTTCAACTTAGTGAATATTAATTTATATAAATAATTTATATCCTTATAATTATGTTTAGTAAGATAATTTTTCAGTATTTGTTTAGCTAAATCATATAATGGTTTTTTGAGTTATTTGATCTTTTGAATTTAAACTAAAAACAGCTAGTACTTAAGTGGGATTTTTCATTATTTTAATATAAGTTTTATTAGCTTTTTAATTTATGAAATTATTCTAAATATAGCTATTTTTCACAATACCTCTTAGAATTATTAGTATTTTATAGGGTTGTTAAATTTTATTCTAAAAGTTTTTTTATTAAGAGATTTATCATCTATATCTTCTCTTAAATTAAGAAACTTATCTTCATTCTATTAAATGAAGAAAGAACTACTCCTTTTCATAGGTTTTAAAAATTTATAAATATTCCTTAATTTACGATTATATTAACATCATTAAATCTCAATAATTATTATTGATGATAGTAACCTTAATTCTTTTTAGATAAAACTATATTTCGAAATATCTCAGATCTCTTCTTGAAAAGAGCTATATCAATCATTAAGTTATGATCTTCATATTAATTTTTAAATACTTTTGATTTAGATTTAAATGAATCACTATATTAGTGATATTAAAAAATAATTATAACGTTTTTTATTTTATTATTTGAATATTCTTATATTTAATAAATATCTTTTTAGATAAGAAAAGAATAAAGTTTTTCTATAAATAATTTATAAAGTTGAACATCTTAAACATTCTGAAAAGTTCAGATATTTTATAGAGTTTTATTTTTAGGTGTAAATCAACCAATAAAACTTTTAATGCAAAATAAAAAAATCAGTAATATTCATATTATAGTTAATAAAATTTTTAATAAACTTCAATAAAAACAATAATTTTAATGTACTAATTTACGATTTTCTCCTCTTAGTAGAAATACAGAATCTTAATATTATATATCTAAGAATTATTTATAATATTAATTTATTAAGATATTCCTTTTTTATCCAGGATCACA
Source organism: Arsenophonus sp. (assembly GCA_046530785.1). Lineage (GTDB taxonomy): Bacteria > Pseudomonadota > Gammaproteobacteria > Enterobacterales > Enterobacteriaceae > Arsenophonus. The sequence goes on from JBHEQT010000004.1 coordinate 32,023, forward strand.
TTATCTGCAATTTACATAAAATGAATTCCTTAATAATCTATCACTATAAATTATTCTTAATCTAGATTAATTTATTATTAAAACCTGAAGAACAAGAAAAAGAATTTTTATAAAATATTATATTCAAATATATATTAAATTTTACTATGATTAAAAATCATAATCTAGTAATACTAAGAATTAATATTGCAATAAATTAGTTTTTATCTGATATGAACATATAAAATTGGTAATTAAATCAAACTATTCTTGAATTACCAAAAAAGAAAATATTACTCTTTTATAAAAAGAGAAATTTCCACTAAAAAGTTTCTTTGAAAGCATTATTTTTTATTTTTCTAAAAGTTAATAAAAATTAACATAATATAATTATATTAAAAAAAATTTTTTCCTTATCGTATACTTTTATTAAAGTAAATGATCTCTTTGATTATTATCGAAAATAAACTTTAAAACTATTTAAGTATAATCATTTTATAAATGATATTTTATATAAACAGTATAATAATTATTTTAATAATTATTATATTTTTAAATTTATGAAAATAGATTATTCACTAATTTTATTATTAGAATTAGTAGTATAATACATGTTAATCCTAGTTAAAGATTAACATGTCCTTTAATACCCCCATACTAAACTATCATCCTTTTTTATTTCGAATTAATACTAACTATTATTGGTAAACTTTTATAACTTAATAGTTATAACTATTAATATTTTATATATTAATAATCCAAAATAAAACTATTTAGATTTTCAACTATAAATTTCACAAATTAATCTTCGTAAGAAATCAGATAAAATATTAAAATTTTCTCCCTTTAGATCTTCCGATTTATATCCCTTACTAAATAAAGAATTAATTTATTAGTAACGTTATTTTTTATTTATTATTTTTAATAATTAGTAACTAAAGTGTAGTTTTTAGATCAATAGTAAATATCAATAAGATTTCTTTATATTTAATTTAACTTTGATAACGGCGGAAAATGCTGCTCAAAATAACAAAAATCAATAACGTTCTTATCTTTTAAATTTAATTTTCCTACTAATTCTAAAACAAATAGTAAAATAGATTATATCCTGATAAAAAACACTAAACCAAAATTCTAATAATATTAAATATAATTAAAATTATGCGCCTCAGAGAATAAAAATCCATGGTTTTCTAAAAGGAAAAATTTTTTTATTTAAACTTCTAATCTTTATCTTCTCTATTTAATAAGTTTTATAAAGCTCCTCCTAAATTTAAGAAGTGGTAACTTTTAAATTGAATAATAATCTGATAGATATCCTCTTTTACTATAAAATAAATCGTAATATCAGGTATGTTTTAAAAGACAAGTTTTATGTAAATTAGAATTTACAATTTTCATTACAGCTACTTCTCAAAGAGAGTAGAAAGTATCTTACCTTTCTGTTAATATATTCACTTAAATCTTTGTATTATCTCTTCTGTTGAATTCTAGGTATCTATATTTAGAAAATAAATATTTTCTTAAAATTGTGGATCATAATCTTATTTTATCTAAATTAATAATTTTCACTAATAAAGTTACCAATTAAAGAACAAATTAAACTTAATAATAGAGATGGTAAAGATATGATGAAAATTTAGAAAAATTTTAACACTAAAAACCGTGAATAATATGTAAGGAGATGGCAATAAAGATCATTGAACTTAATATACATCAAAACGATTTGCTTTCCCAATAAAGCCAAGAGGTATTAAATGGCCCAATAAAACTTGTAATACACTAAAAACAGTAAATTTAATCAATAATTATTTGTAGTGAATTCCAGAAGATTAATAATAAAGATCTAAGAATTAGAATAGAAAAAGTTGAGATCCATCTCAATTTTTTATCTTATTTTAATACAATATTTAAATACAAATCTTTTATGGTGGTTTCTAAAAATTGAAGTAATTGTGAATTAATTGTTGATATTATAGAGCAGAGATTATTGGGGAGATGCTAAGAAGATTCTATAGAAACATGGGAGTTAAAACCATAATCATTAATATTGGGGGGGGATAACACCCTGATCCTGAATAATTAAATTTAGTAAAATAGTGCGATATATTGAATTCGGCTAAATACATTTCAAATATTAAAATAACCATTATAATAATACCGATAATGATTTCAATGGAGCATTGCTTAGATATTTTTATAGGAAATACAGAGAACAGAAGTATCTGATAATCTAATAATAGCCAAAAAACAAACTAATAAACAGAAGGAAATCATAAATTGCACGTTAAAGATATTATTGCTACCTCTTTTGGCGTAATCAATTTTTGGTCAAATAGCCTTTAGTGTACCTATTTGCTACAATTAAACCTCCTGCTTTATGAGAATAATAGCAAGAAGAAGAATAATTATTCTTAACAATATAATAAAGGCCTTGCAAAGTTTCATTAATAACATTTCTTTTAAAACCACCAAATGTTGTGTAAAGTGTAATGCGAAGTAGAAAGTATTAATAACTCTATTTCATAATGAATATTTGTTTCTATTTTTAATAAACGGGATCTTCGATAAATTGAAATTTCATAGATATAAAAAGCTACAAGCAAAATAATACTAGAAATCTATACTAGTTAAACGGCTTTAAAAAAAGAGCATAAACATATCATTAGATATTACTGCATGATGGCGACGAACCAAGATAGCGAATCTTACATAATAAACTTAATAAATAGGAAAAATATCAGGAGTTTGAATTAAAGAAATTTATACACATCCAAGTCCATATTTATAAAATACTCCCCAAAGGACCAATCTATAAAAGAGTCAGAACTAATATCAGTTATATTGATTATCATCGATAAAACAAACCATCTAAATAAAATGATTACCTAAAAATATTCATTCAAAAAACTAACCTTTCTTATATAGTTGATAAGCATAAATAGACAGTAAACAAATCAATAACAAATAAGTGGTAATAGGATTTTAATTTCCTCTTTATCCTCTTATGATATTTCTTTAAAAATAAATTTAATCATTAAGATACAAAATAAAATAAAATCATCGATAAATATAAAAGTTCAAATTATAATATCCATCCCCCTATATTATTCTCATTCCATCACCGGAAGAAATATGTGGTTATAATAATCCAACCACATAAATAAAAGAAGGTAAAGTTGATTAATGCGTTTCTTTTTAGTTTTAAAAAAACGCTTATCCATTAAATTTTTTCTCTTATGAAACCCAAAATTTAATCTGAAAATTTGTATTTTACTTAAAGATAATCTTTAAGAGATATTCGAAATAAAAATATATTGAGCATCTCTTTCCGATGAAATCGAATAGAAAAGTTTATTCCTTTAATCTAAGTTTTTTTCTAGATAATGGATATTAATAGAGCCTTTTAAAAAATTACTATCATCCATAATTTTTTGTTGTAATTTTATATTGGTTTTAATGCCATCAATAATTAATTCAGATAAGGCATTCTTCATGCGAAGAATAGCAATTTCTCTGTTTTCACCATAACTAATTAGTTTACCAATCATAGAATCATAGTAAGGAGGGACTGTATATCCTGTATAAATATGTGATTCCCAACGTATACCAAAACCACCAGGAATATGAAGACGAGTAATTCTGCCAGAGCTTGGTAGAAAGGTATTCGCATCTTCCGCATTAATTCGACACTCTATTGCATGTCCATAAATTTTGATACTTTTTTGTTTAAAAGACAGTGGTAAACCAGAAGCAATTTTTAACTGTTCTTTAATTAAATCAATACCAGTGATCATTTCTGTTATAGGATGTTCAACTTGAATACGAGTATTCATTTCAATGAAATAGAATTCTCCATTTTCATAAAGAAATTCAAATGTACCTGCACCACGATAATCGATATCAAGACAAGCTTTTGCGCATTGTTCTCCAATAATTTTACGTATATTAACTTTTATACCTATCGCAGGAGATTCTTCAACTATTTTTTGATAACGACGTTGAATTGAGCAATCGCGTTCTGCAAAATAAACCACATTTCCTTGACCGTCAGCAAGTACTTGAATTTCAATATGACGTGGATTTTTTAGAAACTTCTCTATATAAACCATGCCATTATTAAAAACAGCTTTCGCTTCAGCGCAAGTCAGAGTAATGGTTTTTTCTAAATCATCTTCATTTTGAACAACACGCATACCACGTCCACCACCTCCAGCAGATGATTTTATAATAACTGGATAACCAATTTGATCAGCAATTATTTTATTACTTTTTATATTTTTTTCTAAAATTCTACCTGAACCAGGAATACAAGGAACACCAGCTTTTTTCATAACTTCAATTGCAGAAACTTTATCACCTATAACTCTAATAGTTTCTGGTTTAGGACCAATAAAGATAAAACCAGAACGTTCTACTTTTTCGGCAAAATTAGCATTTTCAGATAAAAAACCATAACCAGGATGGATAGCTTCTGCATCTGTAATTTCTGCTGCCGAAATTATTGCTGGAATATTAAGATAACTTTCAGATGAAGCGGCAGGTCCGATACAGACAGTCTCATCAGCAAGTAATACGTGTTTTAAATCTCGATCTGCAACAGAATGAACAGCAACAGTTTTTATTTTTAGTTCCTTACAGGCACGTAAAATTCGTAAAGCTATTTCGCCACGGTTGGCAATAAGAATCTTTTTAAGCATATAGGATGTGGAGCCTCTCGTTACTCGATAACAATTAATGGCTCATCAAATTCAACCGCTTCTCCATTTTTCAATAGAATCTCTTTAACTACACCTGATTTTTCTGCTTCAATCTGATTCATCATTTTCATCGCTTCAACAATACATAGAGGATCTCCTGGCTTAACAGTTTGACCAATTTTAATAAATGGTTTTACTTTTGGAGATGAAGCCCGGTAAAATATCCCTACCATTGGAGATCGTACAATATAACCACTAATTTTTTCTTTTTCTTTATTTTCTATTTTAGATAATTTTTGAGAATGTGTTACAGTATTTACTAAATCTGGTTGATTCGTGGTAGATGGTGCCATATACTCTTGTAAAATTGGTAATTTTTTTTCTATTGTACGACTGATACGAATAGTACTTCCTTCACCTTCTGATATTTCTAATTCAGAAATATCAGAATCTTCAATAAGTTCGATCAATTTTTTAATTTTACGAATATCCATTAGTTGATTCCATATTTTTATATTTATTAGGTTCAAGTTCCTCAATAGTTTTTAATTCTTTAATATTTAATAAAAATTTAACCGAAGCTTCTAATGCAAAAATATAACCCTCCGAACGAAATCCAAAAATGATACCGTTTGCAATATCGGAGAGATAAGAATTATTCCTAAATGATTCACGTGCGTAAATATTAGTGAGGTGAATCTCATAAAAAGGAATTTCGATGCTTAATATTGCATCTCGTAATGCAATACTAGTATGCGTTAATGCTGCCGGGTTAATTAATATAAAATCAACGGTTCCTTTAGCTTTATGTATTTCATTAATAAGATCATGTTCCGCATTAGATTGAAAATGAGTTAATTTAACCCCTAATTTTTTTGCTTTTTGATTCATTTTTTTAACAATATCTTGAAGTGTAAGAAAACCATATAATAGAGGTTCTCTCATTCCTAACATATTTAAATTTGGTCCATTTAGTAGCAAAATATGGAAATCTTTTGCCATTTTGAGAGTATCTCCCTAAATAATAACTACTAATTGATGATTGATAATTGATAATTTTGACACAACATAACTCGATATTGCTCGTTTGTCATCATTATTCTTGTAATAAGATCTTTTTTAACAATTAAATAGGAGAATTAGGAATATATTTCTTAGAAATTAGAATAAATTTTTTATTTAATTAAAATTCTCTTAAATATCTTAGATATTTTTACATTTAGTATCTTTCTCTGATTTTGGCTATTAATAAATTTATAAGTATTATTAACTACTTTTTAAATAGAGATCTATTATTGTTGATATTGATTGATCAAGCTTATAGATAAAATTTTCTAATCAATATTATATTTATGATATTTTATAATTTTAAACTATTAATAGAAGGGCCAATCCCCCTTTACAATCTGAAATTACATAGAATAATATAGAATCTAATATTGTCGATAACATCATCTCAACAATTAGATCAAAGAATTTTTTAGGTAAGTAGTCTCCTTTATAAAATATAGATTAATAATATATTACTATTAAAACGGTACTAGTAGTAACTTCATTAAACAAATATTACTCCTTTAAAAAAATTAAAAACTATTTTATATTAAAATATTTACATAACAGATATTTTTTACTTCTAGAAACTTTTCAATAATTTAATTTTATTTTCTCTACAAGTTTTTGGTATGACAAACAATTAAATATGTTAAAATAATATATTATGGTAATATCTACATATATGATTGGTATTTCTTTAACATAAAATGTTGTCTTTAAATTAACGGTTACTTTCTTTTAAATACTTAAAGAGTATAAAATACTACAAACAGTTTCCGATTATCATCATTTATTTTACTATCATTTTAGGAATAACTGTTAATTATTTTCTTAATACCATCCGATTATTTTGTTAACCTACTCTAAACTCTCTTCACAAAAATTGAAGGAAAGTCAAAGTAAAGCAAATCTTTTAAAAAAGTTTAGAAATTAATTCTGTTTAAAAATCAATAATACTGAAAATTTATAACAAATATTATCAAAAATTCCTGGTAATTTTCTTTACTTATAATAAATAACTATTTTAATTTACTGTAGTATATTAATTATCTGTACTAATATACTCAATAAGAGTATATGGATTATATAGGATTTACATTATCCTATATCTTTTAATATTTAATTCTATTTTTCTAAAAAATTTATAATTTCTAATCTATTAAATTTAAGATAAGTATTTCTTCAATATAAATTGATATATAATTTATATTTGATAAAAATTTCAATAAAAACTAAAATTTTGATATATATATTATTAATTTTAATAGAGAAAATTATGAATAGAATATAGATTTGTTCTTAACAGATAAAATCTATTTTTTGCTTCTATAAAAAGAAGATTATAGAAGTAATTTTTCATTTAAATTACTTAAAATTTATTAAAAATTTTAAACATAATAGTTTTTATATTTCAAGATAATATTAAAAATTGAATTCAACTTATTTTGAAGTAAATTTCAATTAATAATTATATATCGTTATATAAATTTAATATAAGTAATATACTACCAAATAAGATTTTCAAAAATTTTATGCAAATTACTTGATTTTATCAGATATTTTTATTTTATGATTATAATCAATTATTAAAATAATTAGTAATTAACAATTTTATATTACAAATTGATCTATTTTATTAAGTAAATTTAATTAACAACTTGTTGTTGTTTCAGGTGATTGGTAAGATAGAGAAATTTTCATTTATCTCCAGTTTTTAGGATTATCCTTTTGTTATGTTTAAAAAAATTCGTGGTATGTTTTCCAATGATTTATCTATTGATTTGGGTACTGCCAATACTCTTATTTATGTAAAAGGACAAGGTATAGTGTTAGATGAACCATCAGTTGTCGCTATTCGTCAAGATCGAGCAGGTTCACCTAAGAGCGTTGCTGCAGTAGGTCATGAAGCAAAACAGATGCTAGGTCGAACACCGGGTAATATCGCGGCTATTCGTCCAATGAAAGATGGAGTAATTGCTGACTTTTATGTTACTGAAAAAATGTTACAGTATTTTATCAAACAAGTTCATAGCAATAGTTTTATGCGTCCAAGTCCACGCGTTTTAGTTTGTGTTCCTGTTGGAGCGACACAGGTAGAACGTCGTGCAATTCGAGAATCGGCACTTAGTGCCGGGGCAAGAGAGGTTTTTTTAATTGAAGAACCAATGTCAGCAGCAATTGGTGCTGGTTTACCTGTTTCTGAAGCAATGGGTTCAATGGTTGTTGATATTGGTGGTGGAACGACAGAAGTTGCTGTTATTTCATTAAATGGTGTTGTTTATTCATCATCAGTACGTATTGGGGGTGATCGATTTGATGAAGCGATTATTAATTATGTTCGTCGTCATTATGGTTCATTCATTGGTGAAGCAACTGCTGAAAGGATTAAACATGAAATTGGTTCAGCCTATCCAACAGATCAAATTTACGAAATTGAAGTTCGTGGCCGTAATTTAGCTGAAGGGGTACCTCGTGGTTTTACTCTTAATTCGAATGAAATACTTGATGCATTACAGGAATCTTTAGCTGGTATTGTTAGTGCAGTTATGTTAGCACTAGAACAATGTCCACCAGAATTAGCTTCTGATATCTCTGAAAGAGGAATGGTGTTAACTGGTGGTGGTGCATTGTTACGTAATTTAGATTTTCTCTTAATGAGAGAGACAGGCATTCCTGTTATTGTTTCTGAAGATCCACTAACGTGCGTTGCACGTGGTGGTGGTAAGGCGTTAGAAATGATCGATATGCATGGTGGAGATTTATTTAGTGAGGATTAAAAGTCAGGCAAAATAGAAGAATGAGGAAATTAAAATGCTCTTCCTTAATTCATGTATAATTGATATCAATATTTAATATTTTTATTAAAGAACTTATGAAACTAATTTTTAGTCTAGGACCATCCCTACAACTACGTATTATTATTCTGATCGTTGTTGCAATCTCGTTGATTATTTTTGATCGTTACTTTGATTCTTTTAATAGAATACGTAGTTATTTAGATACTGCTGTTACTCCTTTTTATTTTTTGGCAAATGCCCCGAAAGAATTACTTGATAATATTTCAGATATATTATCAAAAAGAGAGAAACTTCTTTTTGAAAATAAAACATTGAAGAAAGAGATTTTATTAAAAAAAGCAGATAATTTATTACTTAAACAACTTAAACAGGAAAACTCTAGATTACGTAAATTGTTAAATTTACCTTTACGTCATAATGAATATATGATGGTTACCCAAGTGCTTTCAAATGCGAATTCTATTTACAAAGATCAAATTGTGATTGATAAAGGTTTACATAATGGCGTTTATAAAGGTCAACCTGTTATTAATGATAGAGGTGTTGTTGGACAAGTTATTTCGGTAAGCGAATTTAATAGTCGTGTTTTACTAATTTGTGACACAACACACGCATTACCTATACAAGTTCTACATAATGATATTAGAGTTATTGCAATAGGTAAAGGATGTAGTAATGATCTTCAACTTAAATTTTTACCAAATAATACTAATATAAGTATTGGTGATATGATAGTCACTTCTGGTTTAGGTGGGCGCTTTCCAGAAGGTTATCCAGTTGCTATTGTTTCTTCTATAAAAGATGATATTAAAAATTCTTATACGATTATTTATGCACGACCTACCGCAGATTTACAAAGACTACGCTATCTATTATTGATATGGGGAAAATCTATCAATCCTTCTTAGTTCTTTAGCTCCATCAGAATTATATTGAAAACGAAATAAACGTTTAATAAAAATTAAACTAAAAATCTTTACTAATCAAATGAACTTTAAAAGATCATCAGTTCTTTATTATCTACAGAGATAAAGAAAATATAAAAAATAATAACATTTTCTGGATCGATCAATAGGAATTGCTACCTGAAATCAAGAAAATTAAAGGAAATAGAAATTGGATCAATACCGTAATAATGGACGGTGGATAATTTGGCTGTCCTTTTTAATTGCAACAATTCTTGAACAAATGCCTTGGCCTAAACAATTTATATATTATAAACCAACATGGTTAGCATTAATTTTAATTTATTGGGTTATGTCTTTACCACATCGAGTTAATGTTGGAATTGGTTTTTTTTTAGGGATCTTAATGGATTTAACACAAGGTTTAATTCTTGGTATACATGCGTTAGCTTATACTATAATTTGTTATTTAGTATCTTATAAACATCATCTTATTCGTAATATGGCGCTATGGCAACAATCTATTATTATTGCTGGATTATCTGTAGTTATAAACTACACGATATTCTTGGTGGAATTTCTTTTTTCTTTTATATTATTTCATCCTGAAATATTTTGGAATTGTTTTATTAATGCCATCTTATGGCCTTGGATATTTTTATTATTACGTAAAATTCAACAAAATTTTTTAATCCGCTAAAGTTAAATAACTAACTCTTTATTTTCTGAAATTTTCTATAACAAATGAATTTATTTATCAAAATTTAGAAAAATGTATAATCTAATTGAGTAGTTTTAATAGGATATTATCCTTGAGAGATTTGAATTATAATATTAAAAAGATTGCTGAAGTAATTATTTTATTCTAATAGTATTTGAATACTCTCAAGATAGAGTGTTAATGAGAAAGGTAGTAGTTAAAAACTACATTCTGTTGTTATAAATCAAGGAAGATCTTATCAACTATAAATTACGAAAATATTTTTGAAAAACTAAAAATAAAAATCATATTATATATAATTAGTTAAGTCAGATTTCACCCAAATTATACGAAGTAATAAACTATAAATCAGATTTTTTAGATTATTATAAAATTTATAAAAATGAATGACTTAATTTTTATAAATATGGAAATCTTCTTAAATTATTACTAATAAATAAAAAATAAATAAATATATCTTTATCAATAAATCATTATGAAATTAGGGGGTTATAATATTAAATATATAATTTCTGTTTGTTATGAAGGAATATTAGAAATAATCTCGCTGTAAATTAGTTTACCATTAATTTAAATAAATAAATTTTTAATAAAATTAAGAACGCTAAATGATAAGAAAAAATATAAAAAATGAAGTATTAGTCCAATATAATTCCTTCTGAAAGAAGGGAGCATTGTATTGATAATGTATTCATGTTTTACACGAAATTTTTATTGATTGTGGAAGCTAAAGAAGAAGTTATAAATAATTTTTGTAAAAGTCGTATGAATCTATGTTTTCTATTCCTATATTATAGCAGATAGACTTTGTTAATTATTTACTTAAAAATCTAATTTTTATATTTCTGATATTATATTGAGAGCAAATATATTAAGCAACAGTGAATAAAAACTTTCATATACGTTATCTTTCCAATATTTCTAAAAAATATTAAAATACAAGTAGTTAAATTTTTTATTGAAATAAAATCACTCATTTTTAAATTAATATCAGAAGATTACTATCTCATCATATAATTTTTATATTAGATATTTTTCATATTACTATTTTAAAACTAATTGAAAATGAAATCGAGAGCGTTCAAAGTATTGTTTAAATATTTTTTTGATAAATAGAAAACTTCATTTTTCTTAATTGTGACAAACGAGATTATCAGTAATGATGATTTACTACAAACTATTTCCATTTGAAGTATATATAAAATAAAATTATTGAATATAAAATCTAATAAACCTGCATTTAGATTTATGCTTTAACTAACTTTTATCCATCGCATTATTCATAATTTTTTCTGATGTTTTATTAAATTGATTCCATGTTAATTAAAAACAGATTTTATTTATTTAAAATTTAATTGATAAATTTATTACTAAAATGATAATAAAAATTGAATTTTGTATTAAAAGGTCATTATATATGTATTAAAACGCCTATAATTTTAAAGAGGAGATTCAAAAAAAATTATAACATAATTATTAAATTAAAATTAAGTAAGATATTTTCAATCATTGATTAAGATAAAAAGAAATCATCATCTAAACTATTGATATTAATGCTAATGATTTTTGGTTAGGATAATATGAAAAACAATATTTAACAGAGAGATATTGAAATAAAGCATAAGGAATATGAATATCAAAAAAAATTAAAAGTTATGCAACCTAAGAATAGTTATTATTAGCGGATCTTATCATTACACTTAACTATCCTTTATTCTCATCAGATTTTAATATCATTAAAAAGTATTATTGAAAGATAAGATTTAAAAATCATTAATATTTTTCAATTAGGAATTGATAGAAATGATTAATAAAAACGCATCAGAGATTTAAAAAAGAATTTAAATCTGATAAATAGAAAACTTTCTATATTATAGAAAGCAAAAACTACAGAAATAATCTGTTATGAGTTTTTATGCGAACCTTATTTATATAAATTGCAATATCAATGCAATTATTTTTAAAGCATTCCCCAAGCGAAGTTATAGAAATATTAAATATTAACAAATCTCATATATTGAGAAAAGTAAAATTTTGTTGGAAAAATCTTCAAAATATAAATTGAATCACTGTATAAAAGGAATTCTTTGATATCATTATAAAAAAGAATAAATTTCTATTTTAGTAACACTTCTTTTGGAAGGAGAGATGAGTGAAACGAGTAGCTAAAGCATTGGTAGCTATAATTGCAATGATAATATTTATTATCACATTTGTGATTATTGGACTACGCTTTTTTCTTCCTAAGATTAATGAATATCAAAGTCAACTTGAAGGGAAACTTCAATCATTAACAGGAATCCCGTTTAAAATTGGTCATATTGAAGGTAACTGTGTCTATTTTGGAACAGTATTAACATTTTCTGATCTTAAAATTACTACTGAAACATTGAATATAAAGGTAAAAAAAATTAAATTTTCACTTGACATATGGCGTTCACTATTTTCTTTAAATCTACGTTTTAGAGATATTATTTTTTATGAATTAAATGCTGATTATTATAAACCGATAAAATTTACCAATAAAGATGATTTCAATCATTTTTATTTAACTGTTTTAAATAATTCTTTTTTAAAAAAATTTGATTCTTTTGCATTGAAAGAAAGTTCTATCACTTTTTTAACACCATCGATGGAAAAAGGAACGTTAAAAATCCATAAACTGACATGGTTAAATCAAGATCAATATCATAGAGCACAAGGATTTATAAATCTTAATAATCTTCAAGAAGAACGAAATCAGGATGGAATTCAAATTAAACTTAATTTTCGTAATAAAAATGGTGTAATTAATGAAGGAGCTGTTTACTTACAAGCAAATAATATAAATCTTTTCCCTTGGCTAACTTGTTGGTTACGTGATAATATTGGATTAGAGAATGCAGTATTTAGTCTTTCTAGCTGGATTAAGATAGAGAATAGTCGTTTAAAGTTTGGAAAACTACATCTGCATCATGGGGAGGTAAATTGGAAAGTTGATAAACAAGAGCATCAACTACTTATTGATAATTTATTAGTGACTTTGTTTTCTCAAGAAAATGGTTGGTTTTTTAATATTCCAGAACTACAACATTTAAAAACTGATCAACAACAATGGCTTGAAGGCCAAATTTCTCTACTCTATTTACCACAATCAAAAATAAATCAAAATAATTGGCGCATAAGGGTTAATCATATTCAATTAGAAGGATTAAGATCTATTTTATCAATGTTTTCTTTTTTCTCGCCTGAATTTATTACTGACTGGCAAAAACGACAACCAAAAGGTAAACTTATTAAACTAGCATTGGATATTACTCCTCAAAATCTCGAAAAAACGGTATTTGATATAATTTGGAAAGATCTTAGCTGGATACGTTGGAAAGGTTTGCCATCAGTTACTCATTTTACTGGATCCTTACATGGCAGTCAGAAAGAGGGAATATTTTCATTTAATTTAAGTAACAGTTTTATAGAATATATCCCAATGTTTAAAGAATTATTAGAAATTTCTACAGGAAAAGGAATAATTTTTTGGTCGAAAGAAAATAATTCACTCCAAATTTGGAGTAAAAATATAGAGATAAAATCAAAGTCACTATGGACAACAGGTGATTTTCGTTATCTGTTACCAAAAAATCAGCCACCTACATTAAGTATTTTAGTTGGCGCAAAATTAACCGATGCAAGTGATTTATGGCGTTATTTTCCTAGAACGTTAATGAATAAAGATTTAACTGATTATCTAAAAAAAGCAATTATTGGCGGTCATGTAGATGAAGCTACTATGATTTTTCATGGCAATCCGTTTGATTTTCCTTTTAAAAAAAATAACGGACAATTTCAATTTTTCGTACCTTTACGAGACGCTACTTTTAAGTATCAGCATAATTGGCCAACAATTTTTGATTTAAATATCGATCTTAATTTCGAACGAAATGGACTTTTAATATCATCTCCTAGTATAAAATTAGGTAATACAAAAGCATTAGATCTTAGGGCATATATTTTTGATTATAATCAATCTAAATTATTAATAAAATCTAATATTATCGGAAATGGAAAAGATATCAGTAATTATTTTAACCAAAGTCCGATGAAAGATTCAATTGGAAAATTATTAAATACAGTAAAAATAGAAGGTAATATTATTGGAGAATTGATGCTTGATATTCCATTGAGGAAAAATGGTGAAAATGTGATTGCTAGTGGTCAAATTGACCTTGATAATAATGATATCGATCTTACTACTATTAATAGTAAAATGAAGAAAGTAACAGGGCGTTTTTATTTTCATAATAGTGATTTAAAAAGTGAAAAATTACACGCTCATTGGTTTGGCCAACCAATAATTTTAACATTTAATACCATTAATAATCAAAATAAATATGAGATTAATATTAATATTAATGGTAATTGGCAAACTAAAAAAATATCTATATTTCCTAAATCGATTATAAAGCATTTAGGGGGTAGTATAGAATGGAAGGGATATATTAATATTCAACTATCTAGCATAATAAAAGATAATCCAATATTATCTATCTCACTGAGTAGTAAATTAGATAAAATTACCAGCCAAATTCCTACTCTGAATACCAAAAAAGTAAAGCAATTAGGTGATATACAAATTCTGGCTATTGGTGATATAAGTCAATTAAAAATTTATGGTTCTGTTGGTCATCAAATGAGATTTAATAGTCAATGGAAAGTTTCTTCCAAAAAAATTAGATTATTAAAAGCAGCAATTTATCCTTATATAAAAAAAAATGCTGTTCTACCAGATAATCTAATAGTTATGATTAATTTACCTCAAATTAATAATCCAAAATGGATTTCGTTGTTGGCTTCATTATTTTCATTAAACTTAATACCGAAAAATTATAGTAAATCATTTGTAATACCAGATATCGTTATTATTACCTTACCAAAGATCAATTTTGCTAACCAGGAATGGAATAATATAGTATTTACTATCAATAAATATGATGAATTAACAAAAATTTTTATAAATAGCGATAACTTGAAGGGAAGCTTAAGTATTCCGAAAGAAGGTAATTGGAAAACTAAAATTAATTATCTTTATTTTAATCCGAAAATTTCATCAAAAAAAAAGAATTTTTTAAGAAAAGATAATATATTGCAAAGATATAATATTTCATTTTGGAAAGATATAGATATATATTGCTCGGAATGTTGGTTATTTGGTTATAAACTTGGAAAGTTTAAAGCACAAATCATCCGAAATGGACAAACGTTGATTTTAAAAGATGGGTTTTTATTAAATAGTTCCCATAATCTAAAAATTTTTGGTATTTGGAGTACAGATCAAAAAAACACTACTACAATAAGAGGGGAATTAAAAGGTAATAGATTTGATGATTTAGCTGCTTATTATGGAATAATAATTCCCATTAAAAAAGGAGAATTCAAGATCGATTTTTGTTTAAATTGGGAAACAGTTCCATGGAAATTTGATCTTAAAAATTTGAATGGAAATTTGAGTTTTAAATTAGGTAATGGCGGGATTTCTCAAATAGGTGGTGGTAGTTCCGTTCAACTATTACGTTTTGTTAGTTTTGATGCACTACTACGTAAATTAAAACTAGATTTTAGTGATACTTTTAGTGATGATTTTTTATTCGATTCTATTCGTGGTGATGCTACTATAAAAAATGGGATTTTAAATACCAATTATTTTTATCTTGATGGTTTAATTGCTGATATTAAAATTCATGGAAAAATTAATTTAATTCATCGTAATATCAATTTAGAAGCTATTATTTTCCCTGAAATTTCAACCACAGTAGGTATTGCAACAGCCTTTTTAGTTAATCCAATTACAGGTGCAGCAGTATTTGCGGCAACTAGAATGCTAAAACCATTATGGAATAAAATATCACTTATTCGTTACTTGATTACTGGAACTCTAGAAAAACCAAAAATTAATGAAGCTTTACCTCAATTTAAGAAAAGTCAACATTATGAAAAATGAAACCATTACAGTATTATTAATTGTGTAGTAATAAAATTATCAATGATAAACTTCTTACATAGGAAAGTCAAATTTAATTAATAGTTAAATAATATTGTGTTAGTTTAATAACGAAAAATATATTATTGTTATTTAATAATAAAATTAATTACCGTAATTTCTTGAGTTACAAGAGGAGTTCTTTTGTAAGATACTCTTTTATTGCGTAGGGTTTATAAAACCTTTCTATTAATAGAGGTTTATACTTAATCTTTAAAATTAAGTATAATTTATAATATGAAAAAATCTAGGCATACAAAATATTTTAAAATAAAAGATAAGTGAAGAAATTCCTCTACATCTAGGTAATGGAAAATTTGAATTTCATATAAAGAAATCTTATTACTATTGAAACATCTCTACTGAGATAGGTAATTTTTCTATATAAATCAATATTACTTAAAAATTTATTAATGTAATAACAGTTTTTAAAATTTAAAAAATATTAGAAGAATATTTAATACTTAATTTTCCAACTAACTAACTTATTCTTATTTCATTCAATTTAAAGAATTTTTAAGAAAATGTTTTAAATACTGGAAGTTGAAGATGTAAGCTTTTGTCAACTTTATTCACCTTTTCTTTTTTAGTTACAAATAACTGAAATAGTTGTTTGATATATGATTAGCTATTATAAATAAATATGTTTTAGATCTTTAATAAAATTATTGTTAATCTATAATAATAGAATACATAATGCTATATAAAACTTGCATAATAAAAGAATTTTTCTTTTATTAATTTTGGTTTATCTAATGTGATATAAATAGGTTATGGATTTGTGTTATTATTAATTTATCAATAGAATTTAACTATTTTTCCGGTTATCCTTTATATTTAACTTTTGCTAATTCAGAAGATTTATATAGTTAAATTATAAAAAATATGCTTTCCTAATTTATATTTACTTAACTTCAAAAAAATAAATTTTTAAATTTATCACCTCTTGAAATTATATTTTCATTTCATCTAGTAATGAAAAATTTCATTTTTATCGATATTATTTATTTTATCATCAAAAAATTATTTTATTATTTTAGCAATAAATAGATTTCTTTTAAGAAAATGTTCTAGAATTTAACTTTATTTTAGAAAAATCTATTTTCTAATAATTATCAATATTAATCTTTATTATTTATTTGAAAGTAAATTTTATTTACCGCCAAAATATTTTTTTTGATTTAATATTTATTTTGTTTTAAACGATATTAATTAAGTTAAAGAATGTAATTTCATTATAATTTTAAAGATTTAAGAAATCGGTTGCATATTTATATATGAATTCTCAAATAAAATATTATGATCCAGATAAAGTAAATTATTAATAAATGAATAAAGTATCAATATAAATATCTAATTTGGTAACAGTGAAAAATATTTACTTAATAATGAAAAGAAAGTTATTCAATAATTATTTTTTCAGAAAGAATTTCATTCTATATTTTTTAATATTGATGTCGTATATTTCTCTATCCCGCGTTACAACATCATATAAAAAGTTCATTTATTTATATATAGGGAAGGTATTCTGAATTTTTAAGTTAAAAAAAGAATTAATTTAAAAGGTTTTATCTATTTTAAATTAATATTAAAAAAATCAATCAAATTATCAATCCAAAACCATAAATTAATCATCTTAAATACGAATAAAATGATTAAAATCTCGAAAAATAGATGGGGTTAATAATTCTTATATAATATAAGAATATTTGATATTACTAAAGAATATGTATAGGATATGGGTACACTTCCCAAAATCATCAACTTAATATCAAACTTGTATGATTTCAGAGAAGAATATGAGGAAGGATTAAATGATTACTCTAATATTTGTGTTCATACTATTTTTCTATCGATTAAGGATTTGCAATCATTATAATAGTTGTTAGTGAAGAAAACCTTTCAAAAAAAATTATCCCGTCTTTCATCACTTGAATTATCAATAATTAAAATATCCAATTATTGCTACTAGTAAAATAGAAACTTCTTTATTTTATTAGTTAATTAATACTATTAATATTAAAAATATTTATTGAATATAAACATCTATTACAGAGAGAGGGTGTTACTAAAAAATTTTTCTATTTGCTTAATTATATAGAAAAGTTATTTTTAATTAGTTTTTAAAATAATCTCTTTTTTTGTGATAATAAATTCTGTGAATTTAATATAATAATAATATTAAGAAATAAGAAAGGAATATTATAAATTTTCTTTCTCACTATCTGTTTTAGCTTATTAACTTTTGTTAAAAAGAATAAGTTATTTTGGATAGATAGTTATTATCTATAACTTTGCATATTACAAAGAGAAAGAATTAAACTTTTTCTTTATTGAAAAAGAAGTAATGAAGAGATTTTCTTATTACTGAATAATAAGAAAATAAATTAGTGCAAAAATCGAGGGGTGGGGGTTATCCTTGATAAATTACTTATATTTTACTTTAAAAATAAAAGTAATAAATATTCTTCTTTCAGTGATAACATTACTACTTTCGGATATTAAATAGAATAAAAGAGGTTACTATTATAGTTACTATAGTAACAATAAGAAAATAATATTAAAATTTATAATAATATTAAAACTATTTCTGTTTTTCTAGAAATTCATTTTTTATTGAAATTTAACTTTTCTAATTAATTTTTATATTAAATTTTAAATAAAAGATATAATAATTGGTTGATATAATATTATAGAAATTAGAAGCAAATGTTTGTAATGAATAATTATTCGTATTGTTGATTTTTGAAAAATTATTACTTTTCTTTAAATTTTCAATAAAATATATAATATTTATATACATATACATCTCATTTCTATAAGTTATTTTAAGAGCTATATAGTATCTTTCTCTAATTCTCTAGTGTTAATGTTTTAAACATCATTCTTTCTTAAGTTTTATATTATATTAATGTTAATTACACAATATCATTATAGATTCAAGTTATTGGATTACTTAAAAATCGTTATAGATATCCAAGACAAAGATATTATTCCCATATTCTTTTTATAATGATAAAGGTTTTTGGATAGATGATCATAATTTTTTCTTTTCTAAAGTGCGATGACGAGATTGAACATTTTTTCCTCTAGAACGAAAGTAATCAGCTAGTTGTTCAGCAACATAAACTGAACGGTGTTTACCTCCAGTACATCCGATAACAATCGTCAAATAACTACGGTTATTAGATTCTAACATTGGCAACCATAATTCAAGATAAGTACGTGTTTGATAAATAAAATTATGTACTTCGGTATGTCTGTCAAGAAAATCAGCAACAGGACGATCAAGACCTGTCATAAGACGTAATTTTGGATCCCAATGTGGATTTGGTAAAAAACGTACATCAAATACATAATCTGCATCAATTGGAATACCATGTTTAAATCCAAAAGATTCGAATACTATGGTCAATTCACGTTCACGTTTACCCAATAAACGCGCTCTAAGCATTTCAGCTAATTCATGTACTGACATTTCAGATGTATCAATAACTAAATCAGCTCTTGAGCGAAGTGGTTCTAATAAATCATTTTCCTTATTAATAGCACTTTCTAATGATAAATTTTTACTGGAAAGTGGATGTAAACGTCTTGTATCACTATATCTCCTGATTAGAATGTTACGATTTGCATCAAGAAAAAGTAATTGAGGGGAAAAAATAGTCGGTAGATTTTTTAATTCTTTTTCAAAAATTGCAGGATTATCTGGCATATTACGAACATCAATGCTCACAGCAGCAGAATTTTGTCGCTCAGCAAGCGTATTTATTAATTTTGATAATAAAATAACGGGAAGATTATCAACACAATAAAAACCCATATCCTCCAGCGCTCGTAGAGCAACAGATTTACCTGAACCAGAACGGCCACTGACTATTATCAGCACCATGAGTAACACCCCCCCTCCTTTATTAAGTTTTTATAATATAAATCATTTTTAAAAATAGATTTTTTAAAACAGTTATTCAATAATTGATTTATAGGTCTCTTTATTACTTTGAGCAGCGAGTAAAACAACGATATAGATTTTCTTTATCAATTAATAAACCACGTTTGCAATTAAAAGAAGAGTGTATATAAATGTATTTTACATTCCTCTGAAGGGAATTAATACCGAAAATAGTAAATCAATCAAGTGGATTATCAATGGTATCCAAAAGAAATCTATTCATCAAAATGGAGAAATAAAGAAAATGGTTGTTAGATGAATTATTTTTTATTTAATTTAGAATAATGGAATAAATAAGATCTCTACGAGATATCTATCGTACTTAGTTTTTACTGGTTAATAATGATTTTCAAAATAATATTTTTAGATATATTCATTTCAAAATAACAGTAACTTTGCTTATAATTTCTAGCGCTTGTTTTTAGTTTCACAATATGTATATTTTAGTATACATTAATGGTTAATATCGAGATTAATAATAATTTTATTATTCATTGGTTTTATTCATTTAGAAAAATCTTATTAGATAATCGATAATAAATATCCAATATGAATAATACTTACTAATATTAATAAGCTTTATATTTAGCATCATAGAATTTTTTATTTAAAAATAGAAAATAATATTTCTTTTTAATTTTTTATACTTAGAGAGTTGATATTTATTGGTTTTCAACTATGATATCAATATCATTTTTGTATATTGTTTTAAAATAAGATAATAGATTTTTTGCATTCACTTTTTCAATTTCTTCAATATCGTAATTAATTTTATGCCTTTTAAACCATGAAAATATCAATATTGATTTACTAAAATATTAAGAAAATTTTGAATATTTCTTTAAAAGTTTAGTGTGATATTTCTATAACTTTACTGTTTTAACAGTAATTGAAAAATCCGTAGTATCTTCCTTTTCAGTTAATTTAAATTAATTTTTAGCTTTAATTATAAAGTAAAACGGATAGAATTTTTTTCTTTTTATATTTTAAAAACTGTAGGACAAGAAATTTTGAATACTCTCTATTTATTAGTATGCTCGTTAATTTATTATCATTCAAGAGTTTTATATTTCGTTACTTTATCACAATAAACTTTTTATTAGAAAACGAACGTATAGAGCTTGGTAATAAGAAAGGATTTCTTCTATTTCTTATATGAGAGATGAAGATAGGCTTAAAGAAAAAATATATTTCTTAAAATACTTTTTAGATTATATAGATATTTTAAGATTTATCACAAAATATCCACTGATTACTCTCTATAACAAATAAAAAAATAAACAATATTCGTTATTAATATAGTTTTATATATTTTCACTATATTAAAAAATTCTTTCTGATCTTTATAATATATTGTGAAGTTTTTAACTATAATTTAATTATGTTTTTTACACTTTTATTAATTACTTCTCTTTTATAAATTTTTAAGAATGAATAAGCTATCTTTTTTATTATAAGGTTACTTATCTTTTAGATAAGTAACCTTATCTCTTTTTAAGAAAAGAAAAATTTTTGTATTTAACACTATTTACCAGTAAGTTATTTATTTTACAAACTAGAATATCTTTTAGTAGAGTAGATTACGTTTTTATTGGATTTGAGTGATTTGTACAAATTTAGAACCTAAATTCAGGATCTTAATCGATAACTTCTGTTAAGTGTGTTAATTTTAATTTTTCCAACTAATTTTCTAAAAGAAATACTTCCAAAATAATTTTAAGTTTTTGTTATTTATTAATTTAAGTTCTTTTAAAAACTTACTAGGTAAATTTAATAAATAAATTAATAAACAGTTTTTCAAATTTTTACTGAGAGGAAAATCAGATAAAAGGATTGATCTTTTTAATATAATTCTATCTTAGTTCAAGATAATATTAGTTATTTACTAATTATCTTTTAACATCTTCAATAATGGTATTCAAATGCTTAGAATCCTAGATAACATAAATAATGATAGTGTCCAATAGGTTCAGTGTTTTTTAATAAAAGCTACTAATAATATGATTAAAATATTATTAGTAACTTTATTATACTTATAAAATTTTCTTTGATAGATAGGAAACTCTTCTTATACAATTATTTTTAGATTTAGATTATTAGTTGAAATATAAATCTTCTCTGGTTAGTATTTAAATATAATTTATTAGAATCATAGTTTTAATTTTTTTAAAACTATCTATCAGTGTTAAATTCAGTATAAAAAATATCAGATATTTTAATATTAAAAAATTTTCCTTGTTCAAGTAAAGGATTAATTAAAAAAAGATTAATAAATTTTATTTAAAGTTTTTTAATATTAAAATTATAAGTTGCAACATTAAAATAAATATTCTAACTATATTAAAATCTCTTTTCCGCTAAATGAATCAAAGTTAAAAGTTTTGTTTTATACAACTAAGTTAGTATCTTTGGGATAGGTATAAATATATAATTTTGATTATTTTTTTTAAATCCGAAAATCTTCCCCTAAATAAACTCGTTTAACTTGTTCATTTTTTAAAATTTCTTTTGGGCTTCCATGAGCGATAAGATGTCCTTGACTTACAATGTAAGCACGTCCACAAACATCTAATGTTTCTCTCACGTTGTGATCTGTTATCAATATGCCTAAACCATAATCTTTCAAGTGTTGAATTATTTTTTTTATATCTAATACTGAAATAGGATCAACACCGGCAAAAGGTTCATCTAAAAGAATAAATTTAGGATCAGCTGCTAATGCACGAGCTATTTCTACTCTTCTTCTTTCTCCACCAGAAAGCGATTGACCTAAATTATTTTTCAAATGAGAAATGCTAAATTCTTGCATCAATTCTTTTGCACGTTGTTGTTTTTCTTTGAATGTTAAATCTTTACGTATTTCTAATACTGCCATCAGATTATGGTAAACGTTTAGTCGACGAAATATTGAAGCTTCTTGTGGTAAATAACCTACCCCCTTACGAGCACGTTCGTGAAAAGGAAGCAAGCTAATATCTTCATCATCAATAGAAATTTTTCCAGTATCACGAGAAATGATACCAACTACCATATAAAAAGTTGTTGTTTTACCTGCACCGTTTGGTCCAAGTAAACCAACAATTTCACCTGAATTGATTTCTAAGCTAACATCTTCAACAACTTTACGATTTTTATATGTTTTTGCCAAATTTTTTGCAGTCAACTTCGCCATTTTATTATTTAATAATACTGTTATTTGTGCTATTTTAAAAAAAAAGATTTTTTTTTAGTTGGGAAGGTAACAATATAGTTGTTACTTGTTTTCCATTATCACTAAAAGCTTCCATTTCTTGAATTTGAATTAAATAGGTAATTTTATCACCTTTAATGTTACTATCTAGTTGTTCAAAGTAAGCATTACCCATCAAAATAATCAACTCTTTTTCTATTTCATAACATATTTTATCGCTATAACCTTTGATCGGTTTACCATCATCTTGTAATTGATAAAAAGTTGTTGGATTACCATAAGCTTCGATAATCATCTTTTTTGTATCATTGTTCGGGCGAGTAATAACAACTTTATCAGCTCGAATATCTATAGAACCTTGTTTTATGATTACATTTTCTGTAAATTTAGTAATGTTTTTTTTTAAATCAAGTAACTGTTTAATTGAATGAATCTGGATGGTTTGTTGAGAATCGTTTTTCAGAGAAAATGCTGGAAAGCATAATATAAACATATTGCTTATAACTATTACATTAATAGAGATTTTTTTTACCAATAACATTTTTATGTTTTCCATTGAATACTTTTGTTTATGGAATTCTATAATAGGTTTTAACATCTTCAATTAATTCTGCGGTATAGGTTTTTATATTACCACGCATTTTCATACCAACTGATCGTAAACCGATCCCAATTATTACAACTTTATGATTAGATGAAATATCCTGTGTAATTAAATTCACGATAATATTTTCCGTCAAAATTTGTTTTATATCTGAAGTTGCATTTAAATTATTTAGTTGAACATTACCATATAAATAGAGGATATTGTTATTTGTTAATTTAGCCCTATTAGCGTGTATAGTCCAAATAGGGATATTTTTTCTATCATAGGTTGTTACTAATGGATTAATGAATAAGCTAATTTTATTACTAGAAAAATAGAATGTCTCATCCGTTATTAACTTATAAGCCAATTTACCATTTTGTGCATATATATGAGTAATAGCATTACCAATTTTATAATTTGGTTGATTATCATCAATCATAATGGATACTTTTGATTGATTGGAATCAGATAAATTCCAACCAATAAGTCCTAATACAATCATGCTTAATATAATGTTGAGGAAAAACTTAAATTTAGTCATTTTAATTTTATTTTTGTCTACATTGATAAATCGTAGACATATTTTTTATTCTCCCCTGAGAAAACAGAATCAGATCACAAATTTCACGTACAGCACCTTTTCCTCCTTTTTTATATGTAATATAATGCGCTTTACTTAATAAGATTGGATGAGCATCAGCTACGGCAACAGAAAACCCTGTTTGTAACATAATAGGCAAATCAATTAAATCATCACCAATATAAGCAATCTGTTCAGACTGGAGCTTTAATCGAGTTATTAGATCATTATAAGCTATTTTTTTTTCATTTTGCCCTTGGTAAAAGTAGTTGATACCGAGCATTTTGGCACGATTTTCTAATAATTTACCTTTATCTCCGGTAATAATAGCAACTTCAATCGCAGAAGTTAATAAACAACGAATACCGTAACCATCTTTTACATTAAATGCTTTTAGTTCTTCACCATTATTTCCCATATAAACTAAACCATCTGTCATAACACCATCAACATCGCAAATTAATAATTTTATTAAACGTGCTTTTTCAAGAATATGTTGTTCTATTTTTCCATAAAAAGCTGTTATTTTATTATGATCATTCATTTATGATTCCTAATCATTATATTATTCCAGCTTGCAAAAGATCATGTAGATGAATAATACCAATAAGTATGTTTGATTTTGATACTAACAATGAAGTAATATGGTGTTGTTGCATTAAATTTAAAGCATCAATCGCTAGTATATCTGGATTTGCTCTAATACCACCAACTGTCATCACATCAGAAATTTTGACATTATTTAAGTTAATATTCATCGCAAAGATACGTCGTAAATCACCATCAGTGAAAATACCTTCAATTTGCATTTCTTCATTACAGATCACCAACATGCCTAATTTTTTCCGAGTAATCTCCACTAATGCTTGTTGTAATGTTGCTTTTTTTGTAACTTTAGGAATTTTTTCCCCTGTATGCATTAAGTCACTTACTTTTAATAAAAGTTTTCTTCCTAATGTTCCACCTGGATGAGAAAGTGCAAAATCTTCAACAGTAAAATCACGAGCTTCAAGTAAAGCAACAGCAATAGCGTCTCCCATAACAAGCATCGCTGTTGTGCTTGTTGTTGGAACTAAACCTAATGGACAAGCTTCTTGTGGTACTTTTATGCAAAGATGAATATTTGATGCTAGTCCCATGCTACTAGAAGGATTTTTTGTCATACAAATTATAGAAATATGTTTACGTTTTAAGACTGGAATAAGTGATAATATTTCATTTGATTCACCGGAGTTAGAAACAGCTAGAATAATATCTTTACTGCTAATCATACCTAAATCACCATGATTTGCTTCTCCTGGGTGGACAAAAAATGCAGGTGTTCCTGTACTGGCTAATGTCGCTGCAATTTTACGACTAATATGACCTGATTTTCCCATCCCCATAACAATAACTTTACCATTACATTTTAAAATCATATCGCAAGCTTTATTAAAATCATCATTGATATATTTCTTTAGATTAGCAAGACCACTATATTCAATTTCTAATACCTTCTTAGCTGTTTTTTGAAAATCAATTTCAGACATTTTATTTTCCAATTTAATATAAGTAAATTTAATTGCATTGATTAATATATCTTTATTAAGAAAAATTCTATATCGCTCGCATTGTATATTACAAACCATCAATATATTATCTCGTTGTATGTATTATTAAAAAATTTTTTATTCTGATGAAATTTGAGAATTTAGTTATTATTAGGATATAATAACTAAAAGTATTATTTACAATAGTATTATTAGTTAACATATGATTTTTACTAAAAAATGTTCTATAACAAGTAAATAATTTATTAAAAAATAATTGGATATTATAAAAAGACTACTATTTTATAAAGAAATTTGTAGACATTATTATAAAAATAAAAGATATATCTTTTATTTTTTTGTATCAAACAGCTGATTTTAATGATATAAATCGACGATCCAAAATAGAAAATTATAACAATCAAATCTATTCCTTATCTCATAGGAATTTAAAATAACTTACTGTATTTTATTAATTGATTAATCAGAAACCAAATAATGAAAAATTTATTTCAATAATTGTTAATATTTCCAATATTATCCATAGCGTGAAAATTTATCTTTCTCAATAGAGAGAAGAGTTTAATATATTATTAACTTTTATACCTTATTTTTTAATTATGAACATTTTGAAAAATGTTTCTTTTACGTGATTATGCTATTTAGCATGAGAAATTATTTGAAAGAATTTTCTAATAAAATATGTGATATAGTAACTGTATACCAATATCTAATTTCTTATTAAATAAGAAAACTTATATTTTACATCTTATATATATTAACAATTTTAGTTAAAAGTATATTTCTAATAAAAGTTCATTGATTATATTTAGCGATATTAAGTAAATAGATAGATTTAGAAAATTAATGTTGATTTTTATATTTTAGATATGGAAAAAGGGCTTGGCCTCCCCCCCTTCTTAATAAGAAGGAAATATATTGAAAATACTAAATCTTTAATATTATTAGAAGGTTCAATTTGGAACTTCTTATATATAAAATTAATTATCTTGATTTTTCGAATACAGGAAAAGATTAGTTTTCGGGAATAATTAAAAAATATTTCATTTAACACTATAATGAATAATTTGATATGGATAAAAGAAAATCTTATTTTCTCTATAAAATATTTATAATAGTGATTATATTTCTACTTGTTTCGTTTTGATAAAAATAGATCAAAACAAATAATATAAAATAATATAAGAAACCAGCTGAAAAAAATTTTACTTACTTAAAAATCGCAACAATTTATAGTTCGGAAAATTTAGATTATTTATAAAAAGTTATTCTATGAAGAACTTATTTTTTTATACACAAGTTAAGTATACAAAAAAAGAATTAATTTTTTAGGATTTAATTATAGTAAGTGTAACATTTTAATAAGTAGAAAATTCTTTTTAAGAAATTGCAACATCCTATTTGAGAAAAGTTTATAGAGATACTCTATTAAAAATCATAATAGTAAAAATATCAATTTCTACAAAAACTATCTCTATATAAGAGATAGAAGTATTTTTTATTATTCAATTAATTATTAGCGACCAACAAGATTGATTAGATTATTTTTTGATTTTAATAACATAAAATAAGTAAAATAAGATTATTGAAAATCTTTTACAATACTTTATTACTGAATATTTCGGTTTTTAATTACAAGTCAATAAAATAAATCAATATTTATATAGTAAAGATATTTAGCAGTTTGTCAAAAGAATTTCTCAAGAATATAAGAAATATTATTTCATTTTAAAAATAAAATAATTATGACACTAATCTTAAATTAGGAAAGGAATGTTAAAATATTGATTTTAATTGGAAAAATTTTATTCTTCTATTTTACTATTTTTAGTAAAAATATAGTAAACGATATTAATGCAAGAAATATTTCCCAGATTATCTTATATTAATTTTAGTAGATTCGCCTATTGTTTAGTAGATTAAAGTCACAAAATAGTATTCAGAGAATAAATTAATGTTTGAAGATATGGGGTAGATAGTAAATATTTTAAGAGAATTATTAAAGTTTATAACTTTGAGGATTTTATAAGATTTATAAATAGAGAAATATACTCCTATTATATATCTTTATATATCAAGAAGATTTCTTTGCTTTTTAATATACATAATATACAATAAATGATCGATTAAAATCGATATATTGTTTTTACTTAAATTTAAATTTAGTAAAAAATACAAATAAAATAAAAGTATTAATAGTGTAATTAATACTTAATGAATAATTAAATAGTATCATTTTTTTTAAAAATTGTAATTTATAAAAATTTTAACGACATAAGTCGAATTATGAAGAAAATAATTTATTGAAAACTAACAGAATATATTATAAATAATCAAAATTTCATCTATTATCAATTAAATTCTTAAATTTTGCAAAATATATAAGATATTATAAGATTAATAATTTTAAGATAATAATTTTGCATCAATAATTTATATTGAATATTACTCATAGAGAGTTTTTTAATGGATACATTTCGATTAAAAGGGCCAAATCGTTTGATGGGAGAAGTATTAATTTCTGGAGCAAAAAATTCGGCTTTACCGATATTATTTGCTTCGTTATTAGCAGAGGAACCAGTTGAACTACAAAATATTCCAAACCTAAAAGATATTGATACAACAATTGAATTAATTAATCAGTTAGGTATCAAAGTTAAGCGAAATGGTTCTATTTTTATTGATGCACGTAGTATTAACAAATTTTGTGCTCCTTATAAATTAGTTAAAAGAATGCGCGCATCTATTTGGACTCTGGCTCCATTAGTTGCCCGTTTCGGTCGAGGTCAGGTGTCTTTACCGGGAGGATGCGCAATTGGTGCTCGTCCAGTTGATTTACATATTTCTGGATTTGAGCAACTTGGTGCTAAAATTATCTTAGATGAAGGTTATGTTAAAGCATCGGTTGATGGTCGTTTACAAGGTGCTAATATTGTTATGGATAAGGTTAGTGTTGGTGCAACCGTGTCTATTATGACAGCTGCAACTCTAGCAAAGGGAAAAACAGTCATTAAAAATGCAGCTCTTGAACCTGAAGTTGAAGATACAGCTAATTTTTTGAATTTATTAGGAGCAAAGATTAGAGGTGCAGGAACAGAAAGAATTATTATTGAAGGGGTAGAGTGCTTAGGTGGTGGTGTTTATAAAATTTTACCTGATCGTATTGAAACAGGAACCTTTCTTGTTGCAGCCGCTATTTCTCGAGGAAAAATTATTTGTCGTAATACTCAACCGAATATATTGGATGCAGTATTAGTTAAATTAAGTGAAGCTGGTGCAGAAATTGAGATCGGTGAAAATTGGATTCAATTAGATATGCATGGTAAGCGCCCAAAGGCTGTTACTATTAGAACAGAGGCGTATCCTGGATTTCCAACAGATATGCAAGCGCAATTTAGTTTGCTTAATTTAGTGGCTGAAGGTATTAGCACAATAACAGAAAGTAT
Organism: Arsenophonus sp.; assembly: GCA_046530785.1. GTDB lineage: Bacteria > Pseudomonadota > Gammaproteobacteria > Enterobacterales > Enterobacteriaceae > Arsenophonus. The sequence continues at coordinate 61,499 of JBHEQT010000004.1, forward strand.
TTTTGAAAATCGTTTTATGCATATCCCAGAATTAATTCGTATGGGAGCTAATGCGGAAATAAATGGAAATACTATTATTTGTTATGGTGTTAAACAACTTATGGGTACTCAAGTAATGGCTACGGATTTAAGAGCATCTGCTAGTTTAGTGCTTGCTGGTTGTATTGCAAAAGGAAAAACAATTATTTCTAGAATTTATCATATTGACAGAGGATATGAAAAGATAGAAGAAAAATTACGTAATTTAGGAGTTAATATAGAAAGAATTAGCGAAAATAAAATATAATTTTCTATGTTAATGATAAAGATTGGTTGTTTTATTTAGATTTTACTAGTTAATTATTTATTGTAGTTATATTTTACTTTTATTTTATTATTATGTTTCTTAATTTTAATGTAGACGATCATTTATCCTTTTGTAAAAAAGATCGATCCTAAAATCGATCAATTTTAAAAATTTTAAATACTTATTTTAAAATAAGGGATAATTAGTTGACTGTTAAAAAACAGTAATTACATTTGTTTAACTTAAATAGCAATATTCTAATTAATTCTTTAAAAATTAAAAATAAATAACCATTTAATATTCTTAATATTCTAAAATAAATAGAGAATAAATTTCTCTTATCTATATTGATAAAGTTTTAGATAACCTTATTTCGTATAATAATTAAATTATAAAAAATTATTCTCTAAACCTTAAAGAACCGCGTTTTAAATATTAAAATTAAAAGAATATTAATCCCCAATTAATTTAAGTTCAGTACTAGTTAGTGCCATTATACTGAATTCTATAGTCAATAAATGTTTTTGATAAAATAAATTATGAAATATATTAGTACCTATCATACTAATTATTTATTTTTAATATTGTAATAATACCTTGTATAATCTTTCGATGAAATTCAATTAGTAATCACATAAGTATTTAGTGAAAAATATATCTACTAAACACACTTTCCTCATTATTCTTTTTTTATTTGTCGTGAGTAAGTCTAAAAGAAACTTACAAAGTTTAAAGTTTTTTGATATATTTATATTGTTTTTATACGAAAGATTAAATATAGAAACTATTTTCTATTATCTCTCTCCATTATTAATAATCTTTAAAAAATTATTTAAACTTATCTCTTTCACTTTTCATTAATTTTAAAATATTTTATTTTTTCTATTCTTTATTATAACAGAAGCAAGAATGTTTATTAAATAATACTTAATATTAAAATTATTTATTCATATCTATTTTTCTAAAATTTTCTATTTTATTAGTGACTTTTAATTTAATCACTCTAAAAAGGTATTGTTTTATCTAACTCTTTTGGGCCTTATATTCTTTTCTTACATTATTATTAAACATTTATGTTTTCTGTAGGGATAAAGCCATTATTGATTCTTCATTAACTAAAAATAATTTTTTACCGTTAAAATTAACAGAACTCTATTTTTACATGAATAGAGTATCTTCTAAATTATTCAATTTTATTTCTTATCCATGATATTTTTATCTTTTCTTTTACTTTTGCAAGTAAGAAAAATTTTTATATAAACTTAATTCAAACATTGTTGACCATTAAATCGTCTTCACGATTAATGGTATAGGAGTACAATTCCTTTCTAAAATTAAGAATTTCTATATTTTAATATCTTTAAAGTTAAAATATTTATATATCTTTTTAAGCACTGAATTCTCTTTTATAATATAATCAAAGTATTATTACCAATTATCGATTGAGAAAATCCAATATAATTGCTAACTCATTATTATATTAATTAATAAACTATTTTATGAATCATAGAATGACTCTTCTATACTAATTTAGTTTTATGTGTGATTACTTATATGTATAATATAAAATTAAGATATGAATAATAAAATTACAACTATTTCTTATTTCTTATTTCATTCTTTAGAAACCTCTATATATTGATATATTTATTTTTGAGTTCTTGATTATAATTTATTTTAATGCCTAAAAAGGTAATTGAATTACAATTGTAATTTTGTTATTCAACAAAATAATTGATAGAATCGAATAAGCTCAATCATTTATTGAACTCGGTATTAAATCCTATATATATATAGCAAATATAAAGGATTTAATATATCAAAAGTTTTGTAAATAACTTGTAAAACAGATGAGATTAGTTATATAAATAAATTTAAGCAGTAATAATTTATTATATCAATGATAATTAATATTAATTATAGGGGGATATTATTCTCATTTATCCAAAATAAAATAGTTAATACAATACTTTTAACTTGTTATTTTATAATATAGTATGGTCAGTATCAGAAAAAAGGTTTTATCTTTTTATTTTTTAAAATAATTATTTCAATTTATGGTATTTACTAAAAATTAAATGAATTAAAATTTCTCCATAAAATTATATATAATTTTTTATCTTTATCATTAATAAGGTGTTTATTAATAACAATCATTATTAGTAATGTTTACAATAAAAGATCATAATTCTTTTAATTTTACGATGATTCTGACATAATTACCTTTAATTATCCCCTTCCTCTTATTATAAAACATAAGCAATTTTTCTATATTCTTTTTAGTATCGATTAAAATTAAGAATTAATATCTTCTTAATTAACTTTTACTTCTTTTAAAATTCAATGAATCTTTTCTCTCTCATAATAGAATAACTATTAACAAGTAGAATTTATAATAATCTTTATGATAAAAAGTAAAAATTTTTGACGAAAAATAAATATTCTACAATAAGTAATAATATTAAGTTTATAAAATAAAAAGAACATTATAAATACAAACAAACACGGTAATTACCGTGTTTGTTTGTTATAGATTTAATTGAATATATTATTACCACGAAGTAATAAGTAAATATTTTGATTATCACGTAAAATATTTAATGCTAAAGCGGTAGGTTTAGTTTCAATAATTTTACGAAGTTGATTGATATTTTCTATCTGTTTTTCATTAGCGCTGATAATAAGATCACCCTTTTCCAGACCAAGCATTGCTGCAGGTGAATTAGATGAAACACTATCAACTTTAACTCCCTTAGTTCCTTTGATTGTACTATTGCTTAAAGTAGCTCCCATTAATGACGTAGTTAAAATTTCGGCTTTTGTACTGTTAGAATTACTATCTTCTAAAATAACATTCACCTCCATTGGCTTACCTTTTCGAAGTAGCCCAATAGAGATTTTTTTACCGATTTCACTTGTTCCAATTTTAGCTCTTAACTCGGCAAAACTATTAATATATTTTTTATTAATTGAAACTAAAACATCACCAGGTTGAATACCTGCTTTAGCTGCTGTGGAATTCGGAATCACTTCACTGACAAACGCACCTTTTTGAGCATCAATATTCAATGCTTTTGCTACATCAGAAGTCATTTCAGTTCCTTTAATTCCAAGCAATCCACGTTTTACTTCACCATGCTTGATAATTTGATCACTAAGAGATTTAGCCATATTAGATGGAATTGCAAAACCGATACCAATATTACCTCCGCCAGGCGCTAAAATAGCCGTATTAATACCAATGAGTTCACCATTAAGATTAACCAATGCACCACCTGAATTACCTCTATTAATAGAAGCATCAGTTTGAATAAAATTTTCCAAACCTTCTACATTTAAACCACTACGACCTAGCGCGGAAATAATCCCTGATGTTGCAGCTTGACCCAATCCGAAGGGGTTACCAACAGCAACAACAAAATCTCCAACACGAAGTTTATCGGAATCAGCTATTTTAATAGCTCTTAAATTCAATTTTTTCAGATTTGCTTTACTTGAATCTTTGATTTGTAATAGAGCTATATCTGTTTGTGGGTCTCGACCAATAAGCTTAACCTCAATTTCTTTGCCATCATTAAGCTGAATTTGAATATTATTAGCATTATCGATTACATGATTATTAGTTAGAATATAACCTTTTTCAGCGTCAATAATAACACCAGAGCCTAATCCCTCAAAAGGGCGAATATTCTGTTGTTGTGAGGGAAAATTAGGTCCAAAAAAAAATTTAAATTCTTCTGGTAACTGTTGATTTTGAACACGTGTTCCAGATACACGAATACTAACTACGGCAGGAAGTACTTTTTCTAGCATCGGTGCTAGTCCAGGTAATTCTTGATTAGATGATAAAGTAAATAGTGGCATTGATGCAGAGTAATTTACTTTAGGTATACATATGAGAGAAAAACCGATACTCATAGTTAATATAATTAAAAAATATTTCTCTTTTTTTATCATGAATTTAATTCTCTTACATACCTTAATTTATTTCAAGGTAATTTACTTTCTATTATAGAAAAATTAGCAAGACTAAGACTTTAGATTATCAAAAAAAGTTCAGATAAGAAATAATAGAATCGTTTTTTACATTTGTTTAGATTGGACATTGCTATTTTTAATAAAATTAATTTATCAAGAAAATCTGCTTATTACTACAAATCAAAATTAATAAAATTCCACTTTTTAAAATGTATAACATAATTTATCATTTTTTTTTGAGAGAAAAAATTCCAGAAGAACCTTCAAAGTAATCTTTAGGTGGTAAGTCAATAAGAAATTTATTCTTATCTAATTCTGATTCATTCAAACGATACTTAAAATTTTTATTTTCTATTGGAATATCAGACATCAGTTCATGAGAACTTTTAACTGCATTCTGATAAAGTTGACGATAATCTTCTGCTATCTTATCGAGTAGTTCTGCGCCACGAGAAAAATGACTGATTAATTCTTTATGATATTCTTTTAGTTCGTAATTTTTCTTTTTAAGTTCATCCTCTAAATATTTTTTTTTATATAAATTACTATTAGCGAAATAAATCGCTAGTACACCAATAATAAAACCAATAATTAAAATAATTAATGCATATCCCCAAGTCATAATCGCTCCTTTTATTAATAAAATAATATTTATTTTCATGGAAATAAATTTACAGTAATATCCAAGCACTATATCTACTAAAAAGGATAAATAAAATAAGAAAACTATTGATAATAATTTTATATTATTTTAACTAATTAAAATATAAAGATTATCTATATAATCTTTTATTATTAATTTTATTAGAAATTATGAATTATATTTCTTATTAATATATTATTCTTAATAAAATTCTTTAAATCCATTTAAACTTTACTAATAGTTTTAGATACCAGTACTCGATTGATTATCAATTTGATAAAGAAAAAAGTAAAGGGATAGGGAGAATGTTTAGATGTCTTTTCATCATTAGTTATTTAATAAGATATTTTGATTATTTTCAATTAAAATAGATTTAACCAATTCTTTTTAAGAAAGAATATGAATTGTGGAATCTATCAAAAAATTATATATTGAATTTATTTAAAAATAATAAAAATTAACGGATTAATTTTTTTAGTAGAAGATTTTAATAAATAGGAAAATCATTCTTATTTTTTAACATTTTATGGTAGTAAATATAAAATACAGTAATTAATTTTATAGAGTGAGCAACAGAGAGAATGAAATTAGAAATTATTATCAATTTCCCTATTTTTATCGAAAAGATACTATGATGTAGTTAAAAATTAAATTTTTAGAATTGTCTCAATTTTAATTGTAATTAAAATAATAATTTTATTATAGTAAAAAATATCATATGATAATATCAATCATATTTTGAAATTTATAAAAATATAATTAAATAGTCTCTTTAGTAAAAAGAGAGTTTATAAAAGAAATTTAAATTGGAATATTACCAATTTAAATAGAAATAAATGAACTTTAAAAAAAGAAATTTATTATTTTTACGTATTTAATGTTAATTATCAAAATTATAAAATACAAAAATTAGGAAGAGATAATATCTCCTTATCATAATAATTTCCATTACCAAGTAATAACTATAATAAATTACCAAAATTTTTTCGGTCGATTTTTAGAAAAAATTCTCTATGAATTCACTGTCCTAGTATTAAGAAAATTTTTAATTTTGTAAAATTTTGCATTAATACCAATTTAATTGCTAGAATAGCTCGAATTTTTATTGAATTCAACTTAGTATGAACATATTGAAATATTTTCATACCATATTCAGCATTCAGCAACATTTAAATTATATATTGGGTAAGCTTTTAATGAAAACTTTTACAGCTAAACCAGAAACCATAAAACGCGACTGGTATATTGTTGATGCGGAAGGAAAAATATTAGGTCGTCTTGCGACTGCAATTGCTCGTCGTTTGCGCGGTAAACATAAGGCAGAATATACTCCGCATGTTGATACTGGTGATTATATTATTGTTATTAATTCAGAAAAAATTTCTGTTACTGGTAACAAGCATAAAGATAAAATTTATTATCGTCATTCTGGTTATATCGGTAGTATTAAACAATCAAGTTTTAAAGAAATGATTGTTTCCCATCCTGAGCGTGTAATTGAAATTGCAGTTAAAGGTATGCTACCTAAAGGACCTCTTGGTCGGGCGATGTACCGTAAAATGAAAGTTTATGCAGGAAGTGAGCATAAACATTCGGCACAAAATCCGAAATTTATTGATATTTAATCGGAATAATATAGGAAATGACTGAAAATCAATACTACGGCACTGGTCGCCGTAAAAGTTCTTCCGCACGAGTCTTCATTAAAACAGGTAATGGTAATATTAGTATTAATAAACGTAGATTAGAGGATTATTTTTGTCGAGAAACGGCTAGAATGGTTGTTCGTCAACCGTTGGAATTGTTTAATATGTTGAATTTAGATTTATACATTACTGTAAAAGGTGGTGGAATTTCTGGTCAAGCAGGTGCAATTCGCCATGGTATTACACGTGCTTTAATGAAATATGACGAGACGCTACGTTCTGAACTACATAAAGCTGGATTTGTTACTCGTGATGCTCGTTCTGTTGAACGTAAAAAAGTTGGCTTGCGTAAAGCACGCCGACGTCCTCAATACTCTAAACGTTAATTTATTATTTTAAAAAATAAATTATTAATACAAAATTTTCCTAAAAAGAGGAGAGTTTTGTATTTTTAAAAATTTATTTAAATATTTTATTATTATAATTAAATATTCTTAATATTCCATTTTTAAATAAATATCTTGATATGATCTTAATCTTTAAATTCTTATTTATTTCATTAAATTTAGTGAAAAAAATATTTATTAATTATATATTCAATATATATTTTGATAAAAATCAATTGAATTAAAAATATTTAAAATATGTAATAATAAACTTATTTATTATATTATTGTTTTTATTTTTAAACAACTTGGAGGTTTTCATGGTTGTCGCTGCCAACAAACGTTCGGTAATGACACTGTTTTCCGGCCAGACCGACATTTTCAGCCATCAAGTTCGGATCGTATTGGCAGAAAAAGGAGTGAACGTTGAAATTGAAAATGTTGAAGCAGATAATTTACCTCAAGATTTGATTGATCTAAATCCTTACCAAACAGTACCGACGCTGGTCGATAGAGAATTAACATTATATGATTCCCGTGTTGTTATGGAATATCTTGATGAACGTTTTCCGCATCCACCATTAATGCCTGCTTATCCAGTTGCTCGCGGTAGTAGTCGCTTGATGATACATAGAATAGATAAAGATTGGTATTCTCTGATATATAAGATTCAAAATAAAGATCCTCATATCGAAGCCATCGCTAAACAGTTAAGAAAGGAACTTATATCAATTTCACCAATTTTTAAAGAAATGCCGTTTTTTATGAGTGAAGAATTTAGTTTAGTTGATTGTTATTTAGCTCCCCTTTTATGGCGTTTGCCTTTTTGGAATATCAACATCCCAAAAGTAAAAGAAACAGAAGGAATTTATTCTTATATGGAACGCGTATTTTATAGGGATTCTTTTCTTGCTTCGTTAACTGAAAACGAAAGAGAAATGCGTTTATTTATCACAGGTTAATTTATTATGGAATTGTTAAGAACCATTTAGAATATCATTTTATATTTCATTATAAATGAACTTTTCGATAATAATATTTCATACTATTTCTTTGTAAAGTAAATCTCTCATTTTGTTTATTTTAGATGTTATTTTTAAATTCTATTTTTAGTAAAAAATAATATGTAGTCAATTCTAAATAATAAAATAATAAATGTGATGCGTTTTGTTTTATTTCACGCTTTAACGAATTCTACTATAAATAGATTCAAATTTTAAAAGAAATTTTTCATCATTTAAAAAAAAACACACACGAATTTTCTAGCACTAAATTTTTAAGTACTTCAATATTTTAAATACGAAATTCGAACGAATCAAATTAGTTGTCATTCATTAACCAATTAAATTAGTTAGTTGATAATTAATTCGTATACTAAATTCCAGTATTAGATGAATTTTATTTACACTAAATATTGATGCATTATATTAGAATAATGTGTAAATTCCTGCATATATTAAAGAAGTTATTTTAATATTTAAATTTGTATATTTTCTGGAAAATTTATTTAAAATTATAGTTTCTCGATGGATCTTTATTAGAAGAATCAACCTACTTCGTTAATGCTGTTTTGTGAATAATAAAAAGGATTAAACATTTAAAATTGATAATTACAATCTTTTTTATTGAATATTCAACTACTTAATACAAAAATAGTAGATATTACTTGGTATCTTTACCAAAGATTATATAAAAATATAATTATACTATCCTCTTTAATTCTATTATTTTTTAATTAATATATTGGAAAGGTAAAAATATCTTCCTTTCAATGGTTTATATCGATGATCTTTTAGATAAAATACTTTTATGAATACAGTGATAAAATTCATTGGAAAATATTTAAGTGATTCTAAAAATAAATATAGTGGATTTTTTCAAAAAATTTATAACAATGATAATAAAATAAAATATTGGATATGATTAAAAATATCTCTAATTAATTGGCAAAACTTATTAAGTAAAATATAGATATTTAAAAAATAGAAATACATATCTTTATTGAGTAAAAGAATATCTTCTTGAAGATATAAATAATTTTTTCGGAATCTTGAAAAATTAAAGGTTAATTCAAAAAATAGATGAAATTGTTTTTCACTATTTTCTCAATTATTTCGTTCCAATATATTCCAATTTCTTTATTTTACTTTTTTCTAGATAACATTTTAGAAACGATTTTGATAAATTAAAAGTATGTTTCTAAAACATTAATTTTTAAAAGGATTATTTCACTAAATTTAAAAATAATTCCAATTGAAATTTTTTTTGACGAAATATTGTTTACTTTTAATACTAAATAGATTATTTTTTACTCATAAATTTATGATATAAATAAATATAGATTTATTTAGTAATAAGAAGATAAAATTTCTTGTAAATAAAAGAAAATAAGAGCATATCATAAATATAAATGATTTTTATTTTACTATTAATTAGAATTCTAATAGAATTAGATTTAATCCTATTAAAATAGTATAGTAAAAATCTACTATAAATAAAATTAAATATGAAACCTATTGCAATAATTTTAAGTGGATGTGGTGTATTAGATGGAAGTGAAATTCATGAATCAGTATTTACTATCTTATCTTTGAGTCAGCATGGTTCAGAGATGTGTTTTTTAGCTCCTGACCGAGAGCAACTAGATGTTATCAACCATATAACTGGAAAAAAGAAAGAAGAAAAACGTAATATCATGGAGGAAGCTTCACGTATTTCTCGTGGGAAAATCGAGTCCTTATTATCTGCTGACGCAAGAAATTTTAGTGCCGTCATAATTCCTGGTGGATTTGGAATAATAAAAAATTTATCGAACTTTTCCATTAAAGGCATTAATTGTGAGATAGATAAAAATTTATTAGCATTTTGCAGAAAAATTCACAAACAAGGAAAACCTATAGGTTTAATGTGTATTGCGCCACTTATACTTCCTAAAATTTTAAAAAAATCAGTAAAATTAACAATAGGTAATGATAAGAAAATAATTTCTGAAATAGAAAAAATGGGAGGTAACCATATTATTTCTTCTTTTGAAGATATTGTAGTTGATGAAGACAATAAAGTAGTAACAACACCTGCTTATATGTTGGCTTTATCACCAAATGAAGCATGGAAGGGAATTGATAAATTAGTTAAAAAAGTAATTGAAATGACTACTAATTAGCTACATTCACTTGTTTGTTAAATTTTATTAATTTTTTGTTTATTTTTTGATAAACTCATAAAAGGAAATATTTATTTATCATTAATTTTTATATTTTTGCTCATTTAGATAAAAATTAATTCAATCTAAGAAAAACATATTAATCAATAACCCCTATTATACAGAAGATAAAATTTTCTAAATCATTTGATGATTTAATTTTCATATAATAAAATGAAATTAATTTCAAATTACTTAGTAAAAGCTACAATGCGATTTTTAACAAAAGAAAGGAAACTTCACTTTCGGATTGTAATTAAAAAATTTTATTAAAATACTATTAATATTTTTAATATTAATAGTAAAGTTAAATTTATTGGATGAATAAGATATATATCTTAAGATAAAATCTTTCTTTCTCCAACTAGACAGAAAGATAGAATGGATCATTTATAGAATATAATCACATCATAGATTAAATAGATGAAACTCCTCATAGAGAGTAAAAATAGTAATATGCCTGGTACATCATAAAAATTAATATAGAAAAATTTTTATCCCAGATATCTTTTTTAAAGAAAGAATATCTATCAAACCTGTAAATAAAAAAATTACGGAATATGTTCTATTAAAAATTCTTAAGGAGTAGCAATAACATAAATTAAATAAAGATATTCTTCTGAAGTATAATTAAAGATAAATAAATTTATAATTCTAAATTACTTTGAACACCCATTTAATAAAACTAATTATTAGTTGTATCTTACTTTTTGTAAGCTAACTAATACTATTTTTAATATGAACGAAAAGATTATGTGTAATTGAATTTAGTTTATTTTCAGTTCTTTACATTTAAAACGAAAATTAAATTAGAATCCTTTATATTTATTTTTGCCCCTAGAAAATTAGAATATCAAAAAGAACATAGGAAATTTTTTATCTTTAAAATACTTGATACTTGAACAATAATATTGTTAATACATATAATTAATTTAATAATAAAACTGTAAAATTATGTATTTATCTAATTTCTTCCAATTTTAAAAAGGATTTATTCGCAATTATCCAGAATATTATTTTTTTTAAAAATGTAATTTTAATATTTTTATAAAGTACTTTTTAAAAAGTAAAATGTGTATATATAACAAAATATTAATTTTATAAGTTAATATTTTATTTTTCAATAAGTAAAATATCAATAAGGAATTGTATTACTCAAGTACAATAATACATTTTAATATTTGTATTATTGGATGCAATCATGACATTAAAACAAGTATTAAATTAAGAAGAAATTATTAAGTATGATACGTATATCTATTTTCTTAAAAATTTAATCTTTATTAAATATTAAATTTTTAATAATAAACATTCATTTTTATTAAAAAATTTTTGCTATCATACCTTATGAATTAAAGAAAAATAAAGGGTTACCAGGAAAAAATTTTTTCTACAGATAAACATTAGTCTACTAATCTGTATTTATTTTATCACTATAGTTTTTATCTGTTAATCATATTGGTTTGATTATACCAAAGAAGCATTAAACAGAAAGTTACTTACTAATTAAAATCATCAATTTTTAAAAAAGAAATATCTTATTAATCAAATGGTTAATATAGAAATATCTATCAAAATTTTCTCTTCATTTATGAAGATTTCATATAAATCATTTTATTCATTTTTAAAACAAAATACTTATAGTATCAAATTAAATAAAAATATTTTTTATTTAATTATTTTTTAAATTTTCTTTAAAGAGAGAGAGTAGGTAATAATTAAAAATTATATTATATAAACTATATTTAGATAATTTATTTGACTATTTTGAATTTTTATAACCTTTATATAGAATTTTTCGTATAAAAGAAGGATTTATAATATATTATTTGTATTAGATATTTTAATATTTACATGCAAAGAATTGCATTCTATTTTTATTATTATTTTAAATCATAAAAATAATTAGTTAATTTTTATAAATAAATCGAAAATTAAAAATATAAACTAGAAGAACATTATTATTCTGAGTAAATAAATTACTTATTACTATAATTTTTATAATTTCAATCAAAAATAATCTCTATTTTCATCTATTTCTCTTATAATTATCCAAGGAAATATTTTTAAATATATAATATTTACACTGAATAATATTTTTAACGTTATTTATTTAATAAAAAGATGATTCTAATATAAATATTTTGATTAATTTTAGATTTATTTTTTTTAAATTATTAAATATTTTATATTAACACTTCTGTTGAAGTAGAAGGCTATTAATTCTAAAAATTTTAAAAATTATATGAACATAATTAAATGAAATGTCCTTAATATACATATTAATGGTTTTATCTAACAAATAATTGATAGAATTAACCTTTTTAATTTAAGTGAAAAGAAATTAATCAAGATAGCTAAATACTGTAATAACACGTTTAACACCATCTGTCTCACTGGCAATTTTTGCTATAGAATCTCCTTCTTCTTTCTTCAGAACACCAAATAAAAATACTTCTTCATCCTCTGTAAGAACTTTAACGGATAATAATTTAACTGAATTATTAATAAAAATTTTTGATTTTATTTTTGTTGTTATCCAAACATCTTTAGAAGAAAGACTAGAATTAATTAGTTTTGCTTTCCGAATCTCATTATAAACTACCTGAACACCTTCTATTTTAGTTGCTATTTGTTTTGCTTTTTCAGCTAATAAAAGATCTATTGCTTGACCGGTAAATAATATTTTACCTGCATAAGCAGTAGTAATAATATGTGTGTTACATCTGATTTCTTTATTTTTATTAATAGCAGAACTAACACGAGCTTCTAATATTCCATCATCAATCTGACGACCTACACTTCTTGGATCTTTTGCACTTTTTGTGACAACAGCCGCTGAAGCTATTATGGTAGCACCAAGACAACCTTGTAATAAGAATAAAATAGATATTATGATAGTTAGAGAAAATAACTTCATTATTAATCCTTAATAATCTTGATACAGAAAATTTTATTGATTAAATCATATAAATAATTAACTGTTAATAATTAAACTTCTTGAAGTTTAATACTTTTAAAAATATTCTATTTTCTATTTCCTATATTACCACCCAATAATTAGGTTAAATTTCCCACACCCATTAAACTAGGTCCACAAAAGACAATAAATGGTAATATCACTTTTTAGTAAAACTTCAACTGATTTATAACAAAACGAAACTAATTATCATATTTAGTGGAAAATAGAAAGAAGTAGAAAACCAGATTCTTCTAATCTGAGAAACTTGTTCATGTACATTTCTTCTGGTTTTTCCATTAAATATTATAAGGTTATAATTGTACTACCTATACTGAAATATAAAGCAGAAAAACTTAGAACATTTTGCTTCAAATTGATTGATTATAGTGTTTGCAAAGCATTATGCAATAACTATGGAAAATCCTCCAGAACCAAAATATAAAATCTTATTTTTATTTATTAATACATAATAAATCGTAACTTCTACTATACGAGAGATAGTATCTTACTACTAATATTCAGAGAAACGGTAATTTTTTCTTGAATACCTTTTTACAATATAATAAGATTAATTTTCTTCAGTATATTTTAAAAGATATACTTATATATAATTAATTAAAATAATAAATATTATAATTACTAAACTTAGTTAGTAATAATTTAAATAAATTTAAATTATTTAAATTATCAAAAAGAAATAAGGAAGATAATTTTCTTATCTTTAGTAAAGTTAAATACTCTAATTGCGAATACCACATAATCTAAGTAAATAAAGATTAAATGATGTAACAAGATATTTTATTGTATAAAGTAAAATTATTATTAATTTTAATGCTAAAAAGATCCCTATCTTTTCCCATTGAAAAATATAATAATGGTTACTCATATAGAGAAATTTAAATTTCTAATAATAAGGAAAGAGGAAATAAAATCTACATGCAAAAATAATATTCTACTATTAATCTCAATTATACAAAAATTATTGATAAAATAGAAAATTTTGCAAGATGAATACGATTTTAAAAACCTCTGAAATAAGATAATATTAATAAACTAAGTTTATTTTCTTGCTTAAAGATAGAACATGAAGATATTTCATACTTAAGGAAAAGTGAAAAATATAATTTTGAATATTGGAAGTTAAAAACAGTAGAGATTTTTATTAATTAAAGTCACTAACGATACGAGTATAAACCTGTATATTACGTTAATATTTTTTAAAACGATTTTAAAAGGAAAATCAAAAAATAATAAAATCTATAATTTTCTTTATAGAGTATTTAATATCTATAAATTAGGATGATGTAAGAAGTATTTCATTTTAGAAGATATATCAATAGTATTTAAAAATACCTATAGTATTCTATTTGAATATTTATCGGAAAAATTATAAAAAATTTTACTATAAAATTAGAAAACACTAATATATAGATTGTTATCTCATCATAACACCCTATTTTCAAATTTATTCAATTGATATATTGATTGATATATATCAATATTATCAATAGTTTTCTGGTAAACAATTAAACTTATTTTTAGTAATGAACTGCACAATGTAAGTAAATACAATAAACTCTGAATTTAAAGTTATCATTAAAGTATAAATATTTAATAATAATCAATTATTAATTATTTATACTTTTGCATAAAAATCAAGTTTTTTTGATATAAAGCTTTAAAAATCCTGCTAATAAAATAGCGAATAGTTTTATTATCTCAATATGAAACGTTTTTTAATAAATTTGAAGAATACATAAATTAGAAAATATTGATAATTATTATTATTTTATTTTAATCAATAATTTAAAATAAGAAATAAAACTATAATTGAAATAAAGAGAGGTAGAGATGATATCAACTCTATATATTGTTCCAACTCCTATTGGTAATTTTGACGATATCAGCATACGTGCATTGCAAATCCTTAGGAAGGTAGATCTTATTGCAGCGGAAGATACTCGGTGTACGAATTTATTATTACAAAACTTTTCCATTAATACTCCGATGATATCCTTACATGATCATAATGAACAAAAAAAAATAGATCAATTAACCTCTCAAATAAAAGAAAGATTAAGTATAGCATTAGTTTCTGATGCAGGGACACCGATAATCAATGATCCTGGTTATCGTTTGGTAAAATATTGTCAACAAGAAGGTATTCGAGTAATCCCTTTGCCTGGCCCATGTGCAGCAATTACTGCACTATCTGCTTCTGGTATCGCTTCTAATCGATTTTGTTATGAAGGATTTTTACCTGCAAAACGTAATAAAAGAAAAGTCGTATTACAAAGATTAACAAATGAATCTAGAACACTTATTTTTTATGAATCACCACATCGTTTATTAGATACATTAGCAGATATGGTATCTATTTGGAGTACTGGACGTTATATAATTTTGGCACGAGAACTAACAAAAACATGGGAATCTATTAATGGTTTACCGGTTGGAGAATTACTTGATTGGGTAAAAGTTGATGAAAATCGTTATCGTGGAGAAATGGTATTGGTGGTTGAGGGATATAGAGCAGAAAAGAATTCCAATAAAAAAACAATCCCACATGATGTGATAAAAACATTACTTTTACTACAAGAATCATTTCCATTAAAAAAAGCAGCGGCCATCACAGGAAAGATTTATGGTTTTAAAAAAAATGCATTATATGAATATTCCATGAATCAGAAGATCAGATCTATTAGAGAAACTAAATAAAAATTATCTATTAGCAACCTCAACTTATTATAAATAAATATACAAATTAATATTAAATCTCTATAATTTATGGTTAGAGTTAGCTAGACAACCGCTGCTTATTTTGGTTATTATGATAATTCATAAAATAAGTAGAGGAAAGTCCGGGCTCCATAGGGCAAGGTGCCAGATAACATCTGGGAGGCGAAAGCTTACGACTAGTGCAACAGAGAGAAAAACCGCCGATAGCCTATTTTTAAAAGGTACAGGTAAGGGTGAAATGGTGTGGTAAGAGCGCACCGCGCAACTGGTAACAGTTTGTGGCATGGTAAACTCCACCTGGAGCAAGGCCAAATAGGAATTCATCGATATGTGGCCCGCATTGGATTCGGGTAGGCTGCTTGAGCCAGTTCGGAAGTACTGGCCTAGATGAATGGTTGTCCACGACAGAACCCGGCTTATCGGCTAACTCTTAAAGTATTAGAGATCTATTTTGTTTAATATTATATATATAATATTAAACTATATTTAAGCTCCTAATAGAGTTGGTAAACTAATTATTAATTACTTAACAATAATTTTATAGGAAACTATTTAAATTATTTTAAAGATTTTAAATATCTATCAGTATTGTTCGTTACTAATTTTTAGTTATAATAAAGGATATAATCTTAGAAATATTTTTACTAGAAAAAATATTTTTTATTTCTGTATAAATTATGTAATCCAATACTTATAATCTTGTTCAAGATAAAAATCAGAATTTAACAATAATCCTCTAAAACAACTTGTCACTTTAGGTATATAGTTTATAAACTCTTCCATATTAAAAATGTTAATAAATTTTATAGGTCAATATTTTTTAAAGTTTTAATTTTTATTTCGATAGAAATGGAGGTTTTTCATAATTCTTTAAGTTAATGATAACTCAGTAAATTTTTAATAATTTCACCAGCTCCAGAATAAATCTATTAACTATAATTTATTTTAGTTAAAAGTATAAAACTTCTTTTCAATACTGATAAATTTGAGTTACGTATTAAGGATAAATTATCTTAATTATTTTAATAAATATTAAATTAGTGAGTAAGGATTATTTCCACTTAAATTAACAAAACATAGTATTTTTCTTAAAAAATTTAATTATATCTACTTTAAATGAAGATCTACTATAGTCAAAAATATAGTTTTTTAGAACACTTTTAAGAACAAGATAAACTTCAAAATTTTGATAATGTTCTTTAGAGTTTTTGAAAATTCTAAAGAATATTAAAATAAAAATGATTTTAATAAAATTAAATTAATTGTTTTGTATTACTAATTTTAGTAATAAAACAAACTTTGGACATATGAAGTAAAATTTTTTGTATTTATTAGATTTTTTAGTATATATATAATATTGTTCTCTATTTTATAATTCTGTATTATGCCATAAGTATTTTAAAAAAATGTATATCACTGATAGAAGATCATTTCTGAAAAAATATAACTAAAAGTAATATTTCAAAGAGATTGATATTTGATATTATTGAAATCTTTCAGTAAAATCAGAAATCCGATTAATTATTTAATTTCTGTTACTTTATTATTTATCCACTTAAATATATTCGTTTTTAGGAGTGATCAATTCACTGATTTTACTTTCAAAATTATAATTTGATAAATATGTTTATTTTTGAAAAAGAATTAAATCTTTAAAATCAATAAAATAAAAAGTTATTTGTTATTAAAGATCACATCCTAATCTAACAGTAGATAAAATCTTATCTACTCCTCATATTAATCATAAAATTATAGTTATTAAACTAATTATATTTGTTCTATTTCTTTTATTAAAATTTTAACCTTTTATTTAATTTTTATTAAAAAATTATTATATAATTTAAATAAAGAAAATATACTAAAAATATATTAGGATAATTAATTTCATTTTTATTCTTAAATTAGGATATATACAAATAATGTATTTAGCATAAGTTATCTTTTTTCGTTGTTATTTAACCTTTACAATTCCTATAATGTAAATGATAGATAGTTATTTTATTTTTTAAAAAAAGTATATTTCTTATTAATAAGCACGACTAATCTAAGTTTTCTATGTTCTTTAAATCTATTTCTAAGCTAATTTTGAAAAATCAGTGCTTTAAATTAAAGAAATTATATTTTTATATCAGTTTTAAAAAATATTCAACACAGAAGATTTATCTATATATGTAAATTCTATTTATCTTTTATGACTAAAATTCTATTCTAATACAACTTATATTAGGTATTCAAAATAAAAGTACCTTTCTATTTTATATTAGTAAATCTAATTTTTCTTTGATAGTCATATAACTCAGAATTTTTTCTATTACTTAAATTAATAATATTAAATACTACTAGTAGATTTAGTAAGATAAAAAGAATTAGTCTTTAAAGTTTTAATTTCTTGATTGAATCATTTTTGTAAAATTTCGTAATGGATCTAAACTTCAGAAAAAGAATAGATTTCTTAAAAAGAAACATTCTTTTATAGAAGAGTTGTATATTTAACAAAATCAATATGACCAAGATTATTTTCGTATTTTAAATATTAACATCTTAGATTAAATACTTAAATTTTTATAATTAAGTAAAATCTTTCCTTAAAGTATTTTTGCAATAATATATATTGCATTTCTAATAAGTCTCTTTGAGACTATAAAGAGAGTAGAAATTTTGCAACATAATTTGCATAAATTTCCATCTATTTCAAATTACATAATGAAAAATTACAAAAAAGGTTATTATGATGAATATTGCTTTAATTCTTTTTATTATCAAACCATATTGTACTATTTTACTTAGATATTTTTAGAATTTATCTATTATATTAAAATTAAAAAATAAAGTTGTTATTTAATGATGAAGAATCAAAAAATAGAATTTTGAAAATCCATCTTTCTATTGTTTATGAAATATTGATTCTTCGTTTAAATCTTTTTAATTGATAAATTATTATAAAAATCAAAAACTAAACTTTATTCATTTAAATGAGTAATATTATCTCTCACACGAGAATTTTTGGGAAATGGTAAGATAAATATTGTTATTTCATCTAATTTTCACTTTTGTTTTTATTAAAAATTTATGTTTTTTACTTAATATTTATCAATGACATGTAGATTACTAATATTGATCCATTTTATTTATCAAAAGCAGAGTTACTTTAGAAGCTAAAAATGATTAAACATTTATATGAAAAACTTAAGGAATTAAAGATATATAGAAAAATAGGAGATTGTACATAGAATACAGTTATTAGATTAAAAAGAGCACAAGATTAATAGTAATTAAAATTAATGAAAATTGTAATATTTTACTAGGGTTTATTACATGTTTTTATGATCAGATTATATCATAAAAGTTAATTACTATTTTTTGGACTCATACTAAATTTAGAAAAAATTAAATTTTTATTGATTTCTTAGAGATTTTTAAAACTTTAATATTTAAATAGCATATTAAATATATTTATAATAAAATAATCCGTTAAACTCCTACATTTATTAAAGATTCTAAAATCAACTCCATTCTTTGAATATTATTATTTTAATATAAAATAATTAATTTTAAATTATTCTGATAAAAATAGTTAATAAGATTTTATTCACCAAAGATAGAGAGAACTTCTAGAATTGATTTTTTATTTTGTATAATAAAGTGAAATTGAAATAAAAGGTTAAAACAAATAAAGAAAATAGTAAATAAACCGTGTAGAGATTACATTGAAAACCGATATAGAATAGTAATCAACTATCAGTAAAAATTTAATAGAACATAGTGTTATTTTTTAACTTTAAATACTGAATTGTAATTCATCTTATATATTCTCTCCTAAAAATATTTTTAAAAATAAATGAAATAATTATTTAACAGAATAATAGCATACCAGAATACAAGGAAAATACTAATTAAAGAGAATATGGTTAGTATATTTTATAACAGAAATGAATATCAAAATACCCTTTACTTATTATTTTATTATTTTCATAAAAATACAGCTTTAAAAATCTGTAAATTCAATGATTGCAATACATTTAATGTTAAAGCTTTATTTTATATAAATGCTATAACTAAAAAAAGAGGATTCATATCCTTTTGATTATAATTAGTAGATAGATTATTTTCATTACATTAATTAAATTTTTAACCAAATTTAAATAAAATCTATTATTAACCAATATCTTATTATGTGCATTTAATGCCTTTTAATTATAAGGAAGAGAAAGGGGAGGGAAGATAGAAAGTTAAAATCGGTGCTTTCTCTTCTTATTAAGGACAATCGAAAATAAAAAATCAAATTAAGATTCTTATATATTCATCTTTTTAAATTGAAAATACCGATTAAATTATCAGAAATATAATTTCAAAAGTATATTCTTTTTGAAAATTTTTTATAAAAAATAAAATTTATATTAAAAATCAATTAGATAATATTTATCCTAAAGGGATTTTTATTATCAGAATCAAAATTACAACTATATTCTAAATGATATATTTTATATAGGAGATTATTATTTACCGGATAGATACAACTTGATAACAAATAAATATTAAATTAAAATAATAAATAAACTAATATATTAAGGAATATTTCAAAAAAATTTTTATACAAAAAGATAATTCTATGTTTTAGTTATAAAACATTACTTTATCATAAAATGATATGATTCTTTAAAAACTGAAAAACTAGTTTTGTTTTTACAGGTAAAACATCTTTATTAATGTTAGATTGGATCAGTTTATATTTATAAGTTGATCATATCTCTTTTTTAAAGATCTTAAAATATGATTAAAATCAGAAAAATTACTGGATAAAAGAATATCATAAATTTAAATAAAATAATATCTTCGACAAGCAGAAGCCAGGAAAGAAATCTATTTTAATTTTTACAATTTATTTTTATGAGTTTTATATATAAATAATTTTTATAAAGTTAAATTTAGTAAATAAAATAATATATAGTTTATTGAAAAACTATACAATTTAATAAATTTATTTTTACTATTATAAATTAGTTAGTTATATTTTGTTTATAATTAACTCTTTAGTATAAAAAGAACACTACCACTTTAGGCTAAGAAAATTTAAGAAATTATAAAAATTTCATGAATTAACAAACAAAAATTTTTAAAACATTTTATTAAAAAATTTATAAATTTTTCCATTCTAAAATACAAAGTATTTAGAAAATTATTTCTTTCTTTATATACTAATAATTTATTCAATTAATTTTTATAAAGTTTATAAAATGATGAATATCCATAAAAAGAAATTTAATAACAATTAGTAACAATTATTGATTTGAAAGATAGAATCTTTTTATATATGATTATTGAAAGTGTAATACTTGTTAAACAATTTTTCAAATTTGTTGATATAAATATCATATTACTAATGAATATTAGCTAATAATTTCTTCTTTTCTAACATAAGTTATTTGTTTTTCTTAATTTTATATCCATCTTATTTTAACTTTTGATATCTTTTTTTAATTATTAATAAATAACCTTAATTATAAGAGAGGGTGTAATATTACTTATTTAAATCTAGGAAATAGTATGGTTAATAAACGAAAATAATATGGATAATCATAAAAAGTCGCTTTAAGTAAGAAAAACTTTTTAATAATAACGAAATTCATAAATATAATTAATATTATTAAAACTTATCAGAAAAAAATTACAACTTAATATTAATTGAGAACCAGATAGTAAAATTAATTAGATTTTAAGGTTTACTTTTTTATTTTTAATAGGAAAAAATCTCCAGTCGTTTTTCAAAATTAATGATAATAAAATAATTTTATTATAAGATGATTAAAAATCTTTAAGTAAAGTTACCAAATTTTGTTTTGATTTTCTTTCATATCAAAGTTTTTATTAATAAAATTTCTAATAGAAACTTGATTATTTTCTAGTAATATCTATCCATAGATTTTGATCTACAATAATCTTTATAACAATTAGTAACTTCTTTATTTTATAAAAGATTTAGCGTTTACATCGTTAAGTTTTGGAAAAAATTGTTTAACTTTTTCTTATTTATGAAAAATTTCGTCAATTTTTCTTTGAACTTTATTTTCGTTCTTACTTAAAAAACCTTCTCACAAAGATTCATATAAGAATTTTAATTCTGAAAAATATTCTTCTTGTTCTTTCATAAGATTAGGTTGTCTTATGAAGAATTATTAATTTTCTTATAGTATTTTAAAAAAAGATCTGTATCATTATTTAATAATGATATATGTTTAAATAATTTAAAGCTTTTATATTAATAAAAATTTAATAAAAGTTTAATTAAAAAATATTTTCAGGAAATAAAAAATAAATAACACTTAAAGTTGAATTTTAAGAATTTACGGTGATTAAATTTTTTCTTTAAACTTAAAGCTATACTTAATTATTAGATTAATAAAAAAATAATTCGGATTAATATTAAAATATTCAAAATTTAATATTACATTATATTAAAAAATTTTTATTACCGGATAGATAATTAATTAATAATAGTTAAAGAATATTATTAATAATAACTCAATAAATTAATTAAACAACTAGAAACTACCCCATCAAATAAAACTGGATAAATTATCAATAATAAACATATAATTACAGTGATAAAACAAAAAATAAATATACAAGATAGGTTCTTTAAGTCATAGAAATAAGAAATTTTGATATTAATGACCTTTTTATAGGGGGAGGATTAGTGATAATTTTAAGAAGATAAGAAATAAAACAGTTGCAAGATTTATTGTTTTTTAATCCTTTATAGAATTTATTAGGATTTCCTAATATCAAGATTAGGTAAAAATTCTTTAAATAATTCCGTTAAATATTCCTAAATCTTATTATCTATAAAACTCAATTATCAAAGATAATTTAAATTATCTTTGATAATTCCTCTTTCTACTTAAAAAAGATTCTAGTATCATCGATTTATGGATTTATTTAGTAAGAATTTATATATTTTTATATCTTTACAAAATTTAAGTTACTTTAATATCTTATTTTTTTTAAAAGATCTTCTATTCTATTAGGTATAATAGAAGTGGTTTTTATTTAATTAATTTTATCAAAAATAATATACAAATTACATCTGAGAGTTCATTTATGGATATAAAAATAATTTTATAGTGTAACTTGTTATCTTTCCTGATAGACAAGTTTTATAATTCAGAAACTGAAATATAAAACCATAAAAACTAAAATGAATTAATAACGATTGAACCTTATATAAGAATCATGCAGTTTTCTTTTTTTTAGGTGATGAAATGCTTTCTGTTGGTACTCCAGTATTATGGGCAATTTTTATTGCTATTTTTTCATTTATGTTATTTATTGATATTTCTTTACAAAAGAACCATAATGAGGGAAAAATAACAATAAAACAAGCTATTATATGGAGTTTAATTTGGATTAGTTTAGCATTATTATTTGCCTTAAGTTTATGGTTTTATTTTAAACAGACAACTAATCTAATAGTAACTAATCATCAAACAATGGCTTTCTTAACTGGTTATTTATTAGAAAAAGCATTAGCTATTGATAACGTATTTGTTTGGTTAATGTTATTTAATTATTTTTCAATTCCAATGAATTTACAACGTCGAGTCCTTGTTTATGGAGTTTTAGGTGCAATACTATTGCGTACTATCATGATTTTTATAGGTAGTTGGTTAATTTCTCAGATTTATTGGATTTTATATCTTTTTGGATTTTTTTTACTATTTACTGGAATTAAATTTTTTTTTATTAAAGAGGAAAATGAATCGATTGATAAAAAACCTTTAGTAAAATGGGTTTGCTCTCATTTACATGTTACAAGTACTTTACATGGTGAACGCTTTTTTATTCGGAAGCAAGGAATTTTATTTGCTACTCCATTGATTATACCATTAATTTTAATTGAGGTTAGTGATATTATTTTTGCAGTGGATAGTATCCCTGCTATTTTTGCAGTAACAATGGATCCTTTTATTGTATTGACTTCAAATCTATTTGCTATTTTAGGTTTACGGGCGATGTATTTTGTCTTATCAAATATTGCTGAAAAATTTACTATGCTAAAATACGGACTATCTATTATCTTAATTTTCATTGGAATAAAAATGTTATTAATGGATATTTTCTATATTTCAACTTCTATTTCGCTAAGTATTATTTCATGTATTTTGATAATAACGATTTTTGTTAATTACATTGTTAATAAATATAAAAATACTATTTAATTAAAAATATTTTTATAAGATTATATCTATTATTTTGATTTAAAATCATTAAATAGGTATTTTGTACCTTATTTCATTAGTTAATAAATTATTTTTATTGATAAACCAATAAAAATAATTTATTAACTTTTTATCTAATAAATTTAATTATATAATGATATATTTTATATTTATAATTTTATTTTAGTATATATATTTATAAAAAACAATTTGAAATGACTATGGAAAGATATTAACTTAGTTTCTAATCTTACATATATAGAAGATTACTAAACTAAATACTAATTATTTTAATCGCCGTATTTTAATACTTCTTTTCTAATAAAACCACTAAAAATATAAATTTTTGCAAGTTATTATTAAATCTTTAAAAACTATTTTAGTATTTAATACTAAATCTTCTTTCTCTCTTTTCGAGAGGAAGAAGAAAATAGGATATCATTAAAACAAGAAGAATTATTAACTAATATAATTTAGGATAACCTTTATATTATAAATTATCTAGATAAATTATTGATTAAATTTTTTATCAATCCTGATTTTAATTATTGAAAATTTAATTTTTTAATTAATGAATTCTTTAATATTCAAAATATATTTATTAATATTTGAATTAATTCAATAGATATAAAAGATTATCTATTTTATTTATGAATTTTAAAAAATCAAATTCGTTATATTAAATTTAATTAAAATAAAAATTTTAATAAAATAGTTAAAATCTTTAAAAATATTTAAAAACATCTCACACATCTCTGGATATCAGCTAATAAACTTTCCGAGAGCATATTTTAGAAAATAGTAATAAAAACTTCATTATTAATGAAAAATTTTTTTAATAATAGGCAGTTTTAGATAGGAGAGAATGTTTTTCTATAATTTAAATAATATATTTCTGATTTATTCACTCTCTCTCTATATATATAATAGATTAATTATTTTAATATTTTAGTTACTAAAATATTTTAAATATATTAATTCTGTTTATTAGATTAAGTTTCAATTTTGAAAAGAGATTCTAATAACTATAATTATGAAGTTTTTCTAAACTATTTATTATTACCTTAAGGAAATTTGATAAATTATTGGTTTCTATCCTTTCAAATAATTTATTTTTGAATTCTTAAGAAAGTAAGTTTTTGTTTCATTAATAAATTAATAGATTTTTTTCTGCAACTTACAGAAAAGAAAGAGCTTCCCATCGAATAACAATAATAATCATAATGATTAAAAATGAAATGAACATGATATCATTTCTCTAACTTAATCAATTAAAATTATCAATAAAAACTTTATAAATATATTTCCCTAATCTCTCTTTTCTTTGAAAAGAGAGATTAAAAGAATAATAAAGTTCTAATACTTAACATAATATTTTACTTTTTAAATAAAAAATAATATCTTATTTATTTTGTAAGTACATAAAATATAAAAAACTTTTCTTTAAAAGAAAAGAGTTCCCTTTAAAAATTAAGAGAAATCAATTAAATTATTAATATTCTAGATTTAATAATTAAAATTTTTTGTTTTATATTTTGGGTTTTTTAAATTTTCAATAGAGAAAATATCGTCTAATTCTTCTTCTGTTAGTAAACCTCTCTCTAATACCACTTCTTTAACATTTTTACCTGTTTCAGCGCATATTTTCCCTATGATATCTCCATTGTGATGGCCAATAAATGGATTAAGATAAGTAACTATTCCAATAGAATTAAAAACATATTTTTCACAAATTTCTTTATTAACTGTAATGCCTATAATACATTTTTCCAGTAAATTACGACAAGAGTTATTCATTAATGAAATAGATTCAAAAATCGCTTGGCCAATTGCCGGCTCCATAACATTCAATTGCAATTGTCCTGCATCCGCTGCGATAGTAACACAAGTATCGTTACCTATGACTTTGAAACAAGCCTGATTAACAACTTCAGGAATAACAGGATTGATTTTAGAAGGCATAATAGATGACCCCGCTTGTAGTTCTGGTAGATTTATTTCTTTTAGACCAGCACGAGGTCCGGAAGAAAGAAGTCGAAGATCATTACAGATTTTTGATAACTTAACAGCTAATCGTTTTAGCCCAGCGTGTACCGTAATGTAAGCACCACAGTCGGAAGTTGCTTCAATTAAATCTTCTGCTGGAATACATGCCAATCTCGTTACTTCAGCTAATTTTTTCACCACTAGTTCTTGATATCCGGCAGTTGTATTAATTCTAGTTCCAATTGCGGTTGCACCAAGATTGACTTCAAGTAATAATTCACTAGCACTATGTAAATTCTTTATTTCTTCTTTTAATAAAGTAACAAATGCATGAAATTCTTGTCCTACTGTCATAGGAACAGCATCTTGTAATTGGGTACGACCCATTTTAAGAATATCTTTAAATTGGTTTGCTTTTTGTTGAAACCCATCTTTAAGCAAAGTAATTGATTTAATTAAGTTAGTAATGGAGTTATAAACTGCAATTCGGAATCCTGTTGGATACACATCATTAGTTGATTGACTTTTATTTAAATGCTCATTGGGATCTAAATATTGATATTCACCTTTTTTATATCCCATTAACTCAATACCAATGTTAGCTAAAACTTCATTAGTATTCATATTTAAAGATGTACCCGCTCCTCCCTGAAAGACATCTATTGGAAATTGATCCATACACCTTCCCTTATTTAAAATTTCATCACAAGCATTAATAATCGCATCTGCTTGTTTTTGTGGAATTGTTTTTAATTCTTTATTTGCTATTGCCGCTGCTTTTTTTACCATTACCATTCCACGAATAAGTTCTGGTACATGATTAATAGTTCTGTCGCTAATATAAAAATTCTCGATCGCACGTAATGTATGAATACCATAATAGACTTCAGCAGGTATATCTCGTTTACCTAATAGGTCTTCTTCAGAACGAATATTTTTCGACATAAAACCTTCTTAAAATTAAATAGAAATTTATTAAAAAT
Organism: Arsenophonus sp.; assembly: GCA_046530785.1. Lineage (GTDB taxonomy): Bacteria > Pseudomonadota > Gammaproteobacteria > Enterobacterales > Enterobacteriaceae > Arsenophonus. The sequence continues at coordinate 88,526 of JBHEQT010000004.1, forward strand.
ATATATATAACGTATTAATAAAAATATATTATTTTAAAGTTTAATTTAAAGTTAATAATTAAGATTCTAATTATAACTGTGATATATCTTGTCAGAAACAAGAAGTACTTGTTATATAAATATGAAATATTATAATAGCTACATTATCCGAATTTAATATCATATATATGTGATGATGCTAATATAACTCATTAAAAATATAAAAATTTTTCATTAAATTATATAATAGATTTTTATTATACCTAAATTGTAGTGTCAAATACAAAATCTTGTGATATTAATTTATTAAAAGATATTTATATCTTCCAATTCAAAAATGGGATACTGAGGTTACTTAACAATTATTAGGATAATTGTATGTGTTGGTTTCTCCATTTATACTTTTATAATCCTACTTAATTTATATAAAACTGTTATTTTTGTTAAAGTTTTTGGAGAGTATATAGGTTTATATTAAGAACCTTAATATTAATATTTTTAATTTTATCTATTGATTTTTTTGTAAAAGTCATTGAAATTAAAAACTTTAATTATTAATATGTCAAAAATTATCTTACTGGGAAAAATCCGAAAAAAGAAATGATTAAGAATATAATTTTTAATTGATTATTAGTATTTTGTTAATTTTATATGAATTTTCAGTAATTTTTTAAGGGTTTTATTAGTGCTGTATTCTTTAATATAGAAACTGATAATTCATGAAGTTTATACATCATGTTTATTTTATTTTACAAGAAGAGCTAATAATAATTTCAACAATTCTCCAAAATGGAAGAATTATGAAAGTGAGTTTGATAAAAAATTGATGCTTTATCAAACAGTATTAAACATAAGGAAAAATTTTCTAAAAAAGAAAATTTCGATAGTAAAAATATTAATATTTTATTTTTAGGTAAAAAGAAAAATGGAATTTTTTTTATAGACCCCTTGAATTAATTTTAATCGACCCCACCTGTTTAAACAGGGTACTGGTTTATAAACCATACTAGTATCATCTTTATTTACCTTATATGGATTTTATTTATAGGAGATCTCTTAATGAAGATTCGTCCATTGCATGATCGGGTTATCATTAATCGCGAAAAAGTTGAATCTAAATCTGCTGGTGGTATTGTTTTAACTGGCTCTGCTGCAGGTAAATCAACTCGAGGAAAAGTACTGGCTGTTGGTAAAGGTCGCATCTTAGATAACGGTGAAAATAAACCTTTAGATGTGAAAATTGGCGATACTGTTATTTTTAACGACGGCTATAGCGTGAAGACAGAAAAGATTGATAACGAGGAAGTATTAATTATGTCAGAAAGTGATATTCTGGCAGTTGTTGAAAAATAATTTCTCTCTTAAATCAGATCTTCTGAATGAAATAATTTAAAGGAAAGAAACAATGGCAGCTAAAGATGTAAAATTTGGTAGTGATGCACGTGCAAAAATGCTTCGTGGAGTGAACATTCTTGCAGATGCAGTTAAAGTTACTTTAGGCCCGAAAGGTAGGAATGTGGTTCTTGATAAATCTTTCGGAGCACCTTTAATTACTAAAGATGGTGTGACTGTTGCTCGTGAAATTGAATTAGAAGATAAATTCGAAAATATGGGCGCCCAGATGGTAAAAGAAGTTGCCTCTAAGGCTAATGATGCAGCAGGTGATGGCACAACAACTGCAACAGTATTTGCGCAATCTATTGTTAGTGAAGGTTTAAAGGCAGTTGCTGCTGGAATGAATCCAATGGATTTAAAACGTGGTATTGATAAAGCGGTTTCTGCAGCTGTTGAAGAATTAAAAAAACTATCTAAACCTTGTACTGATAATAAAGCAATTGAACAAGTCGGTACGATTTCTGCTAACTCTGATCAAACAGTCGGTAAATTAATTGCTAAAGCAATGAAAGAAGTTGGTAAAGAAGGTGTTATTACCGTTGAAGAAGGATCAGGTTTAGAAGACGAATTATCGGTTGTTGAAGGCATGCAATTTGATCGAGGGTATTTGTCTCCTTATTTTATAAATAAAACAGATATCGGTTCTGCTGAATTAGAAAATTCCTATATTCTATTAATAGATAAGAAAGTTTCTAATATTCGTGAATTATTACCTGTATTAGAAGCTGTTGCTAAAGCAGGTAAACCACTGTTGATTATTGCTGAAGATGTTGAAGGTGAAGCTCTTGCGACATTGGTAGTAAATAATCTACGTGGTATTGTAAAAGTTTCTGCGGTAAAAGCACCAGGATTTGGTGACCGTCGTAAAGCTATGTTACAAGATATTGCTGTTTTAACAAAGGGTACCGTTATCTCTGAAGAGATTGGTCTGGAGTTAGAGAAAGCAACATTAGAACATTTAGGTCAAGCGAGACGCATCGTCATTAATAAAGACACTACTACTATTATTGATGGTATTGGTTCAAAAAACGAAATTGATGGACGTGCAAAACAGATAGCTCAACAACGTGATGAAGCTACTTCAGATTACGATCGAGAAAAATTGCAAGAACGTATTGCTAAGTTATCAGGTGGTGTTGCTGTAATTAAAGTTGGTGCTGCAACTGAAGTTGCAATGAAAGAAAAACGTGCTCGTGTCGATGATGCATTACATGCAACTCGCGCAGCAGTAGAGGAAGGTGTTGTTGCTGGTGGAGGTATTGCTCTAGTTCGTGTTGCAAGTGCATTAGATAATTTGAAAGGTGATAACGAAGACCAAACGGTTGGTATCCGTATAGCGTTGCGCGCAATGGAATCTCCTATGCGTCAAATTGTTGAAAATGCGGGTGAAGAATCAGCTGTAGTTGTTAATAATGTTAAGCAGCAAGGTAAAGATAATTACGGTTATAATGCTTCAACAGAAGAATATGGTGATATGATCAACATGGGTATTTTAGATCCAACTAAAGTTACTCGTTCTGCTTTACAATTTGCTGCATCAATAGCCGGTCTTATGATTACAACTGAAGCTATGGTAACTGATTTAGCAAAAGAAGATAAACCTGATTTAGGTGCTACTGGTGGTATGGGTGGTATGGGTGGTATGATGTAAGGTATTTTAAGATTCTAATCTTTTAATATCTTTTTCTTATTACAATAAAAAGCCCTGAGTTTAATTTTTAATTCAGGGCTTTTTATCATTAAAAAATTAACTTATTTAATTTTAAGTTAAGTATAGTATTAATTTGGTAGACTATCTAATATTGATAGAGAAATTATTTCATTAGATATTTTTGTTATTAACTAATAAATAAATCTTATTTTTAAAAATATTTTTAATATAAATATATTAATTAAGATTTAAAATAGATGTAAAAAAACAAGCGAATTTAAAATAGTATAGAATTACTGAACATTTTATATTTATGTTGTTTTCAACAAGCAATAATTGTCAATATGAACAAAAATTATTTATTTTATATATAAAATAAAATAAATAGAAATTTAGAATTATTTATTAGCAGATAAAATAATTAATTTAAATAGGATAAGAATATCAATCATTAATTTGTTTTATACATTTTACAAGTAGATTACTTACATAATAAAAGTATTTGATAGGAAGAATTATCATTTATATAATATAGTAGAAATATAAAAATATTATTTCTAAGTTTTATATTTTCCATTCCTTAAAAGGAATTTCATTGAAATTTTTATAATTGTCCCATTTCCTTATAATAATATTAGAGTTAAATTTCAATTATAAATCAATTAGTGTTTTACTAAGTTTTCCAGTTATTTCTCTACTTAATCTAGGAACTAAATAACCTGAGATAAGAGTAATTAATTCTTTCATTATTACTCGAGCCTCTTCATCTGTTACCATAAAATGGGCAGCACCTTGAACTTTATCTAATAAGTGTAAATAATAAGGTAGTATTCCATTTTCAAATAATTTGTTACTTAATTTAGCTAGACAATTAGCATTATCATTAATACCGCGCAAAAGTACACTTTGATTTAATAAGGTAACATTTACTCGCTTTAACTGTTTCATTGCTAAATTAAACTCATTGTCAATTTCATTAGCATGATTGATATGGGTAACCATAATAATTTGTAGTCTAGAAATATTGAATCGTTCGCAAAGAGTTCTAGTAATACGAGCAGGAATAACTACCGGTAATCGGCTATGGATCCTAATCCGTTTGATATGAGGAATAATTTCTAATTGTGATATCATCCAATCTAATTCATGATCTTTTGCCATCAAAGGATCTCCGCCTGAAAAGATAACTTCATGAAGTTCATTATGCTGCTTTATATAACTTAATGCTATTTTCCAATTTTGTTTATTCCCTTTATTTTTTTTATATGGAAAATGACGTCGAAAGCAGTATCGACAATTAACAGCACAGCCTCCTTTAATTAAAAGTAATACACGATCCTGATATTTATGCAATAGTCCAGGAATTTGATTATTTTGTTCATTTAATGGATCAACAGAAAATGTTGGTGTAAGATTAAATTCAGATTTCAAAGTAATAACTTGCCGTAAAAGAGGATCATTAGCATCAGCTATTCGCATTTTTGTAATAAAAGATTTAGGCACTCGCATCGGAAATAAAGCTCGAGCGGAAATACCCGAACGTAATTCTGAGTTATTTTCTAATGATAGTAATCGTAATAATTCATGAGGATCAGTAACAGCGCTTTTAAGTTGTTGTATCCAGAGTTCTCTAACAGGCTTTTTTTGATTCACAATATTAAGCATTTTATGCTATTTATTTAAAAAATTTAAAGGATTTCCATGGATACCTATAGTACCAATGAATTTTGCTCAGGTCTTAAAATTATTTTAGATGGTGAACCTTGTACAATTGTAGAAAGTGAATTTGTTAAATCAGGAAAAGGACAATCTTTTGCTCGTGTACGAATTCGTAAATTACTTTCTAATAAAGTATTAGAAAAAACATTTAAGTCAAATGATTCTGTCGAAAGAGCTGATATTATAGAGCTGAATTTAACCTATTTATATACTGATGGCAAGTTTTGGAATTTTATAAATAATGATACTTTTGAACAAATACTTGCTGATGAAAAAACTGTTGGTGATAATAGAAAATGGTTAATTACTCAATCCGATTGTGTTGTTACATTATGGAATGGAAATCCTATTGCTATCACTCCACCGAATTTTGTTGAACTAACAGTAGTTGATACCGCTCCTTTTTTAAAAGGAGATATTTTAAGTTCTGGAGGAAAAATAGCAAAATTAAGCACGTCTGTAATTGTAAAAGTTCCTCTATTTATTCAAATTGGTGAGGTAATTAAAGTTGATACTCGATCTGGTGAATACGTTTCTCGTGTAAAATAGTGTATAAGTAAATTACTAATTTTACTTGAAAAGTATTCATTACAGTAAAATAAATAGCAAGAAAATTTTATTTTTTAATTACCTTAATTATTTATTGATTTTTATCATACCCAATAATAATTTATTAATTAAAAATTAATAAATTATTATAAATTACGGATAAAATTTTTTATTTTTTAAAGGTATTTCTTTAAAAAATTTGGTAAATAATCTTTAAACATAGTAAAAAATTATATTTATTTAAAACACAAATGGTGATATCTTAATTTTATATTATTTAAAAATAATTAGGTATAGTTGAATTATTATATAATGTGAGATAAAATTACTAATTGATATCAATAAGCAGAATTTATAATTATTGTTAAAAGCTAATATATTGCTATTCATTAAATTAGTCGCTTACAACTTTCTATTATCGTTTAAATGATAAAATCATTGAATAAATTATATAATTTATTTAATAAATATCTACTTTTATTTAAATAAAAGTAGATATTTAGAGTATCTCATTTATTATTAATAATATTCTTTATTTATATAATAAAGAATGTATTTAATCTATTAATATCAGATCTAATTATCTGAATTTATACTTTTGATAAAATATTACTATACTAGGATACAAAGTATTTGTTATTAAGATAACAGAAAATAGCAAATAAATTTAATCAAGGAATGAAAATTGCTTCTAATAAATTTTTATAATGTAAATATATTGTTACCCCCTTATTTTTATATCAAAGGATTCCTTAAAATAAATAACGATTCGAACAGAATATAAAAATATTATCAAAATAGATAAGATTGAATACCTAATAAAAATTTTTTGTATATTATGGAAGAATTCTGATAGTTAAATTTATCTCTTTTACGTATCTATCAAACAATAGTTTATTTTTAATTTTATTTTAATGTTTATTAAAATATTTATAGTGAAATGTAAATTTCTCTAAGTTTTTGATTATTTTAAATACGAAAATATAACCTTCCCAATATTACCAGGAAGGTTGTAAAATTAAAAATTTTTCTATTCATTAGAAATATATAGATAAATTGATCATGTGAGAGAGAAACTTTCAATTTAATTGATAGAGATTTTTCTCTCTTTATACAAAAAATCTATAATCATAACTAGAGAATAATCATAATCAAATAGTTTAATTTTAAATTACTAAAATTTTGAATATTATAATTAAAAATTCAACCATAAAAATAAAAACTAAAAATATCGTTAGAGACCAGATATGTTATTCAATACAAAAAAATTAATCTATTGAAAGATCTATATTAATTATCTTACCATGAATAAATTATATAATTTAGGAAAATTTATGATATAGGAAAATAAAAATATTGATAAAACCAAATCCAATAATAATAGCAATTTTAAAAATTTAATAAATAATAATACGATTAGAGGATTATGGTAACTGATATTAATCAGATCAATAAAATACTATAAAAAGATAAAACTATAAATAATTAATAATTATATTAGTTGAAATAATATTTAAATTAAAAATTATAGGTTGAAACTTTTTTAATAAAAATTATCACTTAAAACGATATTAAAATTAAGAAGATAAAAGAAATAATTTAAATTTCATGATTACGTTAAAGACGAAATATAATGAATTTTATATCTTAATAAAGATGATTAGAAATCATAAAATCTATAATATAAATTCTCCATAAAATTATAAATTAATTATTTAAATACATACCAAGAATAGAAAAATAATGACCATTTATTTAAAGTAAATATTTACTTTAAATAAAATTTCTAATTTATGGTTGATTTATTAAAATAGGTGGAATGATGATTACGTTGATAAAAATTAACGTAATTATGAATTTTTACTGCAATAAAAGATAAAGCGGACTTTTTTATAAAATAGAAAAAATGCAAATTTACACAATAAATAATTCTAAAACTAAACTAGATCTTTGAGAGATTTATCATCAGAAACCAAATAATAAAATAGCAACCAAATAGAATTTTTGATTACCTGGAACATAAAAATCTTAAGTTCTCCTTTATGAAGGAAAGATTCTTTTGTACAAATGAAATCAATATAAAATATGATTTCTGATATAACATCTTTATAGTAAAGATAAGAAGTTGAATAAAAATGTAAACTCTATAATAAGAAATTTTATAATCCTTTAATTTGTTCACTTCAATTAAAGGCGATATAACTTAATAAAAGATACTCAAAATACTAAAGATAATCAAAGTTCAGCAATTTAATGACATTTATTTATATTACAGATTTATCTAATGTTTATTAATAAAAGGATCATCTTCATTTTATGATTTATCTCTTTTGAAGATATAAATAACTGGAAATATATTAAACCTATAAAATCTATCTAATTGATAGTTTAAAGACTTTATTATTTTTATAAAATAGAATTATTATATTGTCTTTATTTTAGGAAAAGTATTATTACTATTATTACTTAATTTATATTAATTTTATTAGAACTAATAAAATATCTAAAAAATTATTATTAATATTTAATTAATAATTTTTGTTTATTAGAAATAAAATAATCTATTTAATTTATGTAAATCACTAATTTATATCAGATAAATAAACTATTATAAATATATAGCCTTTATATTTATAAAATTTAATAAATTGATAAAAAGTTTAAGGTTTAAAGTCAATATAAAATATTACCCGATATAATTTTCTATTAAAAGATATCGACACAAAACTATCAATATATTTTAGTTAATTCTGCAATTATAAGTTATGTTTTTAGTTTAATCTGATTATAGTAGTAAAAGTAAATTAACTACTAGAAAGTACAAGTTTAATAGATTTTATTCTATTTAATAATAAAAAATTAATAATATTATATATAAAAATAAGATAATTATTTTATATCCTAAAGTTTTTATGTTTTTAGAAAAATATAATTGATTCAGTTGATAAGCATTAATCTGTGTTAGTAGAGTATTTTTACTATTGATAAAAATTTGAAATTATACTTATATAACTAGAGTATTTTCTGGAATAATTCACAGTATTTGACTATTTTAAAATAATTCAACTTATTAATAAAATAGATTATTAAATATAGAAATTTTAAAAATTTAAAAAGTATTTTTTTAATACATATATTATGCATCTACAAATATAATAATAGAAATAGTGGTATAAATACCAAATAATTAAATATTTTAACTACTGGATTAAATAAATATCAAGATTACTATCTTAAAGATAATAATCTAAGATCATTAATATGATATATTAAACTAATATACTATTAGTTATTATTTTTCTAATAATTACCTTTATATCAATTTTTGATATTTTAATGAATCATTCAATATCCGAAAAATATAATTATTTTATCGATTTTCTTTTATATAAATTACTAGAATTAATTTCTTAATAAGATTATGGTATATTCTTTAAATAAAGAAATTATTCTTTCACGTTATTAATATATATAAGTATTGTATTAAGATTTTATGCTATTGTATTTATACAATAGCATAATGAAAGATTATATCTTCAGTTATTTATATAATCTAATTATATTTAGATTTTCTAAAACTATTATTATAAATTAAAGATTATAATATAGTTATATATTATAAAATGATAAGTTTCTAACCATTGCTGTAAATAAGGAGATAAATTTTATTAATCTATACTATTTTTTGTAATATTACTAATAGAGTATAATTCAGTATATAAATATACCTTTTCCTTTTCGTAGAATTCCTCTTTAAAATATATAGGAAAAGTGAAATAATTAATTTTATTTTTATGTTAATTATTATACTAGAATATGAAATAAATTTATTAAAAAGAGAGGATATTAGCTTCTATATTAGTTACCAATAAAAAACCAAAAAGAACTAAGAATATTTTTATTCATCTCCTAATTTTTATATAAACTATATTTGTTAAAATAATAAATAAAAATTTTGTATAAAAGAATTGTTAAAAACGATATTGAGAATTTGGAAACAGAGAAGATAAGCACTACAACTAATTGTAATTAAAAAAATGTATTATTCTAATCATTCCAAATAAATTTTGTTTACCATTTAAAAAAATAATTATTATGTTTAAATTTTATTTTTTTGATGAAAAATATTTTTCTAATATTAGAAATATGAGGATTAAATTATTCTATTTTCAGATATTAACATTTAAAAATAAAATTTAAATCCAGAATTTTAGTATTTTATTTTCGGGTGAGCCTTAAAGAAAAATTAAATACCAAAAGAATCAATAGAGATTTTAAAAAAGTGAGTAAATAATATTACTTATCTTTATATCTTTGATATTTAACTAAAAATAAAGAAATACGATATTTATTTTCTTTTTCTACTATAAGAGAAAAATCAATTTGGTTATTATAAATCCTATTTAGTTTTTAAAGGAGAAATTTTACTTTTTCTCTGAAAAATATTTCAAAAAAATATAAATATATGAAGAAAGTTTAATTATATATCAATGAATGATGTATTTTTAAGAGAAAAATTCATCAATATATATATTTTATAGTATACAAGTTTACATTATTACATTAATGTAATTACTAAACACATAGAGTTGGGATATGTAAACAAAATTATTAAATTAGGAAAAAGATGATTTGTTATAGAAGAATTTATATCTAGAAAAATTTTGATCTAATTAGATATTAGAGTTTTTTCTGATGAAAATTCATTCAACTTTATTAACAAAATCTATGATACTTTATGCCTTTTAAAATAGAATCTGAAAAACTTGATTTTGATTTAGAGCTGGAAATAGTTCACTAATATTAATTCTTAATAATATATTTTATATACAATATTATTATTTCTAGTCATGTAGATTTCAGAGATTAAGAAAAAATTACTAAATAAAAGAAGATTATTAATTTCAAAGAGAAAATAAATTTAACAGAATAATAAAAAATCTATATAATTTTTTATTATATTTTTATATAAAATTTCATAATAACTAATTTTTATAAATTATATTAAAGAAGAAAATACGTTATCATTTCAGTTTTTAATGAAAATATATATCTTTATTGGATTTGATTTTCTAATCATGTAATCTATCAGTCAAACCACTACAACGTTCTGTTAGTGTCATTAACCCTTTAGAAAAAACATGACGATTCGCATAAATCGTCAAACGATATTTTGCCCTAGTAATTGCCGTATAAATAAATTCTTTAGTGATAATAGAATTAAAAATAGGCGGTAAAACTAACATTACATGATCAAATTCTGATCCTTGAGATTTATGTACTGTCATAACAAAAGCGGTTTCATGCTGCGGTAAACGACAGGGTTGTATTTTTTTAAGTGTTCCATTTGCAAAATAAAAAAAAGCTTTTAAACCATTCTGACCATCTCTCAATATAAGACCAATATCACCATTAAATAAATTTAGAGGAGGATGATTTTTAGTGATCATTATTGGACGACCTTCATAATTTTTATTAAAAGTAAAAGATGGAAATTGAATAATTCCTTGTCTATGAAAAATCTTCTCTAACTTATCATTTAAACCTATAACTCCATATGGCCCTTCCCTTAAAGAAACTAATAAGCGAAACTTATTAAAAGCAACAAAGATCTTTTCAGGATTTTGACCTTCTTTTATGATATCTAGATAGTAACGATAATATCTAGCAATATCAAAAAGCATTTTTGCATAATTTTCAGAGGAATTAATAGAACGAAAAATAATATCCGTTCTTTTTTTATCTAATAATTTTTCAGTATCTCTAACATTACCTTTATTAATTGATTTAGCAAATTGACCAATTTCTGATTTTTCATCAAAACGATAACTTTTTCGTAATAAGCAAATTCTGTCTTTAATCTTTTTTCCATTATCTGATATAAAATCAGATAAATCATAACCTGTAATTTTATTTAGTTGAGAAGCTCTTTCATAACTATACCCATATTTTGAATAGTAACAGAGATCATTAAGGATAGCACCAGACTCAATAGAAGCTAATTGATCTTTATCACCTAAAAAAATAACACGTGCGTGCTTAGGTAGTGCTTCAATTAATCTAGCCATCATATGAAGATCAATCATTGATGTTTCATCAATGATTAAAACATCTAACAAGAGAGGATTATCTTTATGATAACGTAATAATTTTCTATCTGGTTGAGCTCCTAATAACCGATGAATAGTTTGTGCTTGCTCTGGAATAATCTTCTTTTCGTCTTCAGATAAATTCAGTTTTAATAATGAATTATTAAATGATTCTGTTAATCGTGCAGCTGCTTTTCCTGTCGGTGCCGCTAATTGGATAATTAATTTTTTATTACTTAATTTAACTAAAGTGGTTAATAAGCATGCTATTATTGTAGTTTTACCTGTACCTGGTCCACCAGAAATGATAGAAATCTGACTTGTTACTGCAACTGCAATAGCTATTTTTTGCCAATTTCTTATTTTTGATGGAATAAAAAAACTATTTAAAATAGTCTTTAAACGTTCTTCATCAACAATTTTTAATGAATGACAAGAAAAAAAATTAGCTATTAATCCTTCATCAATCCACTTTCGCTGAAAATAAAGTTTGTTACCTGATAAGACTAATGGTTTAAGTCTTAATTGCTGCGGATCACAAATAGCATTACACTTTTTAAGTTCAGTATAAATCCTTTTGTTATCAGGTGATCCTGCCATTTCCCAAAGCTTAAAAAAGATTTCAGAATACTTACCTTCAAACAAATATATTAATTGAAGCTTATCAATAGACAAGCAAACATTCCCTGCTCGAGTTTCAGCACTTAATAATGCAAATATTAATAATAATAACGGATTATCATTTTCTACTAATAAAATAGCAAGATTAATATCTAAAGAATTAAATAAATTAAATTCAGAAGCAGCTCGCTTTATTAAAGATATCATTATTTTCTTATCTCAATTACTTACATTAAATAACTTATCTAAACTATTAATTAACTCAAAAGCAGGAGTAGTATGATAAATACCATAACCAGAATTTTTAGAATCAATTCCTCGTAAAAAAAGGTAGATAATACCACCAAAATGCTTTTGATAAAAATACTTAGATAAACGATTTTGTAAATAACGATGCAAAGCTAATGTATAAAGCTGATATTGCAAATCATATCTATGATCAATTATTACTCTCTCTATTGTCTCCTGACTGTATGTCAAACTATTTTCTCCTAACCAATTTGATTTATAATCAATCAGATAAAATCTATCCTTCCACTTAAAAACTAAATCAATATAACCGTTTAAAACTCCAGTAACTGGATCAAAATTAAGTGGTTGGCAATGTTTAGATAAATCGTCATATTGACTGACTAGTTTATTTAACATAGATGGAAATAATAATTTTTTTATTGGTAAATGAAATTGCATTTCATTTAATTGAAATTCAGATATAAGTTTTGATAAACTAAAATTATCTTTTAATAAAGGAACATGGTAGATATCTATTAACCACATTTTTAATGTAAATGCCCAATCAGATGAAAAACCAAATTGTTCTAGTTTTTTAGCTAACCAAGACTCTTCCGGATATTGATTAAATGGGAGTAATTTTAATAGAAAATGTAAAAAATTTCCTGTTTTAGCACCTTTAGGAAATGTATGAGCATTTTTATTTTCTATTTCTCCTTGAAAGGAGAACCTGTTACCTTTTAGTTCATCCCCCATTTTAGGCAATAAATCTTCTATATTAATTTTAGTATTTAGATCATTAACAATTATTTTATCAGATAATGAATCTATCTTTTTATGAATTAATCCTGAATAACTAGTAATTTGCCAATTATTTTGAATTTTACCTGTAAAATTTCGAGCAAATAACTTCATAGGTTTCTCCTTTTTAGGATACCAAGGAGATAATTTAATATCAGTAACAGGTGTGATACTAATATTTTCACTAGCTAATTCCGATAAATTTTTACATAAAAAAATTGTATTGTCTGATTGTCCATTTTTCAATAAGTAATTTAATGCGCTTTTATCTAAAGTAGTATTAATATTTTCTATATTACGACGATTTTTTTTAAAAGGCCTAATACCAACACTACAATGATAAATTGAACGTGTTAATGCAACATATAATATTCTCAAATCTTCGGATAAATGCTCTTCATTAGATAATCTTATACTCGCTTTTTGTTGCTTCAGATCAAAACATTTTTGAAATTTTTCACGATCATGAAATATTGCTATATTTTTGTGAAGAAATTGACTATCAAATGGTAAACAAACAATTGGATACTCTAAACCTTTAGATTTGTGAATAGTACTAATATTAACTAAATTTTTATCGTTTTCTAAACGTATTTGATGATTTTCTAATAAAGGATCAGGTTGATCGATTTTTTGTGCTAACCACCGTACTAGAGAATACTTACTATAAAGTTGTGATTCAGCTTCTTGCAATAATTCACTTAAATGCATCAAATTCATTAATCGTCTTTCACCATCTATATTATCCATTAATAGGTTTTCAGCAATTCGATTACTGGTCATAACGGCACATAATGTACGCAAAATACCATTTCTCTGCCAAATCAATAAATAATTTGTAAATTCTTCAACCCGTATTTCCCATTGAATTTCATCCTGATTCAATTGTTCAATATCTTGTGCACTTAACCCAATTAAACGAGTAGCTAATGCACAACGTAACGTGCTCTCCTTTTCTGGTGAGAGCACAGCTTCTAATAACCATAATAGATCTTTTGCTTCATCAGTAGAGTAAATGCTTTCTTTATTAGAAAGAAAGACTGATGAAATATTAAATTTACTTAATGATTTTTGTATTATTCCTGCTTCTCGTCGTGTTCTAACTAATATCATAATATCCATAGCTGTTAAAGGATATTTTTCATTATTTCGATACAGCCATGTTCTTCCATTCTCTCCTTCTTTAAGCCAATCACAAATTTGACTAGCGAAATGATAGGACATCTTTTCTTGATAATCCAATATTGAAAGAGTTTCTTTCTCTAAATAGAAAAAATTTAATGCTGATATTTTTTTTGTTTTATGAAAAAAATTTAAATTTTGATTAACAGAAATTGAATTAATTCTATTAAATGGTATCTGTTCAAATAAAAATGGATTTTTTACCTTACTAAATAATTGATTAACAGCCGCAACCATACTTGATGAAGAGCGCCAATTAGTATCAAGGGTATAATGCGATTCAATCTGATTTTTAGCTTTAAGATAAGTAAAAATATCTGCCCCACGAAAAGAATAAATAGCTTGTTTAGGATCACCAATATATAACAAACCACAATTATTATATCCATGATAAATGCGTTTAAAAATTCGATATTGTTGTGGATCAGTATCTTGAAATTCATCAAGCATAACAACTGGATAATGATTACGAATTTTGTTAGCTAATTTCTCTCCATCTTCTGAATTTAATGCCAGATCTAAATGACTTAATAAATCATCAAATCCAATCTCTCCACGTCTTCTTTTTTCTTTTAAAATAGTTTGACGAATATTAATAATTGCTTTTGAAATAATAAAATTACGTAATGTAATTGATTGTTCTAATAAATTATCAATAGCAAGAAAAACCTCATGTTCTGCTAGATTACCCATTATTGTTTTATCTAATAATTCGGATTGAGAAAAACGAGAAAGTTCTTTAGGTATTTTATAATCTATATTTGTTAACTGTGCCCAATCAGTGACTGCTTCTAACCAACTTTGTAAATTACTGCGATTATAGATCCGTTTATTAACGGATGAATTACTAATTAAATCAAAAAAATTTGATAAATTTAAAATCCACAATTTTTTTATTATTTTTATATTACTAATTAATGTTTTATAAAGTTTTTTTATTGATTGATTCTCAATTTTTTGATTAATAAAAGTTGGAATATCTCCTTGTAAATAAGGTCTTATTTCGTCTAAGAGTTCGTCGGGATTACTCCATTCTTCAAGGATGGCTTTTGTTATGAAATAATTTTGTGGATAGAAGTTACAACGCCAAAAATCATTACAAGCCTGTTTCTGTAAAGAATATTCATCTTTTATTATTGATTGTTCAAATAATATACCTGCTGCAAAAGCATTATGCATTAATATTCGTTGACAAAATCCATGTATGGTATAAATTGACGCCTCATCCATTTGATGTTCAGCAGTAAATAACAATTGAGCGTTTATTTTTCTATCTGAAATAGCAGATAATAATCTTCGATATATTGAATCTTTATGCAACCCAATACCACCTCTAATACAAGCCTTTCTCATCTGATGAATATTATGCCGAATACGTAATCGTAATTCATCAGTTGCAGCTTTAGTAAAAGTAACTACTAAAATCTCTTTAACACTTAATGGACGAAAAAATGCATTTTTTCGTCCAAGACCTAACAATAATCGTAAATAGAGTAAAGCTATTGTATAGGTTTTTCCTGTTCCTGCTGAAGCCTCTATTAATCGATAACCGTAGAGTGGTAAATTATAAGGATCTAACAGTTGATAAGTTTTTATTTTTCTATTTTTCACTTAACATCTCACCTCAATTGGAAAAATATTTTATAATTAAAAGATATTAATAATAGCTTAATTCGATCTTTCAATTGATTACAACCCTCCTCTTTTATTAACATCTTTTTTGGAAAATTCTAAAAAATTAGTTTTTTTAAAAAAAATTTTCCTAAGTAATATCTATCTTTTCTAATAATAATGCAGTATTTTACATGAAGTGATTATTTTAGTTATCAACAACAAAATTATTCTTCGGAAGAATCTGATTAAATAATCTATTTTTATAAAAATTATATAGATAGGATCTTCTATTTTTTGTTAAAGGTTCTTTTATGTTATTCAAATTCTTTTTTTTACATTATTTTCTTTTTAAAGAAAATCTATAAAATTATGATTAAGAGTATATTTAAATACGATAATTTTTATTATTATATTTAGCATAATAAATTCAATTCTACATCTGTTTTTAGTAAAGTTAGTAGTAAAGAGAGAAATACGATAAATTAATAATTCTTTTTTCTTAAGTTTATCAAAAGATTAAATCTATAAATGTTTTCTAAAATATTTGATAGTATAAATCTACTAGAATGGGTATCTATGGAATATATATTTTATTAGCATATTTATATGTACTATTCTTAATGTAGAAATATATTTGATAATGTTTATCAAAAGACAAATTAAATATTATTATTATAATTTATATTTATTTTTCAATAAATTATAATAATAATATTTAATTCTTTTTCTTATATTAAATAATAGACCTTTACTAAAAATATAGTTTTAAAAACTATCGTGAAATCTCCCCCCTCTCCCCATTTCCCCCTCCCCCACAATTGATCTTTAAGAATCTCATTTTTATTATAATACCCCCCTTAATTCCTTTAAAGATTACAATTATTTAACATAATGTATTTCTATTACTATTTTAATTTTTTATTAACTCAAAGATTCTAAGATTATTAGTAACTTGAATATTTTTATGTTAAGATTCTTTTTATTCGAAAGAAAAATTTTTAATCAAGAATTGCAAAGATAAAAATCTATTAACTATTTTATTCTTAATTCAAATAAATCATTAAAATCTATAACTAATTCTTTTTAATTAGAGCACTTAAATTTTAAAAATTAATAAAGTTTCTCTAACTTAGTAGAAAAACAGAAATCTTTGATATTTTATTAAGATAAATTTAAATATTGGGAATTATTTTAATAACAAAATATCATATTTGATATTTTATTATTTTATTATTATTCTAATTTTGTAGATCTTAAAAATCTATTTCTATTTAAAGATTTATCAGAAAATATTTGACTTATTATATAATAATTATGATATTTTTCTCATATACTGATTCACAATCATTGATAATAAAGGAATTTTAATTAAAGAAAAATTATTAGATATATAATGATTTAATTTCTATTAGGAAAAAATTATTTTTAGTTTTATTAAAACTGGTGATTATTTTTTACAATTAATTTTCTTATCTCGATAAGAAATAAAAAATAATTTTTTGTTTCATGATTAATTTTTAATTTTAACTAAATTTTGACATTTATATAAGAAGTAATTTTACTGAAATATTAATCTACTATTTTAGAGTAGAGAGAAATCTAAATTTGCTAAATTTACATTTTAATTATATACATTCTTAATGTAATTTCATTACCTACAATAAAATTGTATTGAAATAAAATTTTAAAAAATAGTTGTCCTTTCGTTAAAAAATATCTGGATATTTATTCTTTTTAATAAATCAATATAAAAAATTATTATCGCAATAATTTTATCTCTAATTCTAAAATCTCTTATCTTTTTAACATATGTTTATTGATTGATCTCATTATTACGAATTAACTTTATTTATAATATCAAACATTAATCTTTTCAGTAAATCGTTCATCTTTTAACAAATAATTACTAATGATTATTATAACTTTAATTTCTTATCAAATTATTAATATATTTATCAATATTAATTTTACTAAAAAATTCAGTTTCAGTATTTACTTTATTCAAATATAAGTTGAAAAAATTATTTATTTAAGTATTAGTTGCATAATAAATTATTATTCTTTTCGTTATTGTTTGTAACGAATCCAATTATTTCTAGATTAGAAGAAAGTAAATGTTGATTTAGAATCAGATTAAAAAGGCTTTAGATAAAATTTAAAACTGTTTCCACTTAGTGTGATTGATTGTTATTTAAAATACTTTTTATCAAGAGTAATAAAATAATAAAAATAAAAAATTTTTGATATCAATTCGTAATTGATTATTTAGTTTATCACTTAATATTTTTAAATTTTTATTGAAAAAAATCCAGATTAAGTATTTTAAAAGAATTTCTATAGTTCAGATTTTATCTTTATTATACGTGCTATTATTACTTCTATATTAATTAACAACATTTCATTTTTGATCTATATTCTAGTTCAAATGATGAATTTACTAACATAAATGTAAAACGGTCATTAGACTCTTCTTTTAAGTCACCAATTTGAAACTTCTAAACACTAAAATTAAAAGATTTCCTGTATAATTATATCCATTATATTTTTAAAAATTATAATCTTATACTTAGGTCAGAGGATAATTTTTAAACCATATCAATACTAATATTTCTTAGAGATGATATCATAAAAAACAAAAAATTTTTTATAAGATAGGGTATCTACACATTTTTGAAAAAAAATTAATCTTTAATATACATATAATTTATTTAAAATTGAGTCAAATGTATAATTCAATCGTTAACTATTTATTTTGTTTAAATAAATGTAAAAGTTCCTCAAAAAACTTTTATTACTATATAAAAATGTTTAGTCTATTAATAATAGACATTATTTTAAAATTAAATCAATCTAGAATAAAATTTCTCAATCATTAAATGAAATAAAAGAGTTAATATTTATTCTT
>JBHEQT010000005.1:0-179302 GCA_046530785.1 Arsenophonus sp.
TTGAATAAAATTACGAGACAGGGATTTAGGCAATATCATTTATAATTCTTTATTTTTAGATTGTTGTAAATAATTTTATTTCTTAGAATGAACTTTACAATACTAACTGAAAAGTAGATTTTGCAAAAAAGATAGAGAATGTATGTAGGCAAAGAATTAGTTATATATATCGATAGATCATGATCTTTTAATACACAGCATCAAAATACAATTATTAAAATATGATTCTACAACTATTCATTTTTATTATGAATCATAAAATGTAACGGAATAGAAAAGTATTAAACTAAGAAGAAATAATTAAGAAAAGGATATATTACTTATTTTTATAAGAAATTTTGATATAATAAAACATTATGAAGTTTTCTTTTTAAATAAAGTGCTCATCTTTCTTACGAAAGAATATATTGGTTTTAAGAGATTAAAAGTCCGTAAACCTTAGTTTTTTTAAATACAAGAGACAGTTTAGTAATATTAATCTTTATCAACCTGTTTTTATATGAAAATCGCATTATTTACTTCTGTGAAAACAGGGGGAGTAATAGAAGAAAAAAGTTTCTTTACTTAAAGAATATTATCAATTTTAAAAAATAATTCCTTTTAATAGAAAAGTATAAAAGATCTATTAAAATTTAAATTTTATGATTTACTATATGTATTTTTTATAGATAGATATCTTTATAAATTTAAATTTGAAAAATAAATTTATGATTTTTTATTTTTAATAAAAATCCTATTTCTGATGAATTTGATTTTCTAATAATCAAAGAACATTAAAAAATAAAATTGATAGTTATTTAATAATATTTTAAATATTATTAAATATATGATATAATAAAAAAATAGATTTATTATTTTATCACCATTCATTGTAATTAATATATTTAAAACTTAATCTTATCGAGTTGTTTGATTTAAATAGTATTGTATTTTAATAAAATTAAACTCAATATATTGAGTTTTTGTTTTATATATTTTTTCTTAGAAAATCAGATATTTGAATGATATTTCACAGGTTAGATCTGATAATATAAAAGTGAGTTTAACTTTCCCATTAAACTCTCCTTTTATATATTTTAATTATATCTATATTTTGATATACTAAATAATATAAATTCTATTTATAATATTGTTTTCTATATTCTATATAAAATAATAATGGACATTTACTATTAGTAAAAATTATTTTTTAAAATATATAAAAATTATAATTTTTAGAGGTAATGTGCATAAGCGACTCGATCAATATTGATCATTTTATCAATTTTTCTAAAATTAAGATTTTTAGTTTATGCATTGAAAATAAAATTTGTCCGTAAGGAGAAAAATAATTAATAATTGAAAGATCTAAGCAGAATTAAAAATTAAGAAAAATATTAGAATCATAATCTACTTTTCTTAAAATTAGGGTTTCTTTTTAAAATTATTAACTTAATAAAATTAATAATATATTAATGTTTTTATTTCTTTTATATTTATTATATAATTAGTTTTTCTGTAATTTATTCAATTTAAAATTGCTAATTATAACTAATTTTAATAGAGATTTTAAAGTATCAACTTTTTATGGTACTAGTTTAAGTTTTATTTTAAAATTTAATGTTATTATAAATATATTATAACAATATATAAAAATTTTCGATATTGTTTAATAGAATTATTAGATAATTAATTTAAAATTAAAATAATATATTAATAATATTGGATATTAAACATCCTTTAAAATTCAGATTACTATCATTATAATAATGATAGTAATCTGAATTTTATATTGATTAATTTCTTTTTAAAGAAAAAATTTGAATTTGGTTTAATTTTATTAAGTTTTATAGATTGAATCTCTATATAAGATAACTTAATATAAATAAAAATCAGAAATTTTCTATTATTTCTTTTTAATTAATATAAATTACAAATAGTTATCTTATCTTAGATTATATTAAATATGTTCCTGTTCTTATCTAAGAACATCTGTCAAATTAATATAATTAAAATGAGGAATTATTTTATTTTATAAAAAATATATTTATATAATTTTATTAAAAAAATAGTAAATTCATTGGCGATGAAATCATGTTCCTTTTAAATCATTTTCTTTAAGTAGAAAGATAAGACTAAAAATAAAGATTAAATTAAACTTAATAACAAACTAATTTAGTTGTTATCTTTGTTTTATGAGAAGAATTTATAAAAACTTTTTGATAATCAAAATAAAACTATTTCAATTTAAATTTTGATGATAATGATCAAAATCTCTCTATAAATAACGTCAAGATTTGTTTTTAAAAAGATCTTTGAAATTTAAAGTTCATATAAATCCAAACAAAAGAAGGATAAATAACATGGAAAAGTCGATTGAAAAAATAATTTATGCATCAAGATGGCTTCTATTTCCTGTTTATATAGGGTTATCCTTTGGATTTATTTTACTCACTTTAAAATTTTTTCAACAAATAATTCATATCATCCCTGAACTTTTTACTATCAGTGAATCAGGGTTAATATTAACAGTTTTATCATTAGTTGATATTGCGTTAGTTGGTGGACTTTTAGTTATGGTAATGTTTTCAAGTTATGAAAATTTCATTTTTAAAATGACCGTTGATGATAAACATCAAAAATTAAGTTGGATGGGAAAAATGGACGTTAATTCCATCAAAAATAAAGTTGCTTCATCAATTGTTGCGATTTCTTCAGTTCATCTTTTACGACTATTTATGGAAGCTGAAAAAGTTCCAGATAATAAAATAATGTGGAGTGTAATTATTCATTTAGCATTTGTCTTATCTGCATTTGGAATGACTTATATTGATAAAATGAGCAAAAATATAAAAACCTAATTAATCAATTTAAATTAAATTATTTAATATTGAATAACGATATGAAATAATTACTTTTTACGATATTTTAAAATAAATATAAATTAAAATTTTACTTTTATGAAAGTATTCATACAAAAATTTTTTGGAGTAATATTGCTATTAAGCATAATATTATAACTAATTAATTAATCATGATTTTGAATAAGAATATGATGGAATCTACTATATGTAATTAAAATACAACATAGTATTTGTCTACATTAGTATTTATTTTAATAAATTCATTAATTTTTTCTCATAATTTAACCGATATTATGGTCAACATTTTCTAATTGATTTACTAAAATTGTATTTTAAAGTAAAATATTCTTCTGGAATTTTTATTAATTTTCTACTACAAAAAATCTTATTTGAAATAAGTAATAGACACCTAATTAAATTAATTAGTTAAGAATATTATTGTGGCAATTAAATTACTTTATGGTTTCAGAACTTTTTAATACCAACTCATTTTTACTGCATTTTCCATGAAAATTAAATCGATCTATTTTTATTTGACTTAATTCCTATATTTATATATCTGTAAAATACTTATTTAACAATAATTTTCTTAACTTTATTGAAAATAATTAAACCTAATATAATTAATAAAATAAGTATAATTTAATACTATAAATTAATTTTCTCAGAAATAATCCATCAAACACTTTCTCCTCTTATCAATTTAAAGAGCATTCTAAATTAATAATATTAGAGAGAATCTTAATTGTTATATTTAAAAACAATTTAATATAGTAGATTTGAACTTTTCTAGATATTCTTTTCTGTTATATTTGTATTTTATATAAGCTCTTAGGACATCTAATTTTATTTTTAATAATATATTTAAAGTGAAAACCATTTTATCAATTCCAATCCATTCTTAATCTTTTAGGGTGGAAATAAAGATTTCATAAATTAAATAAATACTTTGATTCTATTAGATCATAACTTATAATTAATAATTATAAGTTCTTTTGTGTTTAAATAAAATTTAAATTTCGTTTAACTTCTTCTATCAATAGTTTTATTTTTGTAAAAAAATAAATTTTTAAGTTAATTAAATTTTTTAATTTTATAATTCTAAAAGTTCTTAACCTAGAGAACTAGTAAATAAATTTTATTTCACTTAATAATTTTTCTATTTGATTTTCTTTAAAAAGATCAAAAATCCTCTTTTAAAAGATCCAAATAGATCTATAAATTTTCTTTTCTATGATTCAGTTTTTTAGTTATATAAATCCTAAATATAATGTTTATATTTCATTCAAAGTGGAATTCCTTAATTTTTCACAATTTTCTCTATCCCCACCGGTTTTACTTTCTATAAAAAATTTTTCATCTTTGTTTAAAGATTGACGTTATTAATTTTTAATGAAAGAAAATTAATATTCTTGTCGATGACAAAATTAATAATCTTAAATAAGATACAATATTTTTTAAAAGTTATTTTTTATTTTTACATTAATAAACAATTACTTTAAGATTGTACAAATTAATAATTTTAATTTTTCTTAGTTTATTCTTAGAATACCTATTATTAAAATAACGTTTTATTCATTATATTTATAATTCAGAATTTAAATTATTTTAATGGAATTTCTTTGCAAATTATCGAAAGAAAATTATTACTAAACAAAAATATTTAATTGATATTAATAATAGGATTTAGTGAAAAAATATAATTTAAAATATTGTATTTAGTATATATTTTCTTATATTGGTTAACTTCTTCTTAATTTTACTTTGTATTCCTTTTAAATAATAACTATGAATTTAGTAAACTTATTTCATAGTTATTCTTAATTTATTCATTTGTTTTTTATTATCAATTTCTTACAACTATAATTAGTTTTTATTAAATATAATTTTATTTATTTTAGCATTGATAATTTATTAATCTTTCTTAACATTAAAGAAGAATACAGTTATTTCTTTTATGGTAAATTCTTCATTTTAATTGATTTGATTTAAGCAGGATCCCCTTGGTAATACAAAAATATTTTCTGAATTGTTTTACTGTAGTGTTTGAATATTTCGAGAATTATTGTTTGATTTCATTAACTTTATAATTAATTTCAATAACCTTCTCTATATAATTATATAGAAATATTTATTTCCTCAAATAGATATTTTAAGATCTACAGCTTGATTAAAAAATTTTAAAGATTTTTCTTTCATACTTAATGAATTTATCTTATTGATTCTTTTTTATTTGTTATCTTTGAATATTAATTACTTTTCTATCTTGATAGAAGTTTCGTATTTTTAAGAAGTTATTGTTTAGATTTCTTCTACACCCTTCTAAAGAAAATTGAATACACAAATTTTCAATAAAAATAAAATAATTTATCTTCTATAAAATCCGTATTTTTAAATCTTTATCTTCTATCCATATAGAAAAATCTTTCTAATTTTTAAACATAAATTCTAACTCACGAATATTATTACTTTAAATTAATTAAGTATTTGATATTTTAGTTTAAATTTAGTTTAAGTTTAATAGAAAATTTCTTAATACTAATTAAAACTATATATCTAATTAAGTAAAAAATAATTACTTTTATTATTACTTGTTAATATTTAATTACGTTTTTAATGTATTGATGAATATAATTACGTAAATTATTAATATCAAAACTATTATTAAATTAATGATAAATAACTTTTACCATATAAATAAATTTTTCAATATTAAATAAGTGAATTTAAATTACAGGGACAAAAGGGGAGTATATTGCTTATTTTGTTATTCCTAATATAGGAATTATAACAGGCTATCAACTAAAAAATATACGTAATTATTTGATAAATAATGATAGTACTATTAATAATTTAAATGATACTAAAGACTATGATTCAAGCATTTCTACAAAATAGTTTATATTAATATCATGTAAAAGATTCTTATTTTTAAGATTATGTATTTAATATTAAAGTTATTTTTAAATTACCGTATTATCATTTATTTTATTTTCCGGTTAAAATACTCTAAACTTTATTGTTTTTCTCTTTTTCAATCTCCAATTTTAAAATATTTCAAGATTATTAACTAAAAATTTATAAAATTATTTTATTCAGAAATATTTTCTTTTATATAAATTTCAAATTTAATCACTTCCTTAAGTTTTTTCAAATAAATTCATTTCTCTTATCTTTAATCTATTTCGTTTTGTTTTACTAATATCGATTAAATATTTCTTAATGGGAATTAAAAGTATAGAAAATTTATAATTCACTAATAAAATCCATAAAGTTAAAGTTTTTCTTTATTATTAATTTTCTAAATATTGATCAATTTTACTGGATCTTTATTTTTAGTTTTTAAATAAATATTAAAAGTATCTATTCAATTTTGTTAACTAAATTCATTACTTTTGTTAATTTCATATTTTATATTAAGCAAAATTAGATGAAAATTTTTTATTTTAAATGATAAAATCGAATCATCTTCTCTAATATGTATAAATTATTTATTCCTAAATTTATAAAAACATGCTCTAATTTAGAATTTCCCTGTAATTATCACTACAATAATCAGTGGAAATTATTATTCCATTTTATTTTGATAAATCTACGATTATTAATCAAGTAATAAAGAATAATGAAAATAATTCAATGTTAAAGTGTAAGAGAGAACTAAACTTCGCTTAAAAGCAATATAAATTTATTAAGATAATCCATTATACATGATACTTATCAGATTTGATAAAAAATTATTTTCTTCAATACTCTTGATTAATATTTCAATCCTATTTTATTCTATATCTATCTCATAGATTAATTATGTTTGATGGTATTAGTTTTATTATTGTTTTTCTTTATTTAAAAAATAAATTATTATAATTTTTTGTCGATACTCAATCCTATTTTTGTTTTAAAGCAAGAGTCTATTTTCTTCTTCTTTATATTTAATTTTATCTTATTGCAATATTGCAATAAGTGGTTGTTTTATTTTATTAAAAATATTACTTCTTCTATTGTTAGCTGATATTAATTTGTTTTCATTTATTCAATAATACTTTTAGTTCTTTTTAAGTTATCTAATTAATTATAAAATTGATTTGTTTTTTGTATTAGAATTTTTCCGCTGGTTTTTTTCAGAAAAATAAATTATAAAATAATAATAAACATTGAAATAATTCTAACTAGAAATGATTAATCTCTTTATTTTATAATACATAATAGATAATTAGGTTTTTTCTAAAAATTATTATCAGTATCTTTTAGGATACATAGTAAATAAATAATAGGTAACGAAATTATGATAATAAATGGATGGACAAGATAGAGTTATCTATTGTATAATGAGTAAATGGGTAATTTTTTATTAAAAATACCAAATTCTAAAATCTATATATAAATCAGGAAATATCGTTTTCTTTTATCTTATAATTAAGATAAATTTTATAAAGTATTTTCAAGATCTGTTTCTGAAGTTTTTCAGATATTTATTATTTCTTTTATGATATAAAAGATTATAAATCGCTTTTCGGTAATGTATATTTTATTTTTAAATGATTAAGTATTAATTGATAATTATAATCTTTATAATTATTGTTTCTTCATAATGAAAGAAGAAGATAGCGATAAGCTAAAATAAAGAAGATTACTGATTTCTTCATTTAGTTTTATTTTTTTTCAGTAAACAATTTTTTATTATTTTCATACCAATAATTTTGTGTAATGTAAGGATTGATATAATTTCTTGATATTTTTAATAAAAAATATCTTTTCAACCTGAAAATCAGAAAAGTAAGAATACTTTTCAGAAGTTATTTAATTTTCTAAAAGAAAATCTTTTTAATTTTAAAAGATATCGATATATCTTTCTATTATTTAGGAAGATTTATTTTAATTTTAATTTCTTAAAAAATCTAAAAATCAATAATAAATTAAAATGATAATAGTCAATAAAATATCTATTTATTAAATATACTTATTTATTTTAATCTTAATATCTTTAGCAATTTATCAGTTCCTTTGTCTAAAGTAAAGATCCATATCTTATTTCCATTGATTCCATCAGTGGAAGTAATTGTTGTTAGTTTATCAAAATATATCTCTCTATCTTCAATAGTACCTAAAATTCTATTAATCTAATTATATAGGGTATTTTAGTAATTAAAAGAATAATTTTCTTGTATGAAATATATGTTTCTCCGAACAAAACTTATTTAATTTAAATAAAAGGATGAATGGGAATGATTGATTGTGTCTCTAAAAGAGAGAGTTATAATCTATATTTCAATAATGAAACGATTTATAGCAATATGGGAGGAAGTTATCTCACAGATAAAATAACAATAGATATTAGAAAAATCCTCTTACTTCATTTCATTATAATTTTATACAAAATATATATCTGATAAACCTATAAATGAAAATAATTGATTGCCTTTCAGTAAAGGTATACGTAATCAGTCAGAAAAAATTTTCATATCAAAATTTTTCTGACTGTAATTAATAATAAGATTAGTTTCATGATCTCAGATAGACTTTGTCTATCCTTTAAATAACTTCAATTTATTACTTTATATTTTATTTTTAAGAAGCTAATCTTTCTAAGATTAACAGGAAAGATGGGGAATTAAAATTAAGCTCTTTCAGATCTGTATTTTTATAAAAAATTAACTTCAATATTTTCATATTTATCTTTTCACAATTTTGGAAAAATAAGTAGAATAAATTAGTAGAAATTTTTAAAAACGAGATTATAAATCCTATTTATCAAATTTTGATTATTTGATTAAAAACTACGGAATACGTGAATTTATATGTTTATTTGTTATGTGAAAAGTACTCGCTTTATTATTCTAAGTAATCTCAATTCTTAAAAGTGATTTTCAGCGTTTCTGGAGAAAGTAGATTATGAAAAATAAAAAACTGTAATGTAGTAAAATTTCATTGATATAAATCAATATTTATTTCTTTCAATAAATAAAAATCAAACTAAGGAAATATTATTTTTATATAATTGTGCATAATTACTATATTCACCCAACGGAATAGATTAAAAAATAAGTCAGAAAAGCGATTAAACAAAATCTATTATTCTTTCTAAGAAAATTTTAATATAAATCAAAATTATATAGTTTTATTTCTAATTAGAAATATTTAGTTTTATAAAACTATTACTACTTTAAAAAGGGATTAAAATAAAAAGTCCGTAAGATTGAATCTTATTGTATAATATAGGAAATATTTCAATAATATCGAGCTTTTAGCAACCTATTTTATATGGTAATCATATTATTTGCTTTTTCAAAATCAAGATTAAACTCAGAAAAATTATTATTTAAACAATATTTATCAATTTTAAAAAACATCTTTTAACAAATAAAAATAAATTTTAAAAATTTATTTTTTTATTTTACATTGGATATAAATATAATAGTTTTATAAATTCA
The DNA here is from genome assembly GCA_046530785.1 of Arsenophonus sp. Classification (GTDB taxonomy): domain Bacteria; phylum Pseudomonadota; class Gammaproteobacteria; order Enterobacterales; family Enterobacteriaceae; genus Arsenophonus. The sequence goes on from JBHEQT010000005.1 coordinate 9,272, forward strand.
ATATGAAATATATGATTTTTAATCATTTTTAATGAATACCTATATATTCAAATGATCTATTCAAGCTTTTAATCATTTATCTTGATTATCTGATTTAATAAAAAATGATTACCTTAAAAAGAGAATACTAAAATATTAAGAATAATATATCCATTAAAATATTTCTAATGAACTTTTATTTATAAAACAAACAATTAAAAATGTTATTAACCCTGAATAATGATCAATTTTGATTAAGTATCCTTTCCTTTAAAGGAAAGAAAAATTAATTTCGAGGAAAGGTGAAAATAAAAACGTATAATCTGGATCATATCTTATAGATAATGTTAAGTTATATTGCCATTTGTAAGAATTCCGTTGATTTTTTTTCTTATATAAGAAAGTATAAAATAAGAAATTAATAGTTTAGAAGATTTATTTTATTGATTAAAAATCGTATTTTATAGATACGAAACTGTATTTTAAAAAATTAAAGAATATAAGAAATTCAATAGATTTATTTTAATATCTTTAATATTAATAGTATTATAAGAATTTTTAAATTTAAACTATTTCCACTATATATAGTTTTATATTGAATTTGTTAAATACTGTAATTGTAATGTACATTACAGTATATAGAAGATACTATATAGATAAATAAAATTTTAATTTTTATTAAAAACTTTACTTTATTTAATAAAGAATGTATTTCTAATACATAATAAAGGTACTTCTTTACAAGAAGTATTGGATATAAGATAGGGAAAAAGATATACTATTTATATAGATTGAACTATGAATATATTTAGATTCAAGAATCATAACTTCTGTTAAAATATGTAAAAAATTACATATAAATCTCTATTTAAAATAAATATTTTTATTATTAAAAAGTTATTTTATGTATCATTTTCCGATACAAAAGCTAGAAAATATCCTAGATAATAAATCATCGGAACTAAATTTTCCAGTAATTTCACTTAATGCTTTTTGACTTAAACGAAGTTCTTCAGCTAATAATTCAGTTGAGTGAGCATAAACTAATTGTTTATGGGCTTTCTTTAAATGTTTTGCTGCTATATTAAGTGCTTGAATATGACGTCGTCTAGTTAAAAACACACCCTCAACAGGATAACTAAATCCAATACTTTTTTTTAAATGATTAAGTAATAAATCAATACCTTTTTTTTGGTAAGCTGAAAGGCGAATAACTGTGTAATTATCAACTTTTGTTATCGATATTGGTTCATCAGTTATATCTACTTTATTTCTAATAATTGTAATAGGTAAAAATTTGATCAATCTTTCTTTAAACTCAGAACAAATTTCCTCAAGTTCAGTTTCTTTTGTTGTTTTGCTATCCACCAAAAATAATATATGATCTGCTTGCTCTATTTCCTTCCAAGCTCGTTCAATACCTATTTTCTCAACTTCATCTGTCGCTTCACGTAAACCAGCTGTATCAATAATATGTAATGGAATTCCTTCAATATGAATATATTCATGTAATACATCTCTGGTTGTACCGGCAGTATTTGTTACAATCGCTGTTTTACGACCAGATAGCGTGTTTAACAAAGTAGATTTACCTGCATTTGGTTGTCCAGTAATAACAATTCTCACTCCCTCACGTAATAAATTCCCTTGATAAGCTTTTAAATAAATTTCATCTAAATAGGATATCACCTCATTTAATTTTATCTCTATCTTACCATCAGATAGGAAATCAATTTTTTCATCTGGAAAATCAATTGTTGCTTCAACGTAAATACGCAATTTAGTGAGTGTTTCTACCATTTCATAAATCTGTTGTGAAAAAACTCCTTGTAAGGAATTTATCGCTGAACGAGCAGCTTGTTCACTATTCGCATCTATTAAATCAGAAATAGCTTCCGCTTGAATTAAATCTATCTTATTATTAAGAAAAGCTCTTTCAGAAAATTCACCTGGATTGGCAATACGAATTTCATCTATAGCTAAAATTCTCTTAATTAATAAATCAATAATTACCGGACCACTATGTCCTTGTAATTCAAGAACATCTTCACCGGTAAATGAATTAGGTGCAGGAAAATAAAGTGCAATTCCTTTATCCAAAACTTCGCCATTGATATCATAGAAAGGAAGGTAATTCGCATAACGTGGATGAGGTAATTTTCCTAAAATAGTTCTTGAAACATCAATAACTTTTGGACCTGATATTCGTAAGATACAAATCCCAGCTCTTCCAGGTGGAGTTGCCTGTGCAATGATTGTATCATTCTTGGTATATGTATTCATTCTACTCTCTTAGAATATTAAGAAAAGAATTAATAAAAAAATCATAAACCTCTCAGCCTCAAACTTTGATATATTTTTATTTTTTTATTTTCATTAACCCTAAGTAATAAAATACAATAATTTATTTTTTTTTACGATTGTGTAAACCACGTTTTTCTAATCCACGATAAATAATTTGTTGCTGGATAATCGTTACTAGGTTACTTACTATATAATATAAAACTAAACCTGAAGGAAACCACAAGAAAAATACAGTAAAAATAACAGGCATATATCTCATAATCTTTTGTTGTATAGGATCAGTTACTGTCGTTGGAGACATTTTCTGAATAATATACATTGTTAAACCCATTAACAACGGTAAAATATAATATGGATCTTTATCTGATAAATCTTGGATCCAACCAATAAATGGAGCATGACGTAGCTCAACAGAACCTATTAACATATAATATAAAGCAAGGAAAATAGGCATCTGAATTAATAAAGGAAGACATCCACCTAATGGATTTACTTTTTCTTCTTTATAAAGAATCATCATTTCTTGGCTTATACGTTGTTTATCATCACCAATCCGTTCTTTTATTGCTAAAAGTTTAGGTTGTAATAGACGTATTTTTGCCATTGAAGTATATTGTACTTTTGTTAAAGGATACATAATTCCCCGAAGAATAAAAGTAATAACAATGATAGAAAATCCCCAATTACAAATAAAACTATAAATAAATTTCAATAATTTAAATAACGGTTGAGAAATAAACCAAAGCCAACCATAATCAACAGTTAAATCTAAATAAGGTGTAAGTTCTGCCATTTCTGATTGTAATTCAGTACCTATCCACAACGTTGAAAAATATTTTTTTTTACTATTAGCTTCTACTATTATCGGGGAACTCTTATAACCAATAATAGCAATATTTTTATCTGAATGGATTGTATAGAAGGTATTTTGATTGTGATAAGTAGGAATCCATGCTGTAGCAAAGTATTGCTGTAACATTGCTACCCAACCACTTTTAGTATTAACGTTCAAATCATTATTAGTAATTTCACTGAAACTATATTTTTTATAATTTTCTTTATCAGAAGAATACGCTGCACCACGATATGTATGTAAAATGAAATTATTACTTGTAGTATCACGTTCTTTTGGTAGATCTATAGTCTGTTTTAATTGACCAAAAAAAACTACTGTCAATGGTTTTAAACTATTGTTGTCAATATTGTATTCTACAGATACACTATATTTACTACGTTTTAATATGTATTTTTTTTGATAAACCACACCATCCTTACCAATAAAGGTAAGAGGAACACATAGTTCATCTTTTCCATCTTGCAAAACGTAATTTGTTGAAGTTGAGAAATATAAAGGACGAAACCCATTATTGTAAACAGGGTTATCTGGACCATCCTGACCGATTAAGCCGCTCTGCGCTTGATAAATAAAATCTTTAGTAGTTTCCAATAAACGAAATGGACTAGATGAGTGTAATCTTTTACTATAATGCAAAAGATAAGCCTCATAAATATCTCCACCTCGTGTATTAACTCGTAATTCAAGAACATCCGTTTTTATTTTAATAAATTTATCTTTTTCATTAATTAAATTAGCTTGATCATCAAGACTTAAAATATTCATTTGGTTTACAATTTGGTCATTCTTTGTAATAGTTTGTATCTTATCACTTTCCCATATCTTCCAAATTAAAAAAGAAAAAAATAGCAAAGCTATGAATAAAAGATTGCGTTGCGAATTCATTATTAATATTCTCTATTATCCTTATTCTTTATAGGTAGAACAGGATCGTCTCCACCCTTATGTAAAGGATGACATTTTAATAAGCGCCGAATTATTAACCAACCTCCTTTTATCATTCCAAATCGATATAATACTTCGATTGCATATTGTGAGCAAGTTGGATTAAAACGGCAGCGAGGTCTTAATAACGGCGTTATTATCAATTGATAACCTTTTATCACTAAAATTAAAATCCTCGCGCCAAACGACAGTGACGATGCCATAATTTTCCTAATATTTTGATAATTTCTTGATTATTTAAATTATCAACCCCTTTTTTTACTAAAATCACAAAATCCATCGAAGGAAACTCCTTCTGATGTAAACGAAAATATTCTCTCGTTAGTCTCTTAATACGATTTCTTTCATGAGCTCGTTTAACATTTTTTTTTGCGATAGTAAGACCAATACGCGGATATCTCAGCTCATTAAAGCGACCAAGAATAGTGATTTCTGGAGAACTCACCCGTTGTGGTTGCTGAAAGACATAATCAAAATACTTTGGAGTTAATAATCTCAACTCTCTAGGAAAAGCAAACATAATTACTTCTACAGGTTTCTTACTTTGAAGAAACGGTCAAACGAGTACGACCTTTAGCACGACGATGAGCTAAAATTTGACGACCATTTTTAGTTCTCATGCGAGCACGAAAACCATGAGAACGGTTACGCTTTAGTACGGACGGTTGAAAAGTGCGTTTCATAGTATCTTACCTAACTTAATAAATAGTTATTACTTATTCAGTAAATTCTTAAAAATGACCAGTGGATAAAAAACAATACTGATATATTTATTTTAACAAAAGAAGATATATTAAAGAGGAAAATTGTAATAAAATACTTAATATTACGCAATGCAAAAAGTAAAGCTTGTCTTTATTCTCAATACTAAGTAATACAAAATTTAAGTTTTATTCTATTTTTCTTAAAATATATTCTTCTTAACAAGAAGAAGCAACTTAAGATTCTATCAAGATAGTATTATCTGTAGTTCTAATATAAAAAGAAAACTTTTATGTAAAATAATTTCTCAAACAAAACTATTTAAATTTAAATAAAAGAATAAATGAAATAATTAATTATGCTTCTAAAAATAAGGTTATAAGATGTATTTGAATAATGAAACTCCTTGTAGCAATAGAGATTATCTCACAGATAAAAATAGCAATAGATATTAGAAAATACTCTTACTTCATTCCATTGAAATTCTATACAAAATATATATTTGATAAATCTATAAATGAAAATAATTTATTTCCTTTCAGTAAAGAAACTGAACTAGTAGGAAAATTTTGATATACAAATTTTTCTGACTGTAATTAATAATAGATTAATCTCATGATCTCAGATAGACAAAAGTCTATCTTAAAGTAATTTAAATCCATTTACTTAAGTATCTTATTTTCAAGAAATTAATATTATCCCTCCGGATCGCCTATATAGGGCGGGGAGGAGATTCGAATTAAAATCAAACTTATTCTCAATTTTGAAAAGTTACTATAAAAAATTAAATCAAAATCCTCGTATTTATTTTTCCATAATTCGTGAAAAATTTTTTAAAAATCAAAAGAATTAGTATGGAATTTTTCTTTTTAGAAAAAAATTAACAATACTGGACGGAAGATTCTAATTCATTTCTAAAAACTAGAAAATATTAAATTTATTTTCTGTTTTTATGAAACCATCTATAATTATTAAAAGTATTTTTATTTTTTTCTAAGTAACCTTTTATTTTTCCTAGAAAATAGATTTTTCGAAAAATATAGAGAGAATATATGTTGAAAAAATTAGTTATATATTTCGATAGATTAATAATCCTGGTAATATACACAACCTCAAAATTCAGGAAATATCGTTTTTATATGATTATGCATCATTATTATATTCAGCAAACGAAATAGAATAAAAATTAAAAATTAAAAAGAAAGTGATTAAAAATATATATTATTTTTTTTAAAAAATTAATATAAATCAATATTACACAGTTTTTTCTAATTAGGAATATGAATTTTTCTTAGAAAGAAAATTCTATTTAAGAATTAAAATAGAATTCCGAAAAATAAATTCTTTCTTAATAGATGAAATAGTTTGATAAATATTAATCTTTATCAAAATTTATTTATCTGGGTAAATCCCCCGCATTATTTATTCCTAGAAAAGGAGGAGTAAAAAATAAAAAAGAGTTTCTAGTTAAATTAAATAATATCCCATCGATTTTAAAAGAATGATAGATTTTAGATAACTATATAATAGCTTAAAGAAGGTTTATTTAAATTTTAGTTTTACTTTTTATTTTATATAATATTCATAAAAATAATTTTTTATAAAACAACATGAGAATGAATAAATTTTTTACAAATATCCCTTAATAGATTTCATTAGAAATGAAATCTATTTCCCTAACTATTAAAAATAAAAAACAGTTGTCAACTTTGATCTAAAATTATATGTTACTAACTATTTATATATCTCTACATAAATATATTAGCATCCTTTATTTCTTTTTATTCATTTATATATTTTTGATTTTTAAATTTTATCCTTTAGATAAAATCGCTAAAATTGTTAAAAAAGTGAAGAAATTACTCAAATTTTCCACTATAATCTTATTATATAGTGATACTGAGGATCATAAATTCTAGAGACTAGATATAGTTTATCATGAAAATTTTTGATATATTTTGATATATTAATAGTTTTATTCTTTACTCAATTCAATAATTTTTTATTCCCTTTAATTAAAAAGAAATCTATTTTGTTATTGCTATTTTTACATCATTGTTTTGCAAAATTGCAAAATGAGTTTATCTATCACAAAATTCAAACATCTAAATATCAATCTTTCCAGAAAAAGTATTAAGTGATAACGCATTAGCACTCTATTTTCCTAATTGATTTTTATTGCATTTAATTAGAATGTATAAATTAATAAAAATTAATATATTATTAAATTATTTTTGTAGTTCTTATGTTTCCATTTTTAAAATTTAATATTGGTAATGTAAACCGAAAATAATGGAAGAAATTTTTTATATAACAAAAAATAATTTTTTAAAGATTAATAAATTCAATAATAAATCCTATATTGGATTAATATAAATGGTCAATTTAAAATTACCAATCGTTCAAATATGAACCCTGATCACATATTCAATAATTTTGTCGAATATAAATCAAACTAGTAAATTGATTGAATTTTCTGTTAATTAAGTAATAGACAATTCTGATGAATTTTATAGTTTTTCTTTATGGTAGAAGCAATTAAACATTAAATTCACCTTTATATATAGTAAGTAAAATACTCATAAATTATAAAGAAAATTTAAAAGTAGTTTGCTATGAATTCTGAACGTTTTATTTAAGATATAATAAAGTTTATAATAAGAATACGATTGAAAATCGTAAAAATTATTATTGTTCTATAGATACATTATTAATTGATGAAATCTACAGTTTTACTAATAAAGAACGCTCTCAATAAGATCGTATGCATACGTTCAATATTTTATTCAAAGATAAAAAGAAAATCATTTTAAGCTTAGATCGAATCGATATCTCCTAATCCTAAAGAAATTGATTGGATTTAAAAGATCGACAAAAATCTTATTTTAGATGAAGATTAATTTCTTTTATTAAATTATCAGAATTGGAAGTATGAGTTATTTTTCTGATAAAAATAGAAAGAAATTTTAATATAAATTCCTAATGAAGTTTTATTTTTATTTCTAAAAATTTTGATCAAATATTCAAGAGTTAGAAAGAAGCATTAAAAATCGTGTTATCGCTAATTCTAATTTTATCGGTCATGTAAAATTACCATTGATTTTGTTCACGAAACATTGCAAGATCTACTGTTATTAAAAATATGATATTATAATTATTAATTATATTCAAAACCAGTTTCTGAATATTAAAAAAAATAAAATTGCTAATTTGTTATTTAAGTGATGCTCTTATTTCTATATCTGCGTCTGAGGTAAATAGTAAATAGCATTATCAAAAAACTAAAAAATGATAGTTTATCCAAAATTTTTGGATTCTTTATGAAAGATAAAATCCATACAAATGTATTTCACATGTTTGTCGAAAAATCGAGCAATTACGGAAAGAAAATCACGACATTAAAGAGGATTTTCTAACTTAACTAGAATATTAATCATCCTGACACTATGAAATTTACTATTGAACGTGAACAATTACTTAATCCACTCCAAAAAATCAATAGCCCACTTAGTGCGCGCCCTAGATTACCTATCTTAGGTAACTTATTATTACAAGTTACTGAAAAAAAACTTTCATTAACAAGTACAGATCTAGAAGTAGGAATGGTAGCAAAAGTAAAATTAATAGATCCAGGTGAAAATGGTTCAATTACTGTACCTTCTCGTAAATTTTTTGATATCTTGCGTAGATTACCAGATAATTCAAAAATTAAAGTCTCTACTGAAGGAAATCGTCTTCTTATACATTCTGGTTGTACTCGCTTTTTACTTTCAACTCTTCCCTCTTCTGATTTTCCAAATATAAATAATTGGAAAAATGAAGTTGAATTTAAAGTACCTCAAACTATGTTAAAATATCTAATTGAATCTACTCAATTTTCAATGGCATTCCAAGATGTTCGCTATTATCTTAATGGAATGCTGTTTGAAACTGAAGGTCAAGAATTACGAACTATCGCTACCGATGGACATCGTTTATCTGTTTGTTCGCTTAACATTGATGAGGATTTACCAACTTTTTCAGCGATTGTTCCTCGAAAAGGTGTGGGGGAATTTATGCGATTACTGGATAGTAGAAACGAGTTACTTAAGTTACAGATTGGTAGTAATAATATCCAAGCCCATATTGGTAATTTTATTTTTACTTCAAAACTTATTGATGGACGTTTTCCTGATTATCGACGTGTTTTACCTAAAAATCCAGATAAATTATTGACTGCAGATTGTCATAAATTAAAACAAGCATTTTCACGAGCAGCAATATTATTAAATGAAAAATATCGTGGTGTTCGCCTTCATATAAGTGAAAATAAACTTAAAATTACAACAACCAATTTAGAACAAGAAGAATCAGAAGAAATTATTGATGTATATTATCAAAATTCTGTAATAGAAATTAGTTTTAATGTAAGTTATATTCTCGATATATTAAATATACTAAAATGTGACAAGGTTAATTTTTTATTCACTGATTCAAATTCAAGTGTACAAATCCAAGATGTAACTAATAAGCGAACAACTTATGTTGTTATGCCAATACGTTTATAATATTAAAATTCTATGATATTTTTTGTTTACTTTATTCTAATATTTTATATTGTCAAAAATGTAAAATACAGTCAATCTTCGAAATTTCTTAAAAACGACAATATTAATCTACTAATTATATGTTACTTTTAATACTAAAAGAAAATTTCTATATAAAACACGTTTTCCGAAAAAACTATTTAATTTAAATAAAAGTATGAATAGGATATTCGTCTCTCTCTTTAGAGAGAGTTATAGTATTTATTTGAATAATGAAATACCTTTATAGTAACTAAAAATTATCTAACAGATACAAAGAAGTAATGAATATCAAAAAATGCTCTTACTTCATTTCAGTATAATTTTATACAAAATATATATCTGATAAATCTATAAATGAAATAATTAATTTCCTTTCAGTAAAGAAACTGAACCAGCAGGGAAAAATTTTGATATGCAAATTTTTCTGAGTATAATTAACAATAAATTAGTTTCTATGAATCTCAGATAAATTTTTGTCTACTTTTCTTAAAAAAATTAAGTCCATTATTTAATAAATCTTATTTGCTTAAGAATCTAATCTTTTCTAAGATTAATGAGAAAGATGAGAGATTAAAATTAAGCTGCTTTTTTACTCTTTCTTCTTATAAAAAGTTAATTTCACTATTCTCATATTCATTTTTATAATCTTGGAAAGGATAAGTAGAAAAAGAAACCAGAAAAATTTTTAAAAACCATGATTAGCAAATTTTTACTATTAGATTCTGATTATTTTATTAAAGTTTAGAAACACAAAATTTAAACAATATTTTCTATAATTTTTTATTTTTTAGATTATCGTAAATAATTTCATTTCTTAAAAGTGACGTTCCAGTACTACTAAGAAATAGATTTTTCGAAAAATACAAAATATATATAGGCAAAGAATTAGTTATGTATATCGATAGATCATAACTTTGCAATACAAATCATCAAAACGTATAATTATTAGAATGTAGTTCTATAATTATTAATTGTTTATTTATTGTTCGTAGAACGCAATAACATAGAAAGTATTAAATAAAGGAAAAAAAATAAAATGCATATATCCTAACCACATATTTCTCTAAAAAAATTAGGTATTGATCAAGTATCATAGTTTTCTTTCTAATCACAATTATTCATCTTTTTTTTTGCGAAAGAATTACTGTTTAAAGATTAAAATAAAGTTTGTAAAACTAATTTTTTATAGTACAGATAAAATAATTCAAGAGATATCAATGATCTTTATCAACTTATATTATGTGGTAATCGTACTTTTACTCTTCATAATCAAAAGTAAAACTAGAATGTTACTAGTTAACACTAATAACACTATTTTAAAAAAAATAAAGCTTCTCATAGATAAAATCAGAAAATTTATTTAAATTTTAGTTTTATGTTTTTATATAAAATATTATATAAAAATCATTTTTTATAAAACTAACCTTAGAATTAATAAAATTTATTATTTTATATTTATTAATAAATTACCTTTATTTTAAGAAAATTTCTTTTCTTAGTTATAAGAAAAGAAATTTATTATTTATATTCCATCAAATCGCTGTCATAACAAAAATTATTAAATCTAATGAAAATGTAGATTGATAATTTTATTTGAACTCATGCATTGTTCTAAATATTATTAAATATAATTTCTATGATAGTTTTTTGTTAAAAATTTTTCACTTTATATAATTATCAATTTGCGATATTGATTATTATCAATAATATGCAATCTATTAATTTATCACAAAGTAATAAATTAATAGATTTTTTTTGAAGTAATGGGAAAATCCCTTGAAAAAAGTTTATTGAGCCTCATATAGGTTGTAATTAGATTGGTTAAGAATTTCCCTTTGGAGGCAGTTTAGATGGGTAAAATTATTGGGATTGACCTAGGTACAACTAACTCTTGTGTAGCTATTATGGATGGAGTAAAAGCACGAGTGTTGGAAAACAGTGAGGGTGACCGTACCACACCTTCTATTATTGCTTATAGTCAAGATGGAGAAATTCTTGTGGGTCAGCCGGCAAAACGGCAAGCAGTAACAAATCCACAAAATACACTTTTTGCTATTAAGCGTTTAATTGGACGTCGTTTTGAAGATGAAGAAGTTCAACGGGACGTTTCCATTATGCCTTATAAAATAATTTCTGCAGATAATGGTGATGCTTGGTTGAATGTTAAAAAGCAGAAAATGGCTCCTCCTCAGATTTCCGCTGAGGTTTTAAAAAAAATGAAAAAAACAGCAGAAGATTATTTGGGTGAATCCGTTACTGAAGCTGTTATTACTGTGCCTGCTTATTTTAATGACGCTCAGCGTCAAGCGACTAAAGATGCGGGGCGTATTGCTGGTTTAGATGTAAAACGCATTATTAATGAACCAACGGCAGCAGCACTTGCTTATGGTTTAGATCGTGAAGTAGGTAATCGTACTATTGCGGTATATGACTTAGGTGGTGGTACCTTTGATATTTCAATTATCGAAATTGATGAGGTCGATGGTGAAAAAACTTATGAAGTCCTGGCAACTAATGGTGATACTCACTTAGGTGGTGAAGATTTTGATAATCGTTTGATCAATTATCTAGTTGATGAATTTAAGAAAGAAAAAAGTTTTGATCTTCGCAATGACCCATTAGCAATGCAACGCTTAAAAGAAGCAGCAGAAAAAGCAAAAATTGAACTCTCTTCTGCTCAACAAACAGAAATTAATCTTCCTTATATTACAGCAGATGCAAGTGGTCCGAAGCATATGAATATTAAAATGACTCGAGCGAAACTTGAATCATTAGTTGAAGATTTAGTTAAACAATCAATGGAGCCACTGAAAGTTGCTCTTCAAGATGCAGGATTAAATGTTAATGATATAAACGACGTTATTTTGGTTGGTGGTCAGACTCGCATGCCAATGGTACAAAAAGCAGTTGCTGACTTCTTTGGTAAAGAACCTCGTAAAGATGTTAATCCTGATGAAGCGGTTGCTATTGGTGCGGCAGTACAAGGTGGTGTATTAGCAGGTGATGTGAAAGATGTCTTGTTACTTGATGTGACCCCATTATCTTTAGGTATTGAAACTATGGGAGGAGTAATGACAACATTAATTACTAAAAACACCACTATTCCAACTAAACATAGTCAGGTATTTTCAACGGCAGAAGATAACCAATCAGCAGTAACTATTCATGTATTACAAGGAGAACGTAAACGCTCAAGTGATAACAAGTCATTAGGACAGTTCAATTTAGATGGTATTCAAGCGGCACCTCGTGGTATACCTCAAATTGAGGTTACTTTTGATATTGATGCTGATGGTATTTTGCATGTGTCAGCTAAAGACAAAAATACTGGGCGAGAACAAAAGATTACTATTAAGGCATCTTCTGGTCTAAAAGAAGATGAGATTCAAAAAATGGTCAATGATGCAGAAGCAAATGCAGAAGCAGATCTTAAATTTGAACAGTTAGTTCAAGTACGTAATCAAGCTGATCAAATAGTTCATAGTACTCGTAAACAAATCGAAGAAGTAGCTGAGAAGTTACCTGGTGATGATAAAATCAAAATACAGAAAAATATTTCTGAACTTGAAACAGCCCTGAAAGGTGAAAATAAATCTCTGATTGAAGAAAAAATTAAAGTTTTAGTTGAAGCTTCATCAAAACTACTTGAGCTATCTCAACAAAAAGCTCAAACAGGAAAAAGTAACACTGATACAGGCACAGTCTCCCAACCTAAACAGGATGATAATGTTGTTGATGCTGAATTTGAAGAAATCAAGGATAAGGATAAAGATAAAAAATAGTTGCCTTTTTACTGGTAAAGCAACATTATTAATGAAATTATTTCTTCTCTGTTACTAAAAACCGAATTACGGGCGTTGAGGGAACTCTACGCCCGTTTCTGTGTATTAAGGGTAAAACAAATATGGCAAAAAGAGATTATTATCAAGTTTTAGGAGTTACTAAAACGGCTGACGAAAAAGAGATTAAAAAAGCATATAAACGACTAGCAATGAAGTATCATCCAGATCGTAATCAGGGTGATAAGGAAGCAGAAAGTAAATTTAAAGAAATTAAAGAAGCTTATGAAATTTTAATTGATATACAAAAACGTGCTGCTTATGATCAATATGGACATACAGCTTTTGAGCAAGGTGGTGTAAATAGCGGATTTACAAAAGGTTTTTCTTCTTCTAGTGATTTTAGTGATATTTTTGGTGATGTATTTGGTGATATTTTTGGTGGAAACAGACGACAGAGATCGGCACGTGGTTCTGATCTTCAATACAAGATTACATTAACTTTAGAAGAAGCAGTTCGTGGTATTAATAAAGAAATTCGTATTCCGACTTTGGAAAAATGTGATATTTGTAAAGGAAATGGAGCTAAACCAGGAACTAAACCAGAAAATTGCTCAACTTGTCATGGTGTAGGACAAGTTCAGATCCGGCAAGGATTTTTTGCAGTTCAACAAACTTGTCCAACTTGTTATGGACGAGGTCAAATTATCAAAGAACCTTGCAGTAAATGTCATGGTCATTGTCGAGTGGAAAAATATAAAACTTTATCAATAAAAATTCCATCAGGGGTTAATACTGGTGATCGTATTCGATTGAATGGTGAAGGTGAAGCTGGTGAAAATAATTCTCAATCCGGTGATCTATATGTTCAGATTAATGTAACAAAACATACTATTTTTGAGAGAGATGGTAATAACTTATATTGTGAAGTACCAATTAATTTTACAGTTTCAGCGCTTGGAGGTGAAATTGATGTACCGACACTTGATGGTAGAGTAAGTCTTAAAATTCCACCTGAAACACAAACAGGAAAAATTTTTCGTATGAAAGGGAAAGGTGTTAAAACTGTTCGTAATTCTATTAAGGGTGATTTAATGTGTCGAATTCTTGTGGAAACTCCAGTTAAATTAAATGAAAAACAAAAAGCATTATTGAAAGAATTTGGTGAATCTTTGAATGGTGAAGGTGCTAGTAAGAATAGCCCTCGTTCAAATAGCTTTTTAGCCAGTGTGAAAAATTTTTTAAGAACTTAACAATATAACTAATATTTAACTAAAATAATAAAAAATTGATAATATTAACTATTTGATATTTTTTATTAATTAAATAATGGGAATTATTTCATTTAATGAAAATTAATAATATTAATATAATTAATTATACTTATATATTAATTTAATTTATGCAAATTATAAAAAATATCCCTCACTCCATCCTGTGTAAGGGATATAAGTTTTATTAATTTAGTATTATAGTTAATTTTAGTTCTAAGAGATAACTATTTATAATGAGACACTTCTTCCGAAAAAAATTATTTATTTAAATAGAAAATAAATGGAATCATTATGTATATAAATACAGTTATAAGGCATGTTTGAATAATAAAACGCCTTGTAGTATAGATATGTTTTACTCCAAGAGATAAAAAACAAGAAAATGAATATTAAAAAATATTCTCTTACTTCATCTCATCATAATTTCAAAAAATATTTGATAAATTTATAAATGTAAATCTTTGATTTTTAAGTAAATATAACTAAGCTAGTAAGAAAAATTTTGATATGAGAATTTTTCTGGATAATTAACAATAGATTAATTTTATGATGTCAGAGAGACTCTCTGTTTCTCTTTAAGTAAGTTAAGTTCATTATTTAATGTTTTATTTTCTTAAACAACTAATATTTTCTAAGATTAATGAGAAAGATGAAAAGTTAAAATTAAGCTTCTCTTTTACTCTTTCTTCTTATAAAGAAGTTAATTTCACTATTCTCATACTTATCCTTTTTAATTTTGGAAGAGATAAGTAAAAAAATCAACCAGAGAAATTTTTAAAAAACATGATTAGCAAATTTTACTATTATGTTCTGATTATTTTATTAAAATTAAGAAATACGAGATTTAGACAATATCGTCTTATAATTTTTTTATTTTTTAGATTATTGTAAATAATTTTATTTCTTAAAAGCGACATTCCAGTGGTATTAAAAATAGATTTTTCGAAAAATACAAAAATATATATAAGAAAATAACTAGTTAATATATATCGATATATCATGACTTTGCAATATAAATCATCGAAACTGTAATTATTAAAATGTGGTTCTATAGTTATTAATTTTTAATATTAATCATAGAACGCAATGTCATAAAAAGTATTAAATGGAAGGAAGAAACAATTAAATGGGGGATATTATCCATTTAATTTCCTAAAAACATTAAGTTATGATCAAGTATCATAGTTTTCTTTCTAATCAAAAATATTCATCTTTTTTCGAAAGAATTGCTGTTTAAAAATTAAAATAAAGGTTGCAAAACTAACTTTTTTGCAGTATAGATAAAAATAATTCAAGAAAAGTCAATGATCTTTATCAACCTATTTTATATAGTAATCGTACTTTTACTCTTCATAATCAAAGATAAAATAGAAGAATTACTAGTTAAATTAGTAATATTATTTTAAAAAAGTAACGCCTTCGGATAGGTAGAATAAAGAAGATTTATTTAAATTTTAATTTTACTTTTTATTTTTTATAAATTTTATATAAAGCTTTATAAACTTAAAATGAATAAAATATATTTACGTTATTTTAATAGATACTTATTCATGATGAATTTAATCATAATATGAAAAACTAAAATCAACAAATTTTAAGTTTTCGTCAGAGAAATTAATCATCTCGCAAGTTAAAGATAAATTAGATTGAAATAGCAAGACGTTTCTCCTAAAACATGGCAATATACAACTTCAATTATAAAATTAAAAATTAGCGAGAAACGTTGATGTCAAATACATATAATTCCTCAAGCATCAAGATATTAAAGGGGCTAAATGCGGTTCGTAAGCGCCCAGGAATGTATATTGGTGATACCGATGATGGTACAGGTCTTCATCACATGGTCTTTGAGGTTGTTGATAACGCTATTGATGAAGCTTTAGCGGGATATTGCACTGATATTATCGTAACTATATATACTGATAATTCTGTTTCGGTTTTCGATAATGGTCGAGGTATTCCGACTGATATTCATGAAGAAGGAGGTGTTTCTGCTGCAGAGGTTATTATGACAGTTCTTCATTCTGGAAGCAAATTCGATAATAATTCATATAAAGTTTCTGGTGGATTACATGGTGTTGGTGTTTCAGTTGTTAATGCTTTATCAGAAAAGTTAGAATTATTGATCCGACGTGATAAAAAAATTTATGAACAGATCTACAAATTAGGTGTTCCGCAATCCCCTTTAACTATTGTTGGAGAAACCGATCAGATTGGAACCTATATTCGTTTTTGGCCTAGTTTGAAAATATTTAAAACGGTTACTGAATTTGAATACGATATTTTGGAAAAACGATTACGTGAACTCTCTTTTCTCAATTCCGGAATATCCATTTGTTTATTCGATGAACGTAATAATAAAAAAGAATATTTTCATTATGAAGGTGGAATTCAAGCTTTCGTAAAGCACTTAAGTCAAAATAAAATTCCGATTCATCCAAATAATTTTTATTTTTTTGCTGAAAAAGATGGTATTACTGTAGAAATGTCTATGCAATGGAATGATGGCTTTCAGGAGAATGTTTATTGTTTTACTAATAATATTCCACAACGAGATGGAGGAACCCATCTCATTGGTTTTCGTGCTGCAATGACACGTACATTAAACAGTTATATGGATAAAGAAGGTTATCAGAAAAAAGCAAAAATTAATGCCACTGGTGATGATGCTCGTGAAGGTTTAATTGCTGTTCTTTCAGTTAAAGTTCCAGATCCAAAATTTTCCTCGCAAACGAAAGATAAGTTAGTTTCTTCAGAAGTGAAGACTGTTGTTGAAACATTGATGAATGAGAAACTTTTAGAATATTTATTAAAAAATCCCAATGACTCCAAAATTATTATTAGCAAAATCATTGATGCTGCACGAGCCCGCGAAGCTGCACGTAAAGCACGAGAAATGACTCGGCGTAAAGGTTCATTTGACCTAACAGGATTACCGGGAAAATTAGCTGACTGCCAAGAACGTAATCCTGCTTTATCAGAACTTTATTTAGTAGAAGGTGATTCTGCAGGAGGCTCTGCTAAACAGGGACGTAACAGAAAAAATCAGGCAATTTTACCATTAAAAGGTAAAATCCTTAATGTTGAAAAAGCCCGTTTCGATAAAATGCTTTCCTCTCAAGAAGTTGTAACATTAATAACTGCTTTAGGATGTGGTATTGGACGAGATAAATATGATCCTGATAAATTACGTTATCATAGCATTATTATTATGACTGATGCAGACGTTGACGGTTCTCATATTCGGACATTGTTATTAACTTTTTTTTATCGTCAGATGCCAGAAATTATTGAGCGAGGGCATATTTATATTGCTCAACCACCTTTATATAAAATAAAAAGAGGTAAACAAGAAAAATATATTAAAGATGATGAGGCTATGGATGAATATTTAATTTCAATTGCATTAGATAATGCAGCAATCTACACAAGCCCTCATTCTTCTGCATTAAAAGGTAAACGATTAGAAAAATTAATTATTGATTATAATTCTATTAAAAAAAATATAAAAAATTTAGAACGTATCTATCCTTTTGCTTTATTAAATAATCTTATTTACCAGCCTACGCTAGTAGTAAATAATTTAAAAGATAAAGAAAAAGTAAAAAATTGGATTAATATGTTAGTTAAACGTTTAAACGATAATGAAGAACATGGTAGTATTTATAGCTATTATATTAATGAAAATCATGAACTCAAATTATTTGAACCGGTTTTACGTATTAAAACTAATGGCGTTGACATGGATTATCATCTAGATTTGAATTTTATTCATGGTATTGAATATAGATACATTACTAAAATCGGTAAACTAATAGGATATTTGATTGAGGATGGTGCATATGTGGAAAGAGGAGAACGTCGAAAAAATATTTCGTCTTTTCAAGATGCATTAAACTGGTTATTAAAAGAATCTCGACGTGGATTGCTTGTCCAACGTTATAAGGGATTAGGTGAAATGAATCCAGAGCAATTATGGGAAACGACTATGAATCCAGATACACGCTGTATGATGCGTGTTACTATTAAAGATGCTATTACAACTGACAAATTATTTATTACATTAATGGGTGAAGAGGTTGAGCCACGTAGAGTTTTTATTGAAGAAAACGCATTAAAAGCAGAAAATATAGATATTTAAACTTTAAGTAAATCCAAAAATCTGTTTTTAACTTTGGAAAATTAAGTTAAATAAAATCATCTAATATTTTTAACATGCGATGTAAAGACTCTGCTGACCCCCATAATAATTGATCACCAACCGTAAAAGCAGATAAATATTTTGGCCCCATATTTAATTTACGTAAACGCCCGATTGGGATATTTAATGTTCCTGTTACTGCACTAGGAGTTAATTCTTGGATAGTTGACTCAGGATCATTAGGAATAACGCGTACCCAATCATTATGTTCAGCTAAAATTTGCTGAACATCCTCAGTAGGAATATTTTTTTTTAATTTAAGAGTAAACGCTTGACTATGGCATCGTAACGAACCGATACGAACACATAAACCATCAATAGCAATAGTATTATGAAAACTAGTATTTAAAATTTTGTTAGTTTCTGCCTGTCCTTTCCATTCCTCACGGCTTTGTCCATTTAGTAATTGTTTATCTATCCATGGAATTAAGCTACCAGCTAATGGTACACTAAAATTTTCAGAAATTATTTTTCCACTTCGTATAAAATCAGTTATTTTTTTTTCAATTGATAAGATACTTATTGCGGGATTTTGTAGTTCATTAGAAACTTGTGAATATAACTCTCCCATTTGAAGTAATAATTCACGAATATTACGAGAACCTGCACCAGAAGCTGCCTGATAGGTTGCAACAGAAACCCATTCAATCAAGTTTTCAGCAAATAATCCAGCTAAAGCCATTAACATTAAACTGACTGTGCAATTAGCACCAACAAAAGTTTTTATCCCTTTATTTAAACCTTGATCAATATATTGACGATTAATAGGATCGAGAATAATGATGCTATCCTCATTCATTCGTAAGGAAGATGATGAATCTATCCAATAACCTGACCAACCAATAGTACGTAGTTTAGGGTAAATTTGATTAGTATAGTCATCCCCCTGACAACTGATTATTACCTCTAATTCTTTTAATACATCAAAATTGAAAGCATTTTGTAATGTTCCTTGACATTGACCATATTTTGGCGCAATAGTACCATACTGTGAAGTACTAAAAAAAATAGGATTAATGTTATCAAAATAACCTTCTTCAACCATACGTTGCAATAAAACAGAACCAACCATACCTCTCCAACCAATAAATCCTATATTTTTCATATTGTATTATATTCAGTCTGGATTTTTTTAAAATAAAATTCTAGTGTTTATAACAGATGATTTTTAAAATTATTAACCATTTAGATATATTATTTAATACTGATTAATTATATAAAAATTTTTAATGATAAAATATATATTATTAAATTTTATAGTTAATAATGACAAATAACTTTATTTATCGATGAATAATATTATCGAAGTTTTATATATTTTGCTTATTTGTTCAGTTTTTTTGAACTTAATAAATCCCCTCTCTAAATAAGAGTTATTCTTTTAATTTTTAAGAAACGAATTATTAAAATTAAAGTTCTTCTTAACTCAGGAACAAAAACTGAAAATAAATAGTCTTGTCCAAAATAAGTTTATTTAACTAACTTTATAATAACGTAACCAAAATTTCTAACTTAGTGTTGTTAGATAATTTAATATCTTTAAAAGATAACATCTTAAGATCAAATCATATTTTATTTTTTCTAGTAAAAAGAAACAGTAAATTTTCTGGAAATATAATATTAAAATTATTTAAGAAATATTCTATTATTTCTATGATTTTTATCATAAAAACACCATATTTTAGTATTACAGTTTTATATATGATCGATTAGAAATATTTCTCTAAAACTGTCTCCAAGGACTAATTACCTAATTCCACTATTGTAGTTTAATAAATAAATTGTTCAAAATTTTTTGAATCAAGAAGAAAATATTTTTCAGTTGCTTAACTAACTAAATTTATCTAAAAATTCCTAGAATTTCTTGAAATATTGTATCTATTATTAAATTTTGAGGTAAGAAAAAGTTTTTAATAGAGAGAAGTAATTATTAAACTCAATTTTATCAATATTTAAATATTAATTAACTCACCAATAAATAATACTACTAATACAATTACGAAATTCTGCTAAAATCTAAAAATGATCATATGAAAATCTATACATAATCTTTATATATAAGATATATATTAGAAATGGAAGAAAAAGATACTTTAAAGTAAAAAAAATAGTTTCTTATATATTATTTATTTAAACGATAATATATAAGTTTTAAGAAATATATATTTTAAAATTTCTATTTTATACTTCAGAACAAAATAGAAATATCTAGTATTTTAAAAATTTACTAAAGTTACCAGTAAATAGATAAAAAAGAAAAATATTAAAATGATAAAGAACTTAAACCATTTAAGTTCTAGTTGAAATTATGTTAATGCTTAATTTAGCAACATATTCAGTTTATTGAATATTTTTTCTATACTTTAAATTCTAACCTAATCCGAATTAAAGTTAATTAATAAAATAAAAAACTAATCAAAAAGAGATAAGATCTTAAATCTTATATTATTTAAACTGACATTATCTTATTTAATTGATCCTCTTTCGCAACTTAACTGCTTATTAGATTATATAATCTATGAAAATAAATAAAGTTATAAAGAATTTTTTATATTCTCTTTAATTCTTCCATTAATTTTCTATTTATTTAATGATAAGAGAATCAATAAATTGTGAGAAAAATTTAATAATGCTATTATCTTGTATATAGTTATTAACTATTTAAAAAATTTTTTAGATAATCAATAATTAAAAAATAAATTTGAATAAAATTTTATGTATATGACTTTATAAGTTTTATTTAATTTATGTTAAAGAATTTATCTACAGTATAGAATATATATAAAAATATAAAATAAATCTATTATATTCTATTAATTAATAATTTATTTACGATAATTTAAAATATTTTTTTTAAAAGTAAATTCACTCAACTGTTACAGTTTTAGCTAAATTTCTTGGTTGATCAACATCTGTTCCTTTAATTAAAGCAACATAATAAGATAATAATTGGAGAGGAACAGTATAAAAAATAGGGGCAATTAATTCCTCAACATATGGTAATGGAATAATTTTCATATTTTTTCTATCAACAAAACCCGCATCTTTATCAGCAAAAACATAAAGTGATCCACCTCGAGCACGAACTTCTTCAATATTTGATTTTAATTTTTCAAGTAATTCATTATTTGGTGCAATAATAATAACTGGCATATTACCATCAATTAGTGCTAGTGGTCCATGTTTTAATTCACCAGCTGCATAGGCTTCTGCATGGATATAAGAAATTTCTTTTAGTTTTAACGCACCTTCAACTGCAATTGGGAATTGATCACCACGACCAAGAAAAAGAGCATGGTTTTTATCAGAAAAATCTTCCGCTAAAACTTTAATTATTTTTTTTTGTAGTAACATACTGTCAATACGAGCAGGTAGAGCATGTAATGCCTGAACAATTCCTCTTTCAATAGCAAGATTTTTATCCTGTAATCGAATTAAATAAGCAACTAATAATAATAAAACTGTTAATTGAGTAGTAAAAGCTTTAGTCGATGCTACACCAATTTCTATTCCAGCTTTTGTCATTAATGAAAAATCTGATTCTCGGACTAAAGATGAACCTAAAACATTACATATCGTTAGAGATGCAAGATAACCAAGACTTTTCGATAAACGTAATGCAGCTAATGTATCTGCTGTTTCACCCGACTGAGAAAGAGTAATTAATAAACTATTTTTACGTCGTGCTAATTTTCGATAACGGAATTCAGAAGCAATTTCTACATCACAGGGTATACCTGCTAAAGATTCAAGCCAATAACGAGAAACCATTCCCGCATTATACGAAGTTCCACAACCAACAATTTGAATATATTCAACATGAGATAATAAATTCTGAGCTTTTTTATTTAATTCAGTAAAGATAACACGATCATAGTGATCAAAGCGCCCTTCCATGGTATTTTTTATTGCTAAAGGTTGTTCGTAAATCTCTTTCTCCATATAGTGACGATAAATTCCTTTATCACCACTATCATACTGAATATTAGATTCTATTTGTTCTCGTTTAACCTCTATACCTTTTTGATTTAAAATATGCACTGTTCGACGAGTAATTTGAGCGATATCACCTTCCTCTAAATAAATAAATCGTCGTGTAACCGATAAAAGAGCTAATTGATCAGATACTATAAAATTTTCACCAACACCCAAACCTATAATTAAAGGAATACTAGAACGAGCTGCTACCAATAACCCAGGAGTACGAGTATCCATTATGACTATTCCATAATCTCCTTTTAGTTGCGGGGTAATACGTTGTACCACTTCGAGTAATGTGCCACTTTTTTGTAATTCCCAATGAATCAAATGAGCAATAACTTCAGTATCAGTTTCTGAAGTAAAAACATAGTTTTGTTTTTTAAGATATTCACGTAGTTTTTGATAATTTTCAATAATTCCGTTATGAACAACTGAAATATATTCAGATGTATGAGGATGGGCATTTTTTTTGCTTGGTTTTCCATGAGTAGCCCATCTTGTATGTGCGATACCGGTTCCACCAATTATGGTATGTTTTTTTACTTTATCAATCAAGATCTGAACTTTACCTGTTTCACGTAATCGTGTTAAATTAGTTTTATTATCAACTACAGCTAAACCTGCAGAGTCATAACCTCGATACTCTAATCGACGAAGTCCTTCAATAAGAATTTCAGCTATATCACGTTGTGCTACTGCAGCAACAATTCCACACATCAATTTTTTCCAAATAAAAGAATTACCTTTAATACTCTGTTTTTAACTTAATTAATATATTAAGTTTTAATTTATTTTTTCTAAAACTCATAACTATTAAAATACTTCACTAATAAAGTGATTATTTACATAATCAGTATTTTATTCTATTATTTTTTCTTTACCGGACGTTGCCAATTAAGAATATGACGCTGTTTAATGCGACTAATAACAAGTTCATTTTCTTTAACATTATTAGTTAATGTTGTTCCAGCACCAATAGTTGCTCCTTTACCAATTCTAACAGGCGCAATTAATTGTGTATCTGAACCAATAAAAACATTATCACTAATGGTTGTTTTGAATTTATTAACACCATCATAATTACAAGTTATTGTTCCAGCACCAACATTAACATTACAACCAATTTCAGCATCCCCTAAATAACTTAAATGGCGAGCTTTAGAATCAATACCTAAAGTGCTATTTTTAATCTCAACAAAATTACCAACATGTACCTTTTCTGCCAATTTAGTTCCAGGACGTAAATAAGCAAAAGGACCAACAGTACATCTTGAAGATAATTCTGATACTTCTATAATTGAATAAGGATTAATAATTGAATTATTACCTATAGTACAATTTTTTAATATACATCCAGCATGAATGTGCACATCATTACCAAGTATAACATCTCCTTCAATAATAACATTAATATCAATAATTACATTACGCCCATGCTTTAATGTACCTCTCAAATCAAACCGAGTAGGGTCAATAATCATAACACCTGATAACAATAACTTTTCTACTTGTTCTTGTTGATAAATACGTTCAAGTGTTGAAAGCTCTAAACAATTATTCACTCCTTTCATTTCACTTAATTTCATAGGATGAATAGAATTTATTTTAGAACCATTTTTATGCACCAATGAAATAATATCGGTAATATAATATTCGTTTTGAATATTATTGTTGTTAATATTTTTCAACCAATATTTTAAATCACCACCATTAGCAACTAATATACCAGTATTAATTTCGTTAATTTTAGCTTGTTCTTCTGTTGTATCTTTTTGTTCAACAATACCAATTATTTCATTTTTTCCACGAATAATACGTCCATAACCTGTTGGTTCATTAACTATTGCCGTCAATAAACTAATTCCTCCAGCAGGTTTGGCTTCTATTAATCTTTCAAGTGTTTCTTTTGTAATCAATGGAAAATCACCATAAAGCATCAAGATATCTTCATTATCAGAAAAATAAGGTGCTGCTTGCTGCATTGCATGTCCTGTTCCTAACTGTTCTGTTTGCAAGATCCAGTTAAGAGGTTGGTTAGCTAAAGCTAATTTAATTAAATCAGCACCATGACCATAAACTAAATGAATATTAGATGCTCCAAGCGATAATGATGTGTCAATAACATGTTGCAGCATGGGTTTTCCTGCTAGCGGATATAAAACTTTTGGTAAATCGGAATACATCCGAGTACCTTTACCAGCTGCGAGGATCACAATACTTTTTGCGTTCATAGACATAAAACCTAATAACTCCATCAGTTAGGTAACAATGAAACTATTTATTTAATAAATAAATTATATATTTTTTTTTAAAAAGATTTAACATCTATATAAAAAGGGAGCGAAACATAAATAAAGCGTCTCACTCCCTGTATTTGTCTAAATTTTATAAGATAATTGCAAGTAAATTACTTATGGTTATCCTTTTATAGGATTAATTTATTTTTTTCATAAGTTCAATAACACGTAATTTAGCAATTACTCTTGCTAATTCTGCTGATGCTTGAGCATAATCGACAGAACTATGTGCTTTACGAATGTGTTCTTCTGCTTTACGCTTAGCTTCTAATGCCTTAACTTCATCCAAATTTTTACCACGTATTGCTGTATCAGCTAATACAATAACACCATTTTGTTGAACTTCAAGGATACCACCAGAAAGATAAATTAACTCTTCTTCTCCAAACTGTTTAGTAATATGTATTACTCCAGGCTTAATAGCAGTTAGTAAAGGAATATGTTGAAAATAAATTCCTAATTCCCCTTCGCTACCTGTAACTTGGATTTTTTGAACAAGTCCGTCAAACATCCTCTCTTCAACACTTACCACAACTAGAGGATATGTCATTGCAGACATATTAGTCTCTCCTATTAGTTTATAGCTTTTTTGATTTTTCTATCACTTCTTCAATACCACCTACCATATAAAAAGCTTGTTCAGGTAAATGAGAATAATCATCGTTTAAAATACTCTTAAACCCATGAATTGTTTCTTTTAAAGAAACAAACTTTCCCGGCGAACCAGTGAAAACTTCCGCGACAAAAAATGGTTGAGATAGAAAGCGCTGGATTTTACGAGCACGCGCAACTAGCAATTTATCTTCTTCAGATAGTTCATCTATCCCTAAAATAGCAATGATATCTTTCAATTCTTGATAACGTTGTAAAATAGACTGAACATCACGTGCTACATCGTAATGTTCTTGCCCTACAAGTAATGGATCAAGATGACGACTAGTTGAATCCAATGGATCAACAGCAGGATAAATTCCTAATGATGCAATTTGACGACTAAGAACAACTGTTGCATCTAAATGAGAAAAAGTGGTTGCTGGTGACGGATCCGTCAAATCATCGGCAGGAACATATACTGCCTGAACAGATGTTATTGAACCAGCCTTAGTTGATGTAATACGCTCTTGCAATACACCCATCTCTTCTGATAAAGTTGGTTGATAACCTACTGCTGAAGGCATACGACCTAATAGAGCTGATATTTCTGTTCCTGCTAATGTATAGCGATAGATGTTATCAATAAATAACAATACATCTCTTCCTTCATCACGAAATTTCTCAGCAATAGTCAATCCTGTTAAAGCAACACGTAAACGGTTTCCAGGCGGTTCATTCATTTGACCATAAACCAAGGAAACTTTATCTAATACATTGGAATCTATCATTTCGTGATAAAAATCATTACCTTCACGAGTTCTTTCTCCAACACCGGTAAAGACAGAATAACCAGAATGTTCAATTGCAATATTACGAATAAGTTCCATCATATTTACTGTTTTACCAACACCAGCACCACCAAATAATCCTACTTTACCCCCTTTAACAATCGGACAAATAAGATCCATAACTTTTATACCGGTTTCAAGTAATTCTGTTGAATTAGATAAATCTTGATAAATAGGAGCGAAACGATGAATCGAACAACGTTCTTTTTCACCTATCTTACCTTTCATATCAATAGGATCACCTAATACATTCATAATACGCCCTAATGTCGCTTTACCGACAGGAACTTCAATTGGATGATTTAAATTAATAACTTCTAAACCACGTTTTAAACCATTAGAAGTCCCCATTGCAATGCAACGAACAACACCTCCACCTAATTGTTGTTGAACTTCTAAAATTAATTTTTCTTTATCATTCGTTACTTCAAGTGCCTCGTACAATTTAGGTACCGCATCTTGAGAAAATTCGACATCTACTACGGCACCGATGATTTGAATAATCTTTCCAATACCCATCTTAAATCCTTTATGTAATTCGTGTAAAATTATTCATTAAACTACAGAAGCTCCCGAAATTATTTCGTTAATTTCCTGAGTGATGTTGGCTTGACGAGCCTTATTGTAAACCAACTGTAATTCTTTGATCAGGCTACTACCATTATCACTAGCTCCTTTCATTGCTATCATTCGAGAAACCTGTTCACTGGCTAAATTTTCAACGACGCATTGATAAACTTGTGATTCAATATAACGACGTAATAGGGTGTCTAGTAATATCTTTGGATCAGGTTCATACAAATAATCCCAGGATTTTTTTTTCAATTTTTGACCTTTACTCAAAGGTAAGGGTAATAATTGAGTAATTGTTGGTACCTGAGTTAATACATTAATAAATTTGTTATTTACTAAATAAATCTTGTCTAAACGCATTTCATCATATTCTTCTAACATAACTTTTACCGGTCCAATAAGATTGGAAAGAGAAGGAGAGTCTCCCATCCCGGTTACTTGAGCAAGAATATTGCTATCAATTGAATTAAAAAATGAAACTGCTTTAGAACCAATTAAAGCTAAATAAACCTGAACATTTCTATCAGTCCATATTTTTATTTCTATTAATAACTTTTTAAATAAATTAATATTTAAACTACCACATAAACCATGGTCAGTTGAAATAATTAAATAACCGATAGACTTAACATCACGTTTTTTAAGGTAGGGATGTTTATATTCCAGATTACCTAATGTTAGGTGATCAATTACACTAAGTATGGTTTCTGCATAAGGACGACTAGCTTTCATACGCTCCTGTGTTTTTCGCATTTTAGACACAGCAACCATCTCCATTGCTTTAGTGATCTTTTGTGTGTTCTGTATACTACAGATCTTAGAACGTATTTCTTTTATGGCTAGCATTCAACTCCTCCTTACTTAAGAAATGCTTTTAATAAAGAAAAAAAATAAATTACCAAGATTGAGTTATTTTAAAATTATCAAGCAAAGTATTTAAATTAGCTTCAATTTCATCGTTATATTTACCTGTTTCATTAATTTCTTTCATCAAGATAGAATGCTCACGAGCAGCATAAGAGAATAACTCTTTTTCAAAACTACTAATCTTTATTAATTCAATATCTTCCAGATAACCACGTTCAGCAGCAAATAAAGATAACGATTGATTTGCAACTGATATAGGTGAATACTGTTTTTGTTTCAACAATTCAGTAACTTTTTTTCCATAGTTAATTTGATTACGTGTTCTATCATCTAAATCAGAACTAAATTGTGAAAATGCAGCTAATTCATGATATTGAGCTAACGCAGAACGAATACCATCAGATAATTTTTTAATAATCTTAGTCTGAGCTGAACTACCTACACGTGAAACTGAAATTCCCGGATTAACTGCTGGACGAATTCCTGCATTAAATAAATTAGATTCCAAAAAAATTTGTCCATCTGTGATTGAAATAACATTAGTAGGTATGAATGCAGAAACATCACCTGCTTGCGTTTCAATAATTGGTAGTGCTGTTAATGAACCACTTTTTCCCTTGATTTTACCATTAGTAAAATTTTCAACATATTTAGAATTAACACGTGCTGCTCGTTCAAGTAAGCGAGAATGAAGATAAAAAATATCACCAGGATATGCTTCACGTCCAGGAGGCCTTCGTAATAATAAAGAAATTTGTCGATAAGCAACTGCTTGTTTGGAAAGATCGTCATAAATAATTAGCGCATCTTCACCACGATCTCTAAAATATTCACCCATGGTACAGCCAGAATAAGGTGCAAGATATTGCAATGCCGCAGATTCAGAAGAGGTAGCAACAACAACTATTGTATTCTTAAGTGCATCGTGTTCTTCTAACTTTTGTACTACATTAACAACAGTTGATGCCTTTTGTCCAATTGCTACATAAATACATTTTATTTTTGAATCACGTTGATTAATAATGGCATCAATAGCTAATGCTGTTTTACCAGTTTGACGATCACCAATGATTAACTCACGTTGACCACGCCCAATAGGGATCATTGCATCAACTGATTTGTATCCTGTTTGTATAGGTTGATCTATCGATTGACGATCAATAACACCAGGTGCAATAACTTCAACTACAGAAAAACCATCATGCTCAATACAGCCTTTACCATCAATAGGTTCACCAAGGGTATTAACAACTCTACCAAGTAATTTTTTTCCTACAGGAACTTCAAGAATACGACCCGTACACTTTACTTTCATTCCTTCAACTAAATCGCAATATGATCCCATAACTACAGCACCAACAGAATCTCTTTCTAGATTGAGTGCAATTGCATAACGTTTACCAGGTAGAGCGATCATCTCACCTTGCATAACTTCAGATAACCCATGAATATGAATAATTCCATCATGAACAGAAATAATTGTACCTTCATAATGAGCTTCACTCATTAAATTCAACTGATTAATACGTTGTTTGATTAGTTCACTGATTTCTGTAGAATTCAATTTCATATACTCGATCTCCTTAAGATTGTAAAACATCTCTTAAACGCTCAATATAACCACGAACGCTATTATCAATAACAAGATCTCCGATGCGAATAATTACTCCTGCGATAAGAGAGTTATCAATTTTATAATTCAGATTAACTTTACGGAATAGACGTTTTTCCATCTTTACAGAAATTTTAAATTTCTGTCTTTCAGTTAACTTAGTGGAAGAGATAATACTAATATCAATGGCACCTTCCAGAAAAGCACGTAATTGTATGAATTGTTTTAAAACCTCTGGTAATATACTTAAACGCTTGTATTCAGACATAATATAAATTAGATTTTTTACATACTCATTGATCTTATCACCACAAATCATGATAAATGTTTTTGCTAATATTTTTGGAGATATTGAACTAGAAATAAGTTTACCTATTTCTTGATTATAAGTCATTTCAGCAATAAAACTGAGCATATTTTGCCAGTTATCAACACATTGATTTTCTACAGCAAATTCAAATGCTGCTTTAGCATAAGGACGAGAGATTGTAGTAATTTCAGACATGCTCATTTCCCCTCTTAATTAGAGTCTATTAAGCAGTTTATCAATGATATCTTCATTAGAAGATATATCAATAGAGCGTTCAATTATTTTTTCTACTCCTAAAATTACTAACATGGAAACTTGTTTACGTAATTCTTCACGAACACGATTTCGTTCAAGATCAATTTCAATTTTTGTATATGTAATAATCTTGTCACGTTCAATTTTAGCTTCTATTTTAGCTTCTTCAATCATTTGAACTCTTTGCCTGTTAGCTTGTTCAATAATGATTTCTGCTTTTTCTTTTGCTTTTCTCAATTGTTCGGTTGCATTAGCTTTTGTCAACTCCAAGTTTTTTTTAATTTGTTCTGCAGAAAACAAACTATCAATAATTTTTTTTTGACGTTTTTCAATTGCCGCCATAATTGGCGGCCATATATATCTCATACAAAACAAAACAAAAAGGACAAATGCAATAGTCTGACCGAAAATTGTCGCATTAATATTCATTACACAATACTCTTTAACATTAAAGTATTAATTTTTAAATTTTCTTTTTTATCAATTATCTATGAACATTATATATAACCCCAAACCAACAGCAATCATTGGAATTGCATCAACTAATCCCATAACAATAAAGAATTGCGTACGTAATAAAGGAATTAAATCTGGCTGACGGGCAGCACCTTCTAAAAACTTCCCGCCTAGGATACCAATACCTATTGCAGCACCAATCGCTGCTAAACCCATCATTATAGCAGCAGCCATATACAAAAAATTCATATTCAGGTTTTCCATGATAATCTCCTGTTCATTTTAGTTAAATAAAATTTATCTTAATTAAATTAAATTAATTTTTTTCTGATGCCATTGATAAATAAACGATAGTTAGAACCATAAAAATAAAAGCTTGTAATATAATAATTAGTATATGAAAAATCGCCCAAGGTAGGTTAAGTGCCCACTGTAACCACCAAGGTAATAAAGCTGCAATAAGAATAAAGATTAATTCACCTGCATATATATTACCAAATAATCGTAAACCAAGCGATATCGGTTTAGATAGTAAACTAACACCTTCTAAAATTAAATTAATAGGAATCAAAATAGGATGATTAAATGGTTGTAAAATTAACTCCTTCGTAAATCCACTAAAACCTTTCATTTTTATACTATAAACAATAATTAAAATAAATACACCAATTGCCATTGACATAGTTATGCTCATATCTGCAGTTGGAACAACACGCAATGAAGGCAAGCTAAGGTAATGTTCTCCAATATAAGGAAGTAAATCGATTGGTAACAAATCCATAGCATTCATTAATAACACCCAAACAAACACCGTTAAAGATAAAGGTGGAATAACTTTACTCTTACCATGATACATATCATTAACAATATTATCGACAAAACCAATAATAATTTCTATTGCAGTTTGTAACTTATCAGGTACACCACTGTTTGTGTTAATGGCAATTTTTCTAAAAATCCATAAAAAGATGATTCCAAGAAAAATTGAAAAAAAAAGCGAATCAATATTTAACGTCCAAAAAGTTGTATCCTTATTGTTATAAGGATTAATTAATTTAAAGGTACGAAGGTCTAATTGAAGATGATTTAGATGGTGTCCTATATAACTTCCTGCACTTATCAGCTCTTCTGAAGAAGACATGATTTTTACCTTTTTTGTTTCAAAATATCTATTGGATGATTATAACTAATTTAGTAATATAAATAATCAATATTTTTAAATAATTTAACTTAATATTATAAATTCTTCTTTAAATATAACTAAAATAAATCACTTATATACAGTTGTTATAATAAACATTTCCTTTATTAAGAAAAATATAAGTAAGATACTATAAATTAAAAAAAATTGTTACTTTCATATTTTAGTATATAATTCTATATTAATTAGAATTAATTAAATATCATATAATTAACATGTAAATCCTTCTATTTAAAGAGGAAGATAATATTAAAATTATTTACTATTCATCTAAAAGTTACAGTAAAAATTTACAAGTGTTGTTTGTTTAAATTAAATAATAATAAAATATAAAGAAATTAATCGCTGTAAATGAGATATAACTAATAACTCTTACTTAATTCTTTTTAGTATATCTCACTAATTTTGAATTTTTAATTCTTATCAAGGTTTTTTAAAAGTATTAAGAAATAAAACTTTTGAAGTATTTATATATAATTCTAAAAATTAATTTAATTTAAAATATTAAAAATGGATAAATATTCAAAGTTTTTAACTTAATACACAAAAAATAGGTAAAATAAATTATTTTAATTATTATATGAATTTATTGAATTTGATTACATTTCTATAATGAAAAATTAAAGATCAACAATTTATTATAAGAATAATAATTTCCTTTTTTATCTAAGAAAAATAAAAATGTATTTTATATAATTTCAAATAACTAATAAATAAGAAAAAATTCTATTTTTTGATAATTAAAAGTTTTAGAGGAATAAATATGGTTAATATTTAAATTGGAAAGTTTCCAGATTTTTAAGCATCGTAAAAAACTACTTTTTTATTTTGGTTTTAAATATGTTAAAAAATTAAATTTTTTCTGTAACTGAATTAGTTTTGTTTATTTTATTATCAAAATTGTACTAATGTATACTTACTCATTTTACTTTAAATAAAAATTAATTTTAAAGAAAAAGATATTTTCTTTAAAAATATAACTAATCCTTTTAAATTATCCAATGCTCTGGAAAAATACGTATTAAATTAAAACAATAAAAAATAGTATACTAAATAAATTTGATTAATTTTATATTGAATAAATTAATTATCAATAAGACAGTTATCTTCAATGATGCACTATCTGAGTGCATTTAAAATTATATATTTTATTTCATATTAATAATTTATTAACTAGATATCATTATATTTAATAAAGATAATAATATCTAGTTAATTTTAAACTGAATTATTAAGATCATTTAAATACTCTTCTCCCTAATACAACAAACCTTGTTTTTTTAACCAAACTAATAATATAGATATTGCAGCTGGCGTAATACCGGATATACGGGATGCTTGACCGATAGAACTAGGTTTGTAGTTATTTAATTTAATTTTTACTTCATTAGAAAGACCAGTAATTTTTTCGTAATCTAAATTAATTGGTAATGACGTATATTCATTACGGAGCTGTTTTTCTATTTCTTTTTGTTGACGAGTAATATAACCTTCGTATTTTACTTGAATCTCAATTTCATTTATAACTTGAGGATCATTTATTGCAGGTGAAAAGTAATTTACTGAAGTGAGAATTTTATAACTTATTTCAGGACGACGAAGCAAATCTTCACCATTTGTTTCTTTTGAAAGTGAAAAAGATAGAACTTTATTAAGCTGATTAATTTTATCTGAATTAGGATGTAACCAAAGGTTACGTAACCTTTGGCGTTCTTGTTCAATTAATTCAAATTTACAACAAAATTTTTTCCAACGGGTTTCATCGATTAAATTAAGTTCATATCCTTTTTCAGTTAAACGAAGATCAGCGTTATCTTCTCGTAACATAAGACGATATTCT
The DNA here is from genome assembly GCA_046530785.1 of Arsenophonus sp. Taxonomy (GTDB): domain Bacteria; phylum Pseudomonadota; class Gammaproteobacteria; order Enterobacterales; family Enterobacteriaceae; genus Arsenophonus. The sequence goes on from JBHEQT010000005.1 coordinate 42,714, forward strand.
GCTCGTGAAGTAAACATTCGATAAGGTTCTTTAGTCCCTAATGTACAAAGATCATCAACTAAAACACCAATATAAGCTTGATCACGACGAGGGTACCATCCCTCTTGTTCAAAAGCATAGCGAGCAGCATTAAGTCCGGCTAGTAATCCTTGAGCTCCAGCTTCTTCATAACCTGTCGTCCCATTAATTTGCCCAGCAAAAAATAGTCCTTTAATAAATTTATTTTCTAAAGTTGGTTTTAAATCTCTCGGATCAAAAAAATCATATTCAATAGCATACCCAGGTCGAGTAATATGAGCGTTTTCTAATCCTTTTATCGAATGTATGATTTTAGTTTGAACATCAAAAGGTAAACTAGTAGAAATTCCATTAGGATAAATCTCATTACTTGTTATTCCTTCTGGCTCAAGGAAAATTTGATGTGCTGAGCAATCTTTAAATTTCATAATTTTATCTTCAATGGAAGGGCAGTAACGTGGACCTATTCCTTGAATGATACCTGTATGTATAGGGCTTTTATCTAAGTTATCTTGGATCACTTGGTGAGTTTTTTCATTTGTATAAGTTATATAACAAGGTAATTGTTTAGGATGTTGTTTTTCAGATCCAATAAAAGAAAAAACAGGTGTAGGATTATCACCAAATTGTGCTAATAATTGAGAGAAATTGATAGTTCTTGCATCTATCCTAGGAGGTGTACCTGTTTTAAGTCGATTTACACGTAAAGGTAATTCTTTTAACCTATGTGATAAGCTAAGAGCAGGAGGATCCCCAGCTCTACCACCACTATAATTTTTAAATCCTATGTAAATTTTACCGTTAAGAAAGGTACCTACAGTTAATACGATTGACTTTGCATGAAATTTTAAACCAATTTTTGTTATCACACCACTAATTTTGGTATTTTTTATTATTAAATCTTCAACAGTTTCTTGAAAGATCATTAGATTATTTTGATTTTCTAATGCAGTTCTAATTGCTTTTTTATAAAAAATACGATCAGTTTGAGCTCTAGTTGCTTGCACTGCTGGTCCTTTGCTTGCATTAAGAATTCTAAATTGGATCCCTGATTTATCTGTTGCAATAGCCATTACGCCACCTAATGCGTCAATTTCTTTAACTAAATGTCCTTTACCTATTCCCCCGATAGCTGGATTACATGACATTTGACCCAATGTATCAATATTATGAGTTAAAAGTAAAGTTTTACGTCCCATGCGAGCAGAAGCCATGGCTGCTTCAGTACCAGCATGACCTCCACCAATAACAATAACATCAAATTCTTGATGGTAACCCATATATAAAAACCTTAATATTAAATATAATTTATGGAATGAATTTTCCTCTAGCTTTACAAAGAGGCAAAAGTTATATAATTTTATGATTAAGATCATAAAATATTTTATTAGATATATAGAAGATCTTATCTTGGTAAACTATAAAACTGTTGAATATCATTCTCTTATTTATAATTTTTAGTTGTGAACTATAACTGATATTACGTATTTTACGATAAACTTAAAATAGTTGCTTATATATAAAATTATTTTACTATTTAATCTTTATTCTATAAAAATTTATATCTATTAGCTATTTCATAAAGTTATTCATATTTATTTGAATTTTATTTTTTAAATTTGAAAATATTATTTTTCACTTATTAATTTAATTTATTGGATTTTATAAAAAAAGAAGTATACTCCTTACTAGGAGTCTTGATTCCATTATAATTAATCACAAAAATCAAAAGTTTTCTTTATTTACCTTTTATAAATTGCAAATATGTAACTAATTTCTCCTCTTTAATAAGTTTAAGAGGAAGGGGGAAATTAACAATTTTTCTCTTTCTCTTAAGAGAAAGAGAAAAATCATATAAGTAATTTTAGTGCAATAATCATGTTATCTCTAATAATTTAGCGATATAATTTAGAAATATATTCTATTTAGTTTTGCGTATAGAAAATGTTAGCTTTTCCTTAACTAATAAACATTAGTTTTATTATTTTATTATATTTTTACTAAAAAGATTTTTCTGTAAAAAATACTTTAATTTTTCCCTTAGAAAAGGAAAGTTATTTTAGAATTTAGAAATTTAAATTTTTTAATAAAATAGTATATTTAATTTATGTAAATATACCTTCAGTCATTTTATCAATTTTTAGATAGTTTTGCATTCTTTATCTTTTTTAATAAAAAAGATAAAGAGGAGTAGTATACATCAAAAACAATTGTTTCATACTTATATATTTGTAAGTATTCTTACAATAAAGTCAGCTTATTTTATTTTTAACTCAAGATATATATCTGTTATTAAGATTTATCTAAAATAGTTTAGATATTTCAGTATAATGGATCTAGGTATTTCTGATTATTTTATTAAATATATTATAATTTAAATTATTAATTTAATACTTTTCAAGTATATATTGAATAAGTTTCTTAATTTTTTATTTTTAAAAAATACATTTTAATATAAAAATCCATATTATGTATAATATGGATTTATTTAAATTTATAGTTTTATAGTTTAATTTATTTTTTAAAATGTATAGCAAAGAAATAATGATCATAAATCATGGAGTAAAAATGAAAAAGTCATTTATTGAAAAACAAAAACAAATTAATTTTATTAAGTCATGTTTTTCGTATTTTTTAGAAAAAAAATTAGGTTTAATTAAAGTTCAAGCTCCTATCTTGTTTCGTATCGGTGATGGGGTGCAAGATAATCTTTCCGGTCATGAAAAAGCAGTAGAAGTTAAAGTAAAATCGATGCCAGATTCTGTTTTTGAAGTTGTGCATTCATTAGCTAAGTGGAAACGTAAAATATTAGGTCGTTTTGACTTTGAACCTGGAGAAGGATTTTATACACACATGAAAGCATTGCGTCCTGATGAAGATTGTCTGACTCCTATTCATTCTATATTTGTGGATCAGTGGGATTGGGAAAAAGTAATACTTAAGGATGAGCGTTCTCTTGATTATTTAAAAAAAACGGTTATTAAAATTTATCAAGCAATAAAAAAAACAGAAAAAACGGTTAGCACAGAATTTAATTTAACACCATTTTTACCTGAAAAAATTCATTTTCTTCATAGTGAAGAGTTATTACAACGTTATCCTGATCTTAATTCTAAAGAAAGAGAGCGTGAAATAACTAAAGAATTAAATGCAGTTTTTCTTATTGGTATTGGTGGAAAATTATCGCACGGTTTTGTTCATGATATACGTGCTCCTGATTATGATGATTGGACAACACCTAACAATGAGGGTTATACTGGTTTAAATGGTGATATTATTGTTTGGAATCCTATATTAAAAGATGTATTTGAAATTTCTTCAATGGGTATTCGTGTTGATAAGAAAGCACTTACATACCAATTATCAATCACAGGTGATGAAGACAGGATGTCTTTTGAATGGCATCAATCATTGTTAAAATATAAAATGCCACAAACAATAGGTGGCGGTATTGGAGAATCTCGTTTAGTAATGTTATTGCTTCAAAAAAAGCATATTGGTCAAGTTCAATGCAGTATATGGCCGACGGAAAGCTATAGAATTTTTGCAGATATGCTATAATTACGATTTTTTATATTAATGATACTAGATTATGAAAACTAAAAAATATAATTTTATTTTAGGAATATACAGATAAAATCTGGAAGGGTTCCCATGATAAGTTATCCACCCTTAAATCTTAAAATAATCTTCATTTTTAAAATAGATATCAATTTAATTTATAAAGAATTTTTTGGATTATGGAATAGTTTTAAATATCCAGAATATTATTTACTTGTTATTTGATGTTTTTAAATAGATTTCTTTAATTTTTGAGAAGAAGAATTCTTTATGTGTTTTATCTTTTAATTTGAATTAATAAAAAAATTTTATAAAATGTATAATTAAGTAATTATAAACCTAATTTTAGGTAAATCTTATTTTCACTGGTTGGTGAAAATATTTCTTTTAAAAATTGATTATATCCTTTATAAAGACTAACTTCTTCCTCTTGTTTTTAATTTTTCTTTTTTATAATTAATGGGGGGAAATAATATATAAATAATATATTTGATTAATATCGATATTAGTGAACTCTCTCTAAAGAGAGAGTTATAATTTTTATTTATTTTCTTTAATCCTTTAATTCTAAAAAATTTAATTTTTTCGATAATAAAAATAAACTCTTTTTATTAATTAGAAAATTTATGATATAACTTTATATAAATTTCAGAAAATAAAGAGTGATACATAACTTTGTTTTTGATAATTAAAATAAATAATAATTATTGAATATTAGTTTTCTTTATAAAAAATTTTATGTGATAACAAAACTAAATAATTAATTTATCTCGATTATTTTTAAGATTTTGAAAATAGTTTTCTTCTGTTTTCTGCAAAACTTTCCTTCCTCTCTTAATAAGAGTTATTTATCTAAAAATAAAACAATAAAATAAATCAGTTTTCTTTATATTTATTTGTGTAATAGCATATTTGATTCCATAAATCGCGTTTTAACTGAGGATTAAAATAAATTTTTTCCAATGATAAACTATTAATTATCCATTTTTTTGAAAAAATATCTAATTTCTTACCTATGATCCAACAAGGCCAAATTATTTCTTTCGGTAAAAGTGATATTTCCTTAGTTAAAAGACAATGTACCTGACGACTATCTATTTTCATAGAACGTAAAATATCTTCTATAAAAATATTTTCTAAATTAGTTCGTTCATTAGAGATAATAATTAATTTTGTAGAGTTAGGGATACAAACTGCATGTTGACCATGCAGCACTGTCGGATTATGTAATGTCCATTTTATAATTCCCATACACTTTAGCAATTGATTTTTAACTGTCATAAAATTAGCCTTTATATATGGAGATATCTTGATCTATTATCAGATATAGATATATAATATCTTCAAGATAAGATCATTTGCAAGATATAGTGATATTACTTCGTAGTTGTTTTTTTCTTTTAACTGAAATTTATTTCATGAGTTTAGATCTAAGATCTATGATTATTTAATATAAAAAATCTATAAATTATTAATTTAGAATATAATAGTGCTATATCCTTGCAAATAAATATCTACTCATTTTATGAAATAAATAATATTGCCTTTTAAGAATTTAAAAAATTTATTTGATATTTAAGTCCATATATGATTGAATTTATTGATTAGCTATTTTCTTAAATAGAATTTGACATGATATATAACTCGTGCTTGATGAATCTTTCTATCAAAGATTCTTTCAACTAGTATTCAAAAAAATATATTCATTAAATAAAATCTCATTGATATTTTTAAAATAACAAAATTTTTCTTCTTAAGATTAAATCAATTCATAAGAAAAACTTTCCACCAACCGTAAAATAAAGTATAAGGATTATATTTAATGATCTTTGATCATTTATACTCAAAATTGTATTTTTTCATACAACTAAAATGAAAATTAAAATGAATTATAAAAGATGAATTAACTAATTTATGAATTACGAAATAAATTATTAGTCGATAAAATCAATTTTCTAATTCTACTATTTTAATACATTACTAATAGTAATACTCAACATTCTATTACTTCTCTAAAAGAAAAATTGAATATTTAGTACAGATATAGCTGCTTTAACTAAATAATATCTTGCTATAAAATTGAACATGTTCAATTCGAATAGAGTAGATTAAGTAAAAAATTATATGATGTAAAAATACTCTACTATTATACAAAATATAATTACTCTTTAAATATTAATAATAAAATTTATCTTTTAGTTACTGAAATAACTCTATGATACTTTAATTATATGAAAGATCTTAAATCTTTTAATGATAAAAAAAGAAAAAGTTTTACAGTCAGGTAAAACTAGTAGTATTAAGTTTATTTATATTAAAAGTTGTTTATAAAAGGAAGGGATTATAACAAGATATATATTGTAAAAAATCTTTAATATTAAAGAAATTTAATAAATTATTTTTTTTAATTTTACTAAAATAAAACATCGAGTCAATATCAAAATAACAAAAGTTTAAAAATAATGTTAAGTATTAGTTTGAAATAGCGTAAAGTGTAGATGTTTTATTAAACATATTTTTAATAAAAATATTATTTATTAAATTTTCATAAAACAAATTAAATATTTTGAAGATACTAAATCTTGTAAGTTTCTTTGTGGGAACAAACTACTATTTTAGGTCTCCCATAATATGGCGTTGTAAAATACCATTATCATTTTACTAGATTTATCAGTGTTAATAAATACTATAGAAATTCTCTATCTTATTTATTTATAGGAAGAATTATGAAAAATTTTTAAAACAATATTAGAAACTATTAAATTATATATAAATATTTATGAAACTTTAAAAATAAATAATATAAGATTAGAGAAGAATAATCTTATAATCGTTAGAAAGTTCATTTTTAAAAATAAAAAAATATTCTATCAAACGTTATTTTTACAAATTAAATACAATTATAAACTTCAAACAACTAAAATTAGAACTAAAGTGAAATTTATTAAAGAAAAACAGCAAAATTATTATATTCATTAATATAAATAATAAAACATAATAAACATATAAAATAAAGTATTAACTAGAAAATATCAGGTTTTGTAAGTAACTATTTGTTACGCTAATATTTAATTTATCCTTTGTAAATTAAAGGTATCAAAACTTTGTAATTGAAGGTTAGAAAATAAAAGTATGTTGTAATTAACTTACATAAAAATAATATTTTTTATTATCACAAAATGTTTCATAGTGAAAAGATATAAAAATTCATTTAAATATTTAACTAATAGTTTTAAGTAAAAATTAACTTTTAAGTTATATATATTAATTAAGAAAATGATTTCTGATGGATAATCAGAACTATTGATAGCTATTATTAATTACTTTTTTTCTGCTGTACTAAAGCAATAGTAGATCAGTTAAAATAATTCTATATTTTAGAATAGCAGGTAAAATAAAAGATTCAATAAAAGTTATCTTATTTTCTAATCTTAAAATTATCTCGTTTCCTAACATAAGAATTATTTTGATGTTTATAAAGGAGAATTTTTTAAATTTACAATAATTTTAAAAATTATAGGATATCTATTTCGTTGTTTAAGATTTTAAAATAATCGTATTTTACAAATTATTTTAATGCTTCTTCTTAAACTTAAGAAGAAAGAATTCTTTTTTATTTTGATAGTAAATAGTAATTTTTATAAAAATGAAACTAATATAAAATATCAAGATCTGAATCTTTTTTGTAATGATGAATTAAATATGAAAACCAAACTAGAGAAAAATATTCTTTATTTTAGTCTTTTAAAAAGTAAATTTTGTTTTATTTTGAAGATTTAAAAAATCCAATATAATTCTTTTTAGAGAATTATATTATTTGTATAAGTTTAATCCATTTATCACCATTCAGTTAATAATAATATTTATTATAACAAAAATTTTTACTTCAAGATAGAAAATTATCCATAATATGTGACCAAACCATGGATAAAATTTAATGATCAACAATGGATATTTGATCTCTGAAATCTCTCGTTATTAATTTTTTAAATTTCTTACAGGTTCAGTCTATAGTTAAACGTTAACGAATATGATTTTTAATCATTTCATATAGAACAATGTAGAGATACTTTGAAAGTATATCAGATCAAATAGGGGAGAATAGTCATCAGTGGAATGGAAAATCTAATGAAATATTTTATAGAAAGAATCCATTAATATAATGGAAATATATTAAAATTAAATAAAAAATTCTTTTTATCCTCGAATCTTTAACAAAATTAAATCAATTTAATTGACTTAATTTTTGCTACTAAATTTGCTTTGTGTCGTGAAGCTTTATTTTTATGAAGTAAACCTTTACTAGCATAACGATCAATGATCGATTGCATATTTTTATATGATTTTTGTGCTTCTTCTTTATCATTAGTAGCGATAGCTGCATAAACTTTTTTTATAAAAGTACGCACCATAGAACGACGACTGGCATTATGCTGACGTTGTTTTTCTGATTGTATGGCACGTTTCTTAGCTGATTTGATATTAGCCAAGGTTCAACCTCCATATATTTATATTATCGAAAATAATTTAAAGAATAAGGAGTATTCCTTTTAAAAATTAATTTGTCAATAAGTTTATTTAAATAAATATCGGTCACGTACGGCTAAATAAATCTGATATATTGTAATGCTTTACAATATATCAGATTACCGATTTGAGTATACAGTTTTAAATATCAAAATAGGATGAAATTATAGAAATTAATTAAATGAAGTATTTTGAATACTACAAAAGAATTTATTATAATCAATAATAAATATTAATCAAATTAAACTTTAAATTTTAAGGAAATGAGCAGTATAATTCAAATGTTTTATTATATGAGCCAATTATGAAACTAGTACGTGGTATACATAATATTCGCGCATATTATCATGGTTGTGTATTGACTATTGGCAATTTTGATTCTGTTCATCGAGGACATCAAGAATTATTAAAACATTTAAAACAAGAAGGTAACCGCCTTAAACTTCCAATGATGGTTATGATTTTTGAACCTCAACCATTGGAATTTTTTTTGGGTACAAATGCTCCAGCACGTTTAACGAGTTTACGTGATAAAGTAAAATACTTTACTGAATATGGTGTTGATTATTTACTATGTGTTAAATTTAATCTTATATTTTCTTTATTAACACCACAAGATTTTGTTTCAAAATTGTTAGTGGAAAAATTAGGGGTTAAATTTTTAGCGATTGGTGATGATTTCCGATTTGGAAAAGGTAGGAAGGGTAATTTTGAATATCTTTGTAAAACCGGAAAACAATATTGTTTTAAAGTAGAAAATACAAAAAGTTTTTGTGATTTTGGACAACGAATTAGTAGTACAGCTATCAGAAAAGCTCTATTAACTGATAATCTTACCCTTGCTGAAAATCTTATGGGACACCCATATCGATTAAGTGGTCGAGTGGTTCATGGTACTCATCTTGGTAGTGCAATCTGTTTTCCTACAGCAAATATAGCATTTAAATCTTTAGTTATTCCTGTTAAAGGTGTTTATATTGTAGAAGTGTATGGTTTATTTTATTATCCATTGCAAGCAGTAGCAAATATTGGTACATGCCCGACAGTGAATGGGATTGATCAGCAAATTGAAGTTCATTTGATAGATGTAGACATGGATATATATGGACGTCATATTGATGTTGTATTACGTAAAAAAATAAGAAACGAGCAGAGATTTTCTTCTATTGATAAATTAAAAAAGCAAATTGCTAAAGATATAATGACTGCAAGACAATTTTTCTTCAGTCGTCATAATTAAAATATTTAGCAGAAAATTGGAATTAAAAATCTAAATGAATGAATATAAAAATACCTTAAATTTACCAAAAACAAAGTTCCCTATGCGTGGTGATTTAACTAAACGAGAGCCACAAATATTATTCAGATGGCATAAAGAAGGTTTGTACCAAGCTATTCGGGATGCAAAAACAGGTAAAGAAATGTTTATATTGCATGATGGTCCTCCTTATGCTAACGGCAGTATTCATATTGGTCACTCAGTTAATAAAATCCTCAAAGATATTATCATTAAATCTAAAGGATTAGCTGGGTTTGATTCTCCATATATTCCTGGTTGGGATTGCCACGGATTACCAATTGAACATAAGGTTGAACAAATTATCGGTAAATCTGGAGATAAGGTTTCTGATTCTGAATTTCGTGAAAAATGTCGTAAGTATGCTAAAGAGCAAATCGAAGGACAGAAAGCTGATTTTATTAGAATGGGTATACTTGGAGATTGGGAACATCCTTATTTAACCATGGATTTTAATACTGAAGCTAATATTATTCGTGCATTAGGTAAAGTAATTGAAAATGGTTATTTAGTAAAAGGTGTTAAACCTGTTCATTGGTGTACTACTTGTAGATCTTCTTTATCAGAAGCGGAAGTTGAATATTATGATAAAACATCACCTTCTATTGATATATTATTTAGAGCAGTGGATGCTAAAGTTGTTTATAGTAAATTTGATCTAAAATCTATAACTTTTCCTGTTTCTATGCTGATTTGGTCAACAACACCTTGGACATTGCCTGCAAATTGCGCTATTGCAGTTAACGCTAATTTTGAATATCAATTAGTTAGAGTTAATAATAAATGTTTGATTTTAGCAAAATCACTGGTTAAAACAGTAATGAAGCGTATTTCAGCAAAAGAGTGGCAAATCTTATCAAGATGTAATGGTTCTAAATTGGAGTTACTTCGCTTTCATCATCCATTCATGAATTTTGAAGTTCCTGTTATTTTAGGTGATCATATTACTTTAGATGCAGGTACTGGGATTGTACATACTGCACCAAGCCATGGACTTGAAGATTATATTCTTGGAAAAAAATATAACCTTAAAATAGCTAATCTTATTGGTCCAAATGGTTGTTACTTACCTAACACTTATCCTGGTTTAGATGGTGTTTTTGTATTTAAAGCAAATAAATTAATTATTGAACTTTTAGAAGGAAAAGGTGCACTGGTTCATAAAGAAATATTACAGCATAGTTATCCCTTTTGTTGGCGCCATAAGATACCTGTTATTTTTCGTGCAACACCCCAGTGGTTTATAAGTATGAAAAAAAATAATTTACGTGAACTATCGATAAAAGAGATCAAAGGTATAAAATGGATTCCAAATTGGGGGAAAACTAGGATTGAGTCTATGGTTGCAAATCGTCCAGATTGGTGTATTTCGCGTCAACGAACCTGGGGTATACCGATGCCATTATTTGTGCATAAAGAAACAGAAAAATTACATCCTCGTACATTAGAATTAATTAAAGAGATTGCTAACGAAGTTGAGAAATTAGGAATTCAGGCATGGTGGGATCTTGATCCTATTACGCTATTAGGAAGGGATGCAGCTGATTATGTTAAAGTTCCTGATACGCTTGATGTTTGGTTTGATTCAGGTTCTACCCATTATGCTGTTGTAGATTTTCGCTCTGAATTTAAAGGTCATTCTGCTGATTTATATTTGGAAGGATCTGATCAACATCGTGGTTGGTTTATGTCTTCTCTAATGCTATCAATTGCAATGAAAGGAAAAGCACCTTATTCTAAAGTATTAACACATGGTTTTACGGTTGATGGACAAGGACGTAAAATGTCAAAATCTCTGGGAAATACAATTAGTCCAAAAAATATAATGAATACTTTAGGTGCTGATATTCTACGATTATGGGTTGCTTCAATAGATTACACTACTGAAATTTCTATTTCAAATGAAATCTTGAAACGTTCTTCCGATATCTATCGACGTATTCGTAATACAACGCGTTTCTTATTAGCTAATTTGAATGATTTTAATCCTAGTTTAGATCAAATTAAACCAGAACAAATGATAGTATTAGATCGTTGGGCAGTAGGTAGAGCTAAAACTGCTCAAAAAGAAATCATTATATATTTTGCTAATTACGATTTTCATTCTGTCGTTCAACGTTTAATGCAGTTTTGTTCAATTGAAATGAGTTCTTTTTATTTAGAAATTATTAAAGATCGTCAATATACAACAAAAAGTGATAGTTTAGCTCGTCGTAGTTGCCAAACAGCTTTATTTCATATAGTAGAGGCATTGGTACGTTGGATTTCTCCGATTCTTTCTTTCACAGCTGATGAAATTTGGCAGCAATTGCCAAGTAAACATTCTAAATATGTCTTTACTGAGGAATATTATATTCATTTATTTGGATTAGATGAAAATGAAATACTTAATGATGAATTTTGGAATGAACTATTAATTATTCGTTCTGAGGTTAATAAAGTTCTTGAACAATCGCGTACAAATAAGCTTATTGGTAGCTCTTTAGAGGCATCAGTAGTTTTATATGCGGATACAAAGTTAGCGAAAATACTTAATTGTTTAGGTGATGAATTACGTTTTGTATTATTAACTTCACAAGTTAAAGTAATTGATATTATTCAAGCTCCTGTTCAAGCACAAAATACTGAACTAAATGGATTAAAAATTGCTCTGCAAAAAGCAGAAGGTGATAAATGTTCTCGTTGTTGGCATTATTCAACAGATATTAGTTGGGAGGCGGAATATGAAGAATTATGTGGCCGCTGTATTAGTAATCTAATTGGAAATGGTGAAATACGTAAGTTTGTATAATGATAAATTTTATTCTCTCTACTGGTTTACGATGGTTATGGTTAACGATTATAGTATTAATACTTGATCTTAGTAGTAAACAATTCATTATAGATAATTTTCAATTATATGAATCTATACCTATAATTCCTTATTTAAATTTAACTTATCTTAAAAATTATGGTGCAGCATTTAGTTTTTTAGATGATAAAAAGGATTGGCATTGTTGGTTTTTTGTATTTATTGCGATTCTAATTTGTGTAGTGCTTATCATAATGATGTATCATCAAAGCATTAATAAAAAAATTAGTAATATTGCTTATGGAATAATTATTGGGGGAGCACTAGGAAATTTACATGATCGTTTAATTCATGGTTTCGTAGTTGATTTTATTGATTTTTATGTTAGTTATTGGCATTGGCCAACTTTTAATATTGCTGATATGGCAATTTGTATTGGTGCGATACTCATCATTCTCGACAACTTCATTAATGTAGAAAAAAAAGAGAATATATCTTAAACTTATTCTTATATCTATATTGATAACATATTTAGGTTGATTTATTATAAATAATAGTCTTGTCTTATATTAAAATTTTTTAAAGAAAATAGTTTTATCTTATTGTATTTCCAGCGGATACATGATAGTTTATTCCTGATAAAATCTTGAATTATCAGGAATAAACTATCATGTATCTATTTACAGATAAAAGTTTTTAACAAAATTAAAAAGTAAATTACTTTCAATTTTAAATATTTCTCCTTTTTATGGCAAGTGAAAAGATTTATTTTTTTACGAAAAAAGTATATATTTTTGTAAATAAAAAAAAGATACAGTATAATATTTATATTGAAAATATTATTTAATTCAGTATTTTGAATCGGATATTATCGTATTTATTGCAACGAAAATGATATTAAAATACAATAAATTATAACAATAGAAAAAAATTTATGACTATTGATTTTAATTTATTTTTAAAAAGTTCAGAAAAAATTATTTCTACATAGTATCTTGAAAAATTAAAATAGAGGAATCAATGCAAATATTGTTGACTAATCCTCGAGGTTTTTGTGCAGGTGTTGATCGAGCAATTAGTATTGTTAACCTTGCATTAAAGATCTATGGTGCTCCAATTTATATTCGTCATGAAGTTGTTCATAATCGTTATGTGGTCGATAATTTACGTCAACGAGGTGCGATTTTTATTGAAGAAATTTTTGAAGTACCTGATGGTAGTATTTTAATTTTTTCTGCTCATGGTGTTTCTCAAGAAATTCGGCAAAAAGCTAAGAAACGTTATTTAACTATGTTGCTTGACGCAACTTGTCCATTGGTCACTAAAGTACATATGGAAGTAGCACGTGCTAGTCGTAAAGGTAAAGAGGCTATTTTAATTGGTCATTTAGGTCATCCTGAAGTAGAAGGTACAATGGGACAATATGATAACTTATCGGGGGGTATCTATCTGGTTGAATCAGAAGATGATGTTTGGAGGTTAAAAGTAAAAGATGGAAATAATCTATGTTTTATGACACAGACTACTTTATCGGTTGATGATACTGCTCATATTATAGATGCATTAAATATTCGGTTTCCAAATATTATCGGACCACGAAAAGATGATATATGTTATGCAACTACTAATCGTCAAGAAGCTGCTCGTAAATTAGCTAATAAGGCTGATATTGTACTAGTTGTTGGTTCCAAAAATTCCTCTAATTCCAATCGTCTTGCTGAATTAATACAAAAAGCAGGAAAAATTAGTTATCTAATTGATTCTGCTGATGAGATTAAAGAACGCTGGCTAAAAAATGTACAAATTGTTGGTCTTACTGCTGGCGCTTCTGCACCAGATATTCTCGTTCGTCAAGTTATTGAACGTTTAAAAATTTTAGGCGCCACTAAAATGATTGAGCTTTCTGGTCATAAAGAAAATGTTGTTTTTAAACTTCCAAAACATCTGAATCTTAAAATTAAGAAAATATAATAAATTTATTATTATATAAAATTAATTTTTAAATAGAAAAATTAATTTTTAATTAAACCAACTTTAATAACTTTAATAATTTATTTTGTTTTTAATGATTTGGATCAGGGATAAATTTCAACCTTATCGAACTCAGAATATTAATTATTTTTAATAAAAAGAGAAAAACATGACTAATTTAAATGTTCGTGTTGCTATTGTTGGTGCTGGTGGCCGAATGGGGCGTGAATTAATTAAAGCTGTTTCAGAGCGAAATGATATTATTTTGGGAGCGGTATTAGAAAGAAAAGGGTCAAGTATAGTAGGTATTGATGCTGGTGAATTAGTCGGTATTGGATTCTTGAATATTATTATCTGTGATGATTTGATTAATGTTTTAGATAAGTTTGATATTTTGATCGATTTTACTCGTCCAAAAGGGACGCAGTATTATCTGTCAGTTTGTAAAAAATATTCAAAAGCGATGATTATTGGTACTACAGGTTTTAATCAAATTGAACAAAAATCAATTGAAGAAGCAGCAAAAACAATTCCTATCGTATTATCAGAAAATTTTAGTGTTGGTATTAATTTGGTATTAAAGTTATTAGAAAAAACAGCAAAAGTAATAGGAAAATATAGTGATATTGAGATTATTGAAGCTCATCACAGATATAAAATCGATGCACCATCAGGAACAGCATTAGCAATGGGTGATATTATTGCCAAATCAATTGGATGTGATTTAAGAAATCATGCAATTTATGATCGAAAAGGTATTATTGGTGAAAGAAAAAATAACAGCATTGGCTTTGCAACAATTAGAGCTGGTGATATTGTTGGAGAACATACTGCGATTTTTGTTGATATTGGTGAAAGAATTGAAATAACTCATAAAGCATCAAGTAGGATAACTTTTGCAAATGGAGCTCTTAAGGCTTGTTTGTGGTTAAATGGGAAAATTTGTGGGTTATATAGCATGAAAGATGTATTAAATTTAGATAATATTTAATTTTTATTTTTTATTTTTTTTGTTTAAAATTTTTAGTTAATTAAGTTAATTAACTTTTATTTAAATTAATAATATTTAATTCAATTTTATTGAATTATATGAAAATATATTTTTTCAATTATCTTTTCAGGTAATTAATGATATAATCAAAATTATTTAATATCTTGCTGCTTACACATTTATTTTTAACATAAATTAACTAAAATAAAAAAATTATTTTTTATTAGACAACTATTGTTTCTCGTCATTAAAATTGCGCGAAATTTTCTAAAATTTTGCAAAGAGCATTTATTCAGTATTAATTTATTCCCCTTACCCATGAATAAACATTCTAAATATATGATTTATTCTCCTGGAGGCTAATTTTGCTTAAGGAAGCTATATTGGTTCTGGAAAACGGAACCCAGTTTCATGGTTATTCTATTGGATCTGAAGGAGTTGTTGTTGGAGAAGTTGTTTTTAATACATCAATAACTGGATATCAAGAAATCCTTACGGATCCATCCTATTTTCGACAAATTGTTACACTCACATATCCCCATATTGGAAGTACAGGGATCAATCCTGATGATGAAGAATCTTCTACCATTCATGCTCAAGGGTTAGTTATACGTGATTTACCATTAATTTATAGTAATTTTCGTGGAAAAGAAAGTTTATCTAATTATTTAAAACGCCATAAAATAGTAGCAATTTCTGACATTGATACTCGTAAACTTACACGATTATTAAGGGAAACAGGAGTACAGAATGGTTGTATCATTACAGGTGATAGTTTAGATGCTAATGTAGCACTAGAGAAAATTAGGTTATTTAGTGGAATAAAAGGGTTGGATTTAGCTAAAGAAGTTACAACAAAAAATATTTATACCTGGAAAAAGAAAAGTGTCTCTCTTGGAGAGAGTAAATTATCTTCAATTAAATCGCCAGATCAGTTACTTTACCATGTAGTTGCTTATGATTTTGGTGTTAAACGAAATATTTTACGTTTACTCGTTGATCGAGGTTGTTATTTGACGGTTGTTCCAGCATCAACACCAGTTGATAAGGTGTTTAAAATTGCACCTGATGGTATTTTTCTTTCTAATGGTCCTGGTGATCCGGAAGCTTGTGATTATGCAATAAAAACAATAAAAAAGTTTTTAGCAACGGAAATTCCTATTTTTGGTATTTGTTTAGGTTATCAATTATTGGCGTTAGCGAGTGGGGCTGGTACTGTGAAAATGAAATTTGGTCATCATGGTGGTAATCATCCAGTAAAAGATTTAGCTAATAATAACGTTATAATTACTGCACAAAATCATGGTTTTGCAGTTGATGAAACAATATTATCTGATAATTTGCGAGTTACCCATAAATCACTATTTGATGGTAGTCTACAAGGTATACATCGTATCGATAAACCTGCATTTGGATTTCAAGGACATCCTGAAGCAAGTCCTGGACCTAAAGATGCGGAGCCACTATTTGATTATTTTATTAAATTAATTAAAAATTATCGACAAATAAAAATTTAAATATTTAACTTGATTAATCAGGAGAAAAATAGTGAAGCGAACAGATATTAAAAGCATCCTGATTTTAGGTGCAGGACCAATTATTATTGGTCAAGCTTGTGAATTTGATTACTCAGGTACACAAGCATGCAAAGCACTACGTGAAGAAAATTATCGAATTATTTTAGTTAATTCCAATCCAGCGACAATCATGACAGATCCTGATCTAGCGGATGCCACTTATATTGAGCCAATTCACTGGAAAGTGATACGTAAAATCATTGAAAAAGAATCTCCTGATGCGATTTTGCCTACTATGGGAGGACAAACTGCTTTAAACTGCGCTTTAGAATTAGCGCGTAGAGGTGTATTAAAGGAATTTTCTGTTAGCATGATTGGTATAACGACTGATGCAATTGATAAGGCTGAAGATCGATATAAGTTTGATAAAGCGATGAAAAAAATCGGTCTTGAAACTGCACGTTCAGGTATTGCCCATTCTTTAGAAGAAGCGTTAGAGGTGGTAAAAAAAGTAGGTTTCCCATGTATAATTCGCCCTTCATTTACTATGGGAGGTTTAGGTAGTGGTATTGCATATAACCGTGAAGACTTTAAAGAGATTTGTCTGACAGGATTCGATCTTTCACCGAGCAATGAATTATTAATTAATGAATCGTTGATTGGTTGGAAAGAATATGAAATGGAAGTAGTTCGTGATAAAAATGATAATTGTATTATTGTTTGTTCTATTGAAAACGTTGATGCAATGGGAATCCATACGGGAGATTCTATCACTGTTGTTCCTGCTCAAACATTAACTGATAAAGAATATCAAATTATGCGTAATGCGTCGATGGCAATTTTGCGAGAAATAGGCGTAGAAACAGGTTGTTCAAATGTTCAATTTGCCATAAATCCTAAAACTGGATGCTTAATTGTTATTGAAATGAATCCACGAGTATCACGTTCTTCTGCTTTAGCATCAAAAGCAACCGGTTTCCCTATTGCTAAGATTGTAACTAAACTTGCGGTAGGTTATACACTTGATGAATTAATGAATGATATTACAGGAGGACGCACACCAGCTTCTTTTGAACCTTCTATTGATTATGTAGTAACTAAGATCCCACGTTTTAACTTCGAAAAATTCCCTGGAAGCAATGATCGTTTGACAACTCAGATGAAATCTGTTGGTGAAGTAATGGCTATTGGGAGAACTTTTCAAGAATCTATGCAAAAAGCATTGCGTGGATTAGAGGTTGGTACAAGTGGTTTTAATCCTAAAGTAAATTTAGATGAATTTGATTCGTTAACAAAAATTCGTCGTGAACTAAAAGAAGCTGGTGCTGAACGTATCTGGTATGTAGCAGATGCTTTTCGCGCAGGTATGTCTGTTGATAATATATTTAATTTAACTAATATTGATCGTTGGTTTTTGGTACAGATTGAAGAACTTGTTCGTTTAGAAGAGAAAGTTTATGAGGTTGGTATTAATGGATTATCAGCAGAATTTTTGCGATTATTAAAACGAAAAGGTTTTTCTGATATTCGCTTAGCTGAATTAGTTTCTGTTTCTGAATCTGAAATTCGTGAATTACGTTATAAATATAAACTGCATCCTGTTTTTAAGAGAGTTGATACTTGTGCAGCAGAATTTTCTACAGATACTGATTATCTGTATTCTACTTACGAGGATGAATGTGAAGCTAATCCTGATAATACTAAATCTAAGATCATGATACTAGGTGGTGGACCGAACAGAATTGGTCAAGGAATTGAATTTGATTATTGTTGTGTTCATGCTGCGTTAGCGTTACGTGAGGATGGGTATCAAACAATAATGGTAAACTGTAATCCTGAAACAGTTTCTACCGATTACGATATTTCTGATCGTCTTTATTTTGAGTCGATAACATTAGAAGATATATTGGAAATAGTTAGAGTTGAAGAACCTAAAGGTGTAATTGTACAGTATGGTGGTCAGACACCACTAAAATTAGCGCTTGCTTTAGCAGGGGTTGGGATTCCTATTATTGGTACTAACCCAGATTCGATAGATCGAGCTGAAAATCGTGAACGTTTTCAGCAAGCAGTAACTTTTTTAGGATTAAAGCAGCCAAAAAACGCTACGGTTACTACCATTAAAAAGGCAATAGAAAAAGCTTATAAAGTTGGTTATCCATTAGTTGTGCGTCCTTCTTATGTTTTAGGAGGTCGTGCAATGGAAATTGTTTATAATGAAACTGATTTATATCGTTATTTTCAAACAGCAGTAAGTGTTTCCAATGATTCACCAGTTTTGCTTGATCATTTTTTGGATAATGCAATTGAGGTTGATGTAGATGCTATCTGTGATGGAGAAACTGTTTTAATTGGTGGTATTATGGAGCATATAGAACAGGCTGGCGTTCATTCTGGTGACTCAGCTTGTTCGTTGCCACCTTATACCTTGAGTCAAGAAATACAGAATATTATTCGTAAGCAAGTAAAAGAACTTGCCTTTGAACTACAAGTTATAGGGTTAGTGAATGTTCAATTTGCGATTAAAGATAATGAAGTTTATTTAATCGAAATGAATCCGCGTGCAGCGAGAACTATTCCTTTTGTATCAAAAGCGATAGGAATACCTATGGCAAAAGTAGCTGCTCGTGTTATGGTTGGAGAATCTTTAATTAAACAAGGTATAACGAAAGAAATTATTCCAGATTTTTTTTCTGTAAAAGGAGTGGTATTACCATTTACTAAATTCCCTAGTGTTGATCCTATTTTAGGGCCAGAAATGCATTCTACTGGTGAAGTGATGGGTATTGGTCGAACTTTTGCTGAGGCATTTGCTAAAGTGATGTTTTCTTGCTCTTCCACTATTAAAAAATTTGGGAGAGTTTTACTTTCAGTAAAAGAAAATGATAAAATAAAGGTTATTGATTTAGCAGCTAAATTAATTGAGCATGGTTTTAAATTAGATGCAACTCATGGTACCGCAATTGTTTTGGGTAAGGCAGGAATTAATTTTCGCTTAGTTAATAAACTACATGAAGGACATCCTCATGTTCAGGATAGAATAAAAAATGGTGAATATAGTTATATTGTTAATACTACCGAAGGTCGTCGTGCAATAGAAGATTCAAAAATTATTCGTCGCAGTGCATTACAATACAAAGTAAATTATGATACCACTATTAGTGGTGGTTTTGCTACATTAAATTCTCTCAATGAAGATCCTATAGAAAGAGTTATTTCTATTCAAGAAATACACAAAATGATTCAAGATTAACTACCACTTGATTAAACTAGTTTAAATGATGTACTTATTAATACATAATTTTTCTTATTCATTTCTAATAAACTCATAATATTTTAATTGATTTTTTATATTTCTATTACATGAAAAATGAAATAATGAATTGGATAGTAAATAGTATTTTACCATAAATATGGATAATAGTCATATTATAACATTTTATTTTTTAATAAAAATTAATTTATTAAATATAATTTAAAAAAAATAATAACAATCCATTAATGTTCTAATAAACCAATTAAATAATTAAAAGAAATAATATTTTACGTAAGTGATAAATACGTTTAAACAAAATTTAAACGACTAAATAGAAATATTTAGTCACCTTGGATTATTAAACAACTAAATTTCTATACAATCGTAATAATATTTTGTAGAAAATACTTTATGATTGCAAATACTATAAGTAGTATTATTAATGAATTTGTCTTCTAAAGAACATATATAAATAAACAATCTAAATTTAGAATAGTTGAAATAATAGTTAAAATAAAGGAAAGATATTTATTTCAAGCTAAAATAGCAGAAAATTTCTTCTAAATTTCTATTTTTATATTATTAAAATTTAGATAGATTACTTTTTAAGTAGAAATTAATAAAGGAAAAGAGATATAATTGATATTATATCTTAAATATTGAAAACTATATTTTGATATATATTAGATAAATATATAAAAATAAATAATATTTTTTATAGTTATTTCTTATTAGAATAATGCAAATTGCAGAAAACTTATTAATCCAATAGTAAGTAAATAAAAAATTTACTAGGAATAGATTAATTAGTATAATCTTTAATTAGTTAAAAGGATTGCATCAAATATTATAAAATGATAGTTTTAGCTAAATCCTATAAATTAATAGTTCTTTTTTTATTATAAAAATTTTACATTTATAAAATTTTCAAAGAAAATGAGAAGATTTATCTAATTTGTTTATTTTTATAATATAAATTAGTTAGTAAAATATTTTTATAATCAAATAAAATTAAAAGGATTTCAATAAATAAAAATTTAAAGGAGCAAAATTTAAATTAAAAATTTAAAAATCTATATAATATAAAGGAATCTAGTTTATTAGATTATTATAGAAGGAGAATTTAATTAAGATCGTTTAATTTAAGCCTATGAATTTAGTATGGATACTAGATAATGAAAAGTATAATTTTAAAAATTAAAATTATTTTAGCTATTATTTTTCTTTTTTTTAAATTATCGAAATAACTAAAAGAATTTTATTTATTTGATATTTTTCAATCATATTTTTATAAAAAATTATTGCATATCTTTTATTATTTAAAAAAAAGAATTTTCAAAATAGGAAATAAGTATAAATGGATTATATTTTGTGCTGAAAATTTAGGGATTAATACTAATGATGATAATAGAAGCTTCATCTTATTTTCTATAAATATCATAAATATCTAAACATATCAGTCCGTTTTTAATATCGTATTAGAGATTTAAATATTTTTTAAATATTTTATATTTGAATAGAAATTGTATAAATATTTAATAGCACTAATAAAATGATAAATCGCAGAGAACTTTTTTAATTACTATCCGTAATAGACTTGTTTTCATAGCCTATAGAAATATTATAAGATTTATTGTATTCAATTTCTTCAGATTATTGAATATTCTAAAATAATAGAAAATTTATGTTCTTAATATTATTAATTATTTTAATAAAGGATGTAAATTTAAGATTTATAATCTAAAGTTAATAATCCCGTATTTTTACTAGTTTTAAAATAACTCGATATTCTATTTCCAGTGATATCAAAAATAAAATTTTTTATATTTTTATCTTATTTA
Organism: Arsenophonus sp.; assembly: GCA_046530785.1. GTDB lineage: Bacteria > Pseudomonadota > Gammaproteobacteria > Enterobacterales > Enterobacteriaceae > Arsenophonus. The sequence continues at coordinate 64,484 of JBHEQT010000005.1, forward strand.
GAAAATTGTTTAACAGTATTTATTTTATTGGAATATTCTTCTTTATCAGTTACTTTAAAATAATTAACCATTTAATACTTATAATGGTTTACTTAACTCTGAACTTAATTCGTTTTCCTATAACATTAAAAAATTTAAGTTGATCTATACTATATAATTAAATTTAATATAAATAATCTTTAACTAAAGATATTCTTTTATTATTAAATTAAGAGTAACTTTATTTTATATAAATAAGACTATTTTTACATTATACAAATTATTATTTAATCTTGTATTTTACGGATGTATATTTATCTTAAAGAAGATAAGAAGTTATTCTTAATTGAACTTAATTTTTCCATATTGTTAATTAAATCGTTTTTATTATCAATAATATATTAAAAAAAGTATTTTCTAGAATTAAAATTCTATATCTTTAATATTTGATTTAAAAGTTATATCTATCTTTAAATATTTCAATCTCTCTTTTTAGGAGAGGAGATTATTATTAGTTATCAATTGAGAAAACGATATTATTGGAAATTCATTAGATTCTTTAATTAAAAAAATTTGTAAGTAGACTAAATCCTTCTTAATTAATTATTTTATTCCTTATTTTTACTTAAATAGGGAAAAAGAGGGAACTGAGTGTAAATAATAAAATAATTATAAAATATATCTGTATTATTTTATTTAAAAATTAGAAATTTATTCTATAAAGTAAATTTAATTTCGAAAGGAATTTTTATTAAAAATAAAAAATAATTTCTATTATAATGATTAATGATTTTTTTTAAGTGCTCTAAAATATCTTAGAATAACAAATATAATCAAATAGAACTTTGCTCCACCATAATGGTATTTATCTAAAATTACCTAGTCAAACGATCAGGTTTCTTGTATCAACTTCAGAATTAGATAAATTATATAAATATTAAAAATTAGTAATATTTTCAAAGAAAATCTACCTATAATTATAGGTAAAAGAAGAGAAATATAATATATTTTAAAGGATTCTTAATTAGAGAAATATCTTTCTACTAAGAAAGGGAAAAGAAGTTTAATATAATTTTTAATTTTTTATTTAAAAATATCAAACGTTGAAAAAATAAAAAATTACAATAATTAATTTTTAAAATTCTTAATAAAAAATTGAATATTACTGAGTAATCCATCTTCATATTATTGCTAATAAAAGCAACTATCTTTTTTAGATATAGTTTTATGAAAAAATTCTTATTATATTTGTTAATAGTATTTCCATAAGAAATTAAATTAATTAATATTTCTAATATTAGAAATATTAAAGTTTAAAAACATAAGATATGAAAATCATAATTTATGATGAGCTGAAATAAATATTATTTATTTATTAAACTAACTAATTAAAATATTTTATTTTATTTTAATATCATTTTATATTAAACAATATTATTAATATTTTTATACTTAAAACTGATAGAAATCTACAGAAAAGGCATTATTAGTAATAAGATTATTAGATTAAAGGGTTATCTGGTTTGGATAATAAATTATGAAATGATTCTTAATTAACTGAAAAATTTAGCATCAAAATTTAGGTCAATATTAGCGCAGATTTCTAAAAGAATTTTATCTACTATATTAAGAAAAATTTTTTAGAAAATTTTATTTCTGAGAATAAAAACTTTTAATAATAAATCTTTTTCTATCACATAGAAAATATATAAGTGAAAATAATCGATATTAAATTAAATAAAAAATAAATAAAATAGCAATTCTTATGGGAATTTCATTTTTAGACTAATAATTTAATTTCTATATCTACTCATAATATGTAGTAATCGTTTCTTGATGTTATCATTTATTGAATTTTAAAAAATTTTCCTGGAAAAGAAACTACTAATAAAGTTAATAATATAAAATATGAAGTATAAAAATGCTTACCATTAAAACAATAATCTAACGAAAAACTCCCTATAATTGATATAAATTTCAAATGGAAATGATTTTTTGGTGTTAATTTTTTAATTATGATTATATTCAAGTCATAAGTTTTAAAAGTTTCATGTAAGTAATCTTAGGATTTTATTTTAATAAAATAATTAGGATATTTACTCAAAAAGAATAAAACCAGAAAAGTTAATAATGCCATATATTATAAAATAAATCTACTTAAATCTTCATCAACAATTAGTTCATCAAGATGCTTAGCAACATAATCAGCGTCAATTGTAATATTTTGACCATTTCTTTCATTTGCACTAAAGGAGATATCTTCCATCAAGCGTTCAAGAACGGTATGTAATCGACGAGCCCCAATATTTTCTGTTTTTTCGTTGAATTGCCATGCTGCTTGAGCAATTTTACCAATACCATCTGAAGTAAATTCAATATTTAAACCTTCTGTTGCCATTAATGCTTTATATTGTATAGTTAAAGATGCATTAGGTTCAGTTAAAATACGGTTAAAGTCTTCTACTGTTAAGGCCTGTAATTCTACTCGGATTGGTAATCGTCCTTGTAATTCCGGAAGCAAATCAGATGGGCTTGCAACTTGGAATGCACCAGAAGCAATAAATAGAATATGATCAGTTTTTACCATACCATGTTTTGTAGAAACAGTGCAACCTTCAACCAAAGGTAATAAATCACGTTGAACTCCTTCCCTGGAAACATCAGGACCAGAAGTTTCTCCTCGTTTGCAAATTTTATCTATTTCGTCAATAAAAACAATACCATGTTCTTCAACTGCATCAATTGCTTGTTGTTTTAATTCTTCTGGATTAACAAGTTTTGCTGCTTCTTCTTCTATCAGTGTTTTAAAAGCTTCTTTGATTTTCATCTTACGGTGTTTTTGTTTTTGTCCGGATAAATTTTGAAACATAAATTGTAACTGACTGCTCATTTCTTCCATACTAGGAGGTGCCATAATTTCTATTCCTATTGGTACAGAAGCAATTTCAATTTCAATTTCTTTATCATCTAACTCTCCCTTTTTTAATTTTTTTCGGAAAGATTGACGTGTAGTAGAAGGTTCCACATAGGAATCAGGTTGTCCCCAATTATTTTTAGCAGGTGGCAATAAAACATCAAGAATACGCTCTTCAGCTAGCTCCTCTGCACGACAACGATTTTTTTCTATAGATTGTAAACGTACCATTTTCACTGCAGAATCAGTTAAATCACGAATAATAGAATCAACTTCTTTTCCTACATAACCGACTTCAGTAAATTTTGTTGCTTCTACCTTTATAAATGGAGCCTTAGCTAATTTTGCTAAACGACGGGCAATTTCAGTTTTACCTACACCAGTTGGGCCAATCATTAAAATATTTTTCGGTGTTACTTCCTGTCTCAATGACTCATCAAGTTGCATACGACGCCAACGATTACGTAACGCGATAGCGACAGAACGTTTTGCTTTATCTTGAGCAATAATATGATTGTTTAATTCACTGACAATTTCACGAGGCGTCATTTCAGACATGTTTAAATCCTTAAGATTTTAAAGAGAGTTCTTCAAAGTTAAAATTATGGTTGGTATATATACAGATATTACTAGCTATTTTTAATGATTTTTCTGTGATATCACGCGCATTCATTTCGGTATTTTCTAACAAGGCACGTGCGGCGGCTTGTGCATAAGAACCACCAGAACCAATAGCAATTAAATCATTTTCTGGTTGAATAACATCCCCACTGCCTGTGATGATTAATGAGCTGTTTTCATCTGCAATAGCTAAAAGTGCTTCAAGTTTTCTCAGCATACGATCTGTACGCCAATCTTTAGCCAGCTCAACAGAGGCTTTCGTTAAGTGTCCTTGGTAAAGTTCTAGTTTTCGTTCAAAAAGTTCAAATAGAGTAAATGCATCAGCAGTACCTCCTGCGAATCCTGCAATAACTTTATCATTATAAAGACGTCGTACTTTACGGATATTACCTTTCATAACAGTATTACCCATTGTCGCCTGTCCATCACCACCAATTACAACTTGGCTATTACGGCGAACACTTACGATTGTAGTCATGAGTCACAACCCTTTGTTATTTATTAAGGGATATATAAATATATTCTTAAGTTTTTATTATATAAAACTTTTTATTTACTGATATTATAAACGTAAATGGGGGAGAAATAATCATTTTTCAACCCTTATCTGTATGAAGAATACATCTTAATATTTCGAAAGATTTAGCTTGATCTCGTATTTTTTCTGCTATTTTTTTATTGTAAGGGCCAAGTACGACCCTATACCATCCTTTTGTTGAAATAATTGTACTTTCTAAACCTAAGAATGCTAAGTTAGCTTTAATCAATTCTGCCTTCCCTAGATTCTTAAATAATCCGCATTGTACCATTATTTTTTGGTTTTTATTCATTGGTTGTTTTGGTTGTGAGAAACTTTTTAATTGTAGAGATGATTTTGTTTGCGTGGTATTGATTACTTCACGTGAGTGAAGGATAGAATCATTATTATTATCTAATTTAGATAGATTTGTGATATAATTACTTTTATCAATATTAATCTGTTTAATGGGTTGACTCTGATCATTGATTAATTTATTTTTATTATTAATATTTGATTTGATTGAGTAATGAAAATTTTCTAAGTCAGTACCTTTTTTTTCTAGTTCTTTTATATAACGCCACCGTTCTTCTGGTTTAGGTGGTAGACTGTTAATTGCTTCATAAGTGTTACGTAAGGTTTTTTTATTAAATATAGGAAAGCCTTTATTTTGTATAAAAAAATATAAGTTAGAGATAAAAATAAAAAACATGATAATAACCAGATAAAAATTTATTTTCGGAAATCTTTGATTTAATTTATTCTTATTTGAATATTTATTTTTACGAGATATTCTGTATCCTCGTTTTACATAATCTTTTTGTGGCACTTTGAATTCGCTGATTAATAATAGTTACATTAATTTCTTATGTCTTCTCATTATTTAATTAATTATTTTCTCTAATTTTAGATTGATAAACAGTATCACGGATAATTAAATTACTGTCTAGTAAATTTAATATTTTTATTTATTTTATAAATTTATCTTTCTATAATAAATGAGTAACATATCTTGTTGATAAATTTAAAAGCGAAATCTACTTTAGTGTCATCTATGATTTAGTATATTATGAAAAGTAAAAAATTTCTAAATATTATTATAAATAAAAATCATTTTATGATGTTATCTAATAACTTTTAACGTATTTATATATTCATTAATATTCATTATTCATGATTGAAAAATTTCGCTAATTTATTTTTAGATAAAAAATTTTATATTTTTTAGAATGTATTTTAGTAATTAAAATCACTTAATTAATAATATGTTCGATTTTATCCTATTGTTTTTTATCTATCTTGTATTGCTTTGAAGTCATAATTATGAAAACAATATTTATAAAAATGTTAAATACTTTTAATTAATTACATAATCTATATGGTTGGTAACTTATTCTTCTAAATAGCTAATTATGTTAAAATTTAGGATAGATTGTATCTCTTTATAGAAGTAAATAAAATTTATTTAGAAATTTTATTTATATAGAAATTGTTAATTATTATAGAGAATGATTCTGATTTATTGATAAATTCCTGTGAAAAGAAATAATTAAAATTAAGTAACACAAATCTAATTGAATTATTGTTTGATAAATATATTAATAAGAATATATTTTTGTTTGATAGTAATAACACTACTAAAAAATAATATATTCTTACTTATTATCTACTTATTAAGTAGCAGTAGTATATATCAAAAATAATAGGATAAATAATTATGTGTAACTATAAAATATTTTGATATTTAATAGATTTTGTATTAATATTTAATTATGAATGATGATATTTATCATGGTTAATAATAATTGGTAATTGAGAAATTAATTTCACTAAAATATTTGTTTACTGAAATACAATAAAATATAGAAAAAACTAAATTTTTAGAAATTTTCTTAAAAGACTAAGAAAAAGATAGAGTAATATATTTTTTTTAAAAGATGATATCATCTAACCAGTATTTTTTAATCCTAATTTAAGATAACTAAAATTAGCATGGGAAATAGATTTAATAAATTTAGTTGATAAAAATTGAAATTAGTAAAGTTTTTCTCTTTTCATATTTTTGCATCTAAATTGGGATTTATCTTATTTCCCTTTAATTCCTAACATATAATAAATTATTTAATAATAAAAATTGAGTGGGTTTTTTAGAGTTAAATAGAACTTATAATATTTCAAGTATATTAAATTCTCTTTCAGAGAAAAATCATATACCTTCTAATTATTTCTTTCTAAATTAATTGTTTTATAGTATTGCGTCTGCTAATTATAAAAATGGATACAAACTTTGAACGAATACTTTTTATATAATATCAGAAAATTTTGATACTATTTATTGAAATAGATTATAAACTTATCAAATTCTGTATAATTTTAATTTTTAAAACGCAAATTCTCTATCTTTTCCAACAATTATATTTCTAAAATATGTTTAAATTTTCTTTAAAATCTTGACAGCAATTGTAATTATTATGGATATATAATAATTCGAATAAGATAAATCAAATTTTTATAGGTTTTAAAAAAGTAATTCTATCTATCTTAAGATGACCACAATATTAATAATCATTATTTTTCAAAAAAATCTGTAGTGATTTTTTTGATATATAATCCTTCCTTAGATTATAAGAAAAAATAAACATGAAAAAGGATGTTGATTCAACTTTATCTCTTAAGTATACGTGATATGAGAAAGAGGAAGACTTCAATTTTATTCCTAATTTGTAGTATTAGAAATTCTTTTAACTAATATGAAATATATTCAACAATAAAACAGTTTTAGTTAAAAATTGTTAAAAGTTTATCTCATGTGTGGTTAAAACTAATATATTCCCATAATTATACATCTAGTAAGAATATCTATTTTCTTTTTACTCTCAAATTGATAATTTTAACACAAATAGATGCGCATTGTAGAACATTTTTGTTTTACACTTTCCAAGATATATTTTATATGAAAATTATCATACAGATGATAAAAGAGTCTCCTTCTATAAAGGAGGAATCTATTACTTATTATACTGCAAAAATAACTTTTTGTTTATAATAAAAAGTTTTATGTATTTGGTATATTATAATTATGTTTATATAAATATAATTATTTCATACATTCTTTTATTTAAAAGAAGAATGGTTTTTAAAAAATAGGAAATAGCTATAATGAATTATATTTCGTATTAAAAAGTTAAGTATAATACTAATAGTGATAGAAGAAATTTTACGTTTACCGATAAAAGTAATTTTTTTAAAAAAATTAAATAAATTTAAGCTATAATTAATATAAGTTTATATTTTGAGTTTATTGGTAGATAAATTTTCTATTTTTAATTAGTCTATATTATTTAAATTAATTAACAAAAATTAATTTTTCTTAAATATTATTTTGTGATAAGTAGATTGATATTCTACTTTTATTAATTATAATATCAATATTTTACTAGATTTTTGTATAACTAAATAAAATAAGTTTAAATTATGATAAATAAAAGTTAATTCTTTTTTGCCGCCGCTGCTATGTTGACAATAGTAACAAAGTCATCGACTTTTAATGATTCTTTACCGACTAATGCACCATCAATATCGGGTTGAATAAAAAATTCATCAGCATTACTGGTATTCACTGATCCTCCATATTGAATAATAAGTTGTTCAGCAATGATTGGACTTTTCTTAGAAATATGGTTACGAATAAATTTATGTATTTCCTGCACCTTAGTTGGGATAGCTGACTCTCCAGTACCAATTGCCCAAATTGGTTCATAAGATATAACAGTATTTTTAAATGCATCAACACCTAATCTATTTAATATTGTATCGATTTGACGAATGCAAATTTGTTCAGTTTTTCCGGATTTATTTTCTTCTTTAGATTCACCAATGCAGAATATTGGTATTAATCCTTGTGATTTTAACACTAAAAATTTTTTAGCGATATATTCATCGCTTTCTTTATGATAAGTTCTACGTTCAGAGTGACCGATAATGATATATTTTACGCCAATATCTTTTAACATTTCTGCTGAGATATCACCGGTAAAAGCACCGGATAGATTGACATCAACATTTTGCGCGCAAAGTTCTATCTTGCTATCGGTTAAAGCTTTTTTTGATTGTGCTAAGTAAATCGATGGTGGCGCAATTGCAACATTACAGCCAATAATATCAATTAATTTATTACACAAATTTTTAATCATATCTTTAACCATTTTTGTGCTTCCATTAAGTTTCCAATTACCTATTACTAATGGGTCTCGCATATTTCCTCCAATTAGAAAATATTTTTTAATTAAATAAAATAAAGATAATTAAATTATTATTAGTTTATGCAAAACATAATATAAAACTAGTATAATTATACTAATTTTATCATTGATATTTGGTATTATTTTATTTACTAAATGTTTAATAAAACTTAATAGTTAAAGTAATCATATACTATCTATACTTTTTACTAAAGTAAAATAAATATTGGTTACTATTATTTCATTTGAGTTTCTCTGAAAATATATAAGTATAAATAAATATTATTTTTTATAGTTATTTTAAATTCATCTATTAAATATCACTTTAAAATATTCTTAATTATATTTTATAAAAATAAAATAATTTCATCTAATAAAGTTATTTTAATGATAGAAAAGAAACCGAAACATTTCTTTTTAAATATTAATTTCTATTATTTTCTTCTTAGAAAGAGAATGGAAATTATTAATAAGTATTAATTTTATTTTTAATTTCAATTTATTATTGAGCAATTTCGTTATTGTTACTTGTGAGAATTAATTTCACTATAAATAGATAGTTAGGATAAAATAATGAGATTAAGATAATAATCTTCTTATTCAAAAATGATTTTTTAAAAAAAGTTTAATTTTTATATTATTATTTATTTTTATTAATCTTTATTATTTATAGTTTATAAATTCTAATTTATATGTAAAAATGTTATTAATAATATCATTTCTATATTTATAGATGAAAATATTATAGAGTATCTATAATAATAGTGGTAGATTCAATAATTTTCCTGGTTAATTATTATTATTTATTATTTATATTTTATTAAAAGTTTAAAAAATACCTTCTAGTATACCTATGTTAAAAGGTGTTTTATAAACATTATTTATGGTTACTATATTTTTTTATATTGTGGTATATCTAAATGATTTAATAAACAAAATAATTACTGATAAAATATCGAATGAAATAACTATCTCACTCAATTAATAATTTGTTTAGTTACTAATTACCAATATTGTTCACTAGTAATTTGTCCTGTTTTACTACGTAATCGTTTATCCATCCCTCTTTGTATTTTTAGTATCTCCTGAGTATCTTTAACCATTTGTGGATTACCACAAAGCATAACATGGCTAGTTAATGGATTAATTTTTGCATTTGCTGCTTGTTCTAACTTTCCATTTTCAATTAATTTTGGAATACGACCAGTGAGTGATCCGATTTTGTTTTCACGACTAACAATAGTTAAAATTTTTAATTTTCCATTGTATCTTTTCTCAAGTCTTTTCATTAATGATAAGTAGGTTAGATCTTCAGTATATCGTACTGCATGTACTAAGATTATTTCATTAAACCTCGATAAATTCTCTCCAAACTGCAAAATAGATAAGAAAGGCCCAATTGCAGTACCTGTTGATAACATCCAAAGTATTTCAGAATCGGGAAGTTCTTTTAATACAAAAAAACCAGATGCTTCTTCTGTAACATAGATAAGATCACCTGATTTTAATGCTTCAAGGTATGGACTGAGTTTTCCTTTTTGTACAGTAACAAGATAAAATTCTAATTGATTATCGTTTGGCGGATTAACATAAGAATAAGCTCTTTGAATGCGCTGGCCATTTATCTCTAGAGAAAGTTTAGAAAATTGTCCCGCAATAAAAGGTTTTATTGGTGCTTTTAAGATTAAACTAAATAATGAATTTGTCCATTTCTGGTTTTTAATAATTTTTCCTGTTACCCAATTTGACATGCTATTATTCTCCTAATATTTTAAATTAATCGTTAATATTTTTTCATATTATTTTAAATTTAAATATAATCATTATTAATAATCTTTTAACTATTTAGTTAAATTATCAAGTTTTATTATGCTATCAATCGCGTCACCCCCCACTTATCTTTAAAAATAAGTAAGTGCAAAAGATTTACCTAGTTGAAAATAATTTCATTGATTAATTCGAATTTTAAAAATTGTTAGATTAATTGATTTTTAACATAGAAATTTTATAAAAAATTTATTAAATTTAAAATATTAAAAGATATTTTAATAACTCAATTTTTATATAAAAATCAGAAAATTAGAAAAATTTTAATTTACTATTAATTCTTTCTTTTAAGCATAGTATGCCAAGACGATAAAATAATTTAGATATTATTATTTATCTGAAATATTTTTTCTTATTTTAATATAACTTTCACTAAAATATAAAGAGTAATGAAAGATATATAATTTAGTATTTTATATTTTTCAAAATTATTTTATGGTCAACAAATAATTTAACCATAGTAATTATCGACTTGTTATTTTAATTTGATAATTTTAATTATTTATTTAATTATAACAAATAATTATTGCTATCTTTATTTCATTGCAGATCTTATATGTTGTAAAATAGAATTCAAAATTTGTAGATCTCTATTTTCTGTCTAATATACAAAAATTACTATTCCTTATAGATTTCTATATTGGAACAATATTATAGTATTCTATAATACTGTATTTAAATTATAAAGAAATATTAGCCAATCCGTATTGTTTAGACCTATAATTATGAATTTGTTACTTATTTTTTATAATTGTATTTAATTAGATTTTGGATTTATTTAAATTTTATTTTAGAACAAGTATATAAAATAGTTTCCTAAGAAATACTTTTTATTTTTTTTAAAATATCTTTTTATCATTTATTGTTAATAAATTTTATTTTTAATGTATAATTAATAATATAGATTTGTAAATCTTTAATTTTATAGTATTTAAATCAAGTAAAAAAATAGAGAAGTGTATTATGTAAGAGAGAATAATTAAGATTTACTAATTATTACTGCCACTATTCTCTTTTCTCATGAAAAGAGCCCTTTTATTAATTAAAATAAACATTTTATATCTTTTTTATTTTATTTCTATTATAATTTTGTCGATTTATATTTATGAATATGAATTATTACTGATTTCTGATATATTTTTATATACGTATGTTATTGCAATTAGTCGTTACTATATTTTAGTGAATATTTACTTTTAAAATTTATTTAAATTAATAGTAATTCTATTTTGGAAATGTATATAGTCTAATTATTTCTCATATATATATATCCTAATTATATAGCTAACAATTTTATATTAAGTTCACTAACCTAAATATTAATATTTGTTTATAACGTATTATATATTTATAGATCGCTTAGTATAAGTTAACTAAATATATTTTGTTATATGGATATATTAATTTTTTAAAAAAATTTTCTTTAAATTTCCATTAATCATGATTTTAAACAAGTTCAGGGTTCAATCATGATTCAAATATTTTTGAACTATTATTCTTTTCTGAAAGAAAAGAATATGGGGTTTAGTTATTATATAAATACTGCACTGTAGAGAGAGAAATTTTTAAGGAAGAAATAATAACTAATTTTATTAAATTAAGTACTGTGAAAGAATTTAATATTTTTTATTAACTTAAGATAAATTTATGATATACTTTCGATATATAATTGTGAATTACTTTTACAAAAACTAATCTCATTAATACAAGATAATAGATAATATCTTATATGATAGAATCATATAAATCTTCAACTAAAAAGTAATGAGTTTTTATTCATCTTATACAGAATTTTTAATCAGTTAAATTTTCTTTCAGTTATCATGTTGATAAATAAATATTGATTAATTGGTAATAGTTTTTTCGCACTGAACGTAATCATCTGTATTTTATTTTTGTAGAGAACAAAAAATTAAATAAATCTAATATTAATAAATCTTCAAAGATAAACCTTTTATTAAAATTTGATGGAGATAATGAATAATTATCTCTTTTTTTTAAAAGATCAAAATAATTCAGTTCTATTAAATTAGTTAATATACAAAAGATAATCGCGAAATTTTTGTGAACTGAAATCAATATATTAATTTGTACAGAATAATAAGTTTGGTATTGTTAAAATATATAGGAAAATTATATATAAAATGGAAAATATTTTTAAAAAACACATGGTGCTTTGATCTTTTGCATAGCTCATGTATATTGAGGTGCTCTCGTAGAGAGATATTTAATTAGCTGATAAAAGTTATATATATTTTTTGGTAAAGTATAAAGAAATGAAAAGTATCGTTTTTATTTTTTATGCGAAAAATGACTATCAGATTCAAGAAAGTGATGATTAGAAAATAAAAAATAAGATAATTCGTATTATTAATTTAATGAAAGATTTTATCTATCAAGAAAGTTTTTATTTTTATTTGTGAACAAGATTTTATGTAATCTTTTTATTATCTTGAAAATAGATTTAGGCGTTTATATAGTTATTGATTCTTTTCCAAAAAGAAAATTTTTTAGGATATTGATTGATTTTTTTATATTTATTTTAATTTTATCATCTTTGTTTGATATTGCTATATAAAATTAGGTAAAAGATAAATATCTATTTATAAAGTAAATTAATTACATGATTTAAATCAAATATGGTTTTATTATAAAAATAAATTAAGAAATAAATTTTCATTTATAAAAACGTTTTCTTTAATTTAATAGAAAGATAACTGTTTTTTAGAATAAAAGAAAAATGATATATGAATAATCCCAAAATTATATTTTATTTTATTTTCTCTTATAAAGAGAAATTTTTACCTTTTTCTTTTCTTTTTATCTATAAAAAATTATAATTAAGATGTGGGATTATTATTATTTTTTGTTATTACTGACATTTACTAGTTTTATAAAAATTTTTCATAAAACTAAATAAAGAATCAAAATTTTTGATAAACCTTTCTTATTCTTTTCTAACAAAACCATCTTTCTTTTTAAAATTAATGGTATTGTTCAACAAGTATTCTTTTTTTTTAATATTGATTCTAGATGGTTAAATAAATATGATTACTTCGTAAAATACGTTATTTTAGATTATTGTTATAGTCAACTTGTTTTATTTATATATAAATATATTATATAATTTTATTTTTTTGGAATTACTAAAATAGTAGATATTATTCGGTAATAAAAAATAAATACTTTCAATTAAAAATAAAATAGATGATCTATTATCTAATTATTTTCCTTAATTAATTTTTATTTATTATCCCATTTGTATTCACTGATTACAATTAATGATGCACAAATTGCATGGTCAGGTATAATATTGAAAATATTGATGTTATTTATTAAAGATAATAAGATATTGATATTTATATAACTGATATTTTGATAGATATATTTTCTTTCTTTTATAAAAAGAACTTTTTTCAGAGATTATAGAATTTTTAGCTATAAAAACAGAAAATCACCCATTCCCGCAATTATTACAGATATATAATATCCGATAGTCTATAAATTCAATGGTTTATAATTTTTAAGTAAAGTACTTATAAACCTATAAAAGCTTGAGCACAATATTGATAATTACTCTTTTTTAAAAAGAAAAAAACCCATGTACTAACTATTTAGATCTATAATTGTTCTAATCTTATTAGAAAGATGAATATGAAAGAGGATGTTGATTGAGTTCTGAGTTCTTAATCCGTAAAGTACATAAGAGTTGAAAGCTTCAATTTTAATCCCATTTCTTTTCAACATTAGAAAAATATTAACTATACAAAAAATATATTAAGTAAGAAAAGAATCCTGTTAAAAATGGCCAAAATTTATCTTACAAGGTAAAAATAATATATTACTAACTAGATATTTAGTTAAGATTTATATATTTGGTTTCTTTTTTCAGATCTGTAAGTTTTAACATCATGAATGCATTATATTGCAATCTTTTATTTATACTTTTGTCAAGATATATATTATATATAATAATGAGGAACTAGAGGGAAGAAAAAGTATTTTCTAATATATATTTCTATTATTTTGCAAGTAAAAATTATTATAACAAGTTTAAGTATCGTTGTGTCATATAATTATACTTACATGAATAATATTCCATATTTTTTATTTAAAAAGTTTTTTAGGAAAATGTATTTTTCTTATAATGGAATTATCTTTTCCATACCAAAAGATGGAATATTTTATATTTTAATAGAAGTTAACTTGCTATCTATCATACCTATCTATACATTTTTTGAAAATGCTACTAATCTTTTAGTATATATAACTTATTTAATATTGATTTCAATACAAAATTAAATCTTCGTAAATTAGTATTTTAATTAAAAAACAGATGAAAAAGTTCCAGTCGATTATTTTCGATATTAAAATTTTTACAGATTCTTAAAAAGAAACTATCTATCAATATAGAAATTACTTTCCATATTCTAATAAGAAAATTCTTTTCGAAAATTAAATTTACTTATGATAAGATTTTTCAATTATAAAAAATAAAATGGCTATATCTCCCCCAAATTCTTGAATATTTACATTCAATTTTTCTATACAAGTAAAAATAAGAACTAAATAATCTATCAAGGAGAATTATTGTATAAATTACAAAATATTTTATTAGTTAAGCTACTAAAAACAAATTCTTAATTATTATGAGTTTTCAATTTATAATTAATTAATAATATTGGGATTATATATCTCTAAAGATATAGAAATTGAAGATTTAAAAATCAAGAATATAGCTTTTTAAATCTTAAAATATTAAAATACAAGAAAACTTTAATATTAAAAATGGATTATATTATAGATCATTGATCATAAAAGAGATTTATTTATCAATATGAAGATCAAGTTCACATGAAAATATAATTATTTGATCTTCGGTAAAATTAAATATAGCTTGAAATTAAAATATAAGAAGAAAATTGTATGAAATAAAATACTATATTGTATAAAATATAGTTACCTTATTGATTTAATCGTAAAAGGATATCTTTTAGTTAAAAATCATCTATAATAAATTTATTTATATAAAAAACTTAAACATTTTAATGAAATAGGAAAATAAATAATCTTAAAATATATTAAGCAAACTATTATTTTATTGATAGCTCTATCTATCTTTAAAGTTAGTGAATAGAAGAAAAGATTCTAACGAGAATAAATACTAGTAAACAATTTCCTAAACAAAATATAATGGAATTAATTTTTTGATATCACTATAAATAAGAATATCGAGTTATTTTAAATATAATAAAACTAAGAAGGATATTAACGTTGTATTTTAGTTTTAAAACTTTTTATTCTTTATTAAGATAAAGAATAATAGCCAAGAATCGTTTATTTACTATCTCGACGTATTTAATAATCTAAGAAAATTGAAAACGATAAAATTTTATAAGTTTTATCTTTATAGGTAACAATATAATTTCTTCTATAAAAGAATGATTCGAAAAATTCTCTACTATTTTATAAAAGTTATATTATACATCATTTAATGATGTATATCTGTTATCTGAACTCTTCAAGAGGAATTATACAAATATTATGTTATTAAATATTTAAATATGATTTAATATATTTAAAACACTTATTTCAACTGAAGGAAAAGGATAGTAACTCACTCTTAATATCGTAAGTTGTTAAAATTAGATCTGGATGAGTTAAATACTCCGTAAAATTTTTTAATAAATATACCTGATATCTTAGAAATTTTTTTAGAATTCTGTTTTATAATCTATCATTTGTTTATATAGATAGATCTCAAATTCTTTTAGAATTAATAAAGTTAAATATAATTTTTGATTGTTTAACTTAAAAACTATAATTAGAAAATATTTAAATTAATTTATTTAATTTTACTGAAAAAATAAGCTTTTTATAAAACTAATTGTATTTAACTAAATATAGGTAATAGATAATAATAGTAATTAATTTTTAATTGGATCGACATCAATATTCCATTTTACTTTCCGACTTTCAGGGTATCTCATAATTTCAGGTAATATATTTGAAAGGAATTGTTGTAAATAAGATCGAGAAGGATGTTGAAGTAGTAATTTCCAATGGAAACGACCTGCCCTTTTAGCTTGAATCGAATGCAAAGGACCCATTAACCAAAGTTGTGGATTGTGTATATTATTTTGTTCTATACATTCTCTAACTTTATTTAAAAAATCAGATGCAGACTGATTATTACGATCTTCTGAACGGATCATAATATGACTGCTATATGGTGGCAAAAAAACATCTCGTCGTTCCTCTAATATTTCTATCGCAAATTCGTTATATCCCTTTTTTAATAATGTAGATAATAATGGATGTTCTGGATAATAAGTTTGGAGAATTATTTCTCCATGTTTTTTAGTTCGTCCAGCTCTTCCACATATTTTGATATAAAGTTGAGCAAATTTTTCCATTGCTCTATAATCATCGGAAAAAAGTGCACGATCTACATTTAGTAGAGCAACTAAAGTAACATCAGGAAAATGATGTTCTTTAGTCAGCATTTGAGTTCCGATTAGAATTTGAGCGCCACCTTTATAAATATTTGCTAATTTAGTTTCTAATAAATCTTTATTTCGAGTTGTATCTTTGTCAATGCGAATAACTGGGATATTAGGAAAAAGTTTCTTAATAGCATTTTCTAATCGTTCAGTTCCTAAACCGACAGGGAGAAGATGAGTTGATCCACAATGTAAACATTGTATCGGAATAGGGAGTTGAGCATTACAGTAATGGCAACATAGCTTCCGTTGATAATAGTGTAGTGTGTAATAATGATCACAACGTGAACACTCAGCAATCCATCCACAATCATGGCAAATTAATTTTGCTGAATAACCGCGACGATTTAAAAATAGTATCACTTGATTATTTTCTGTTAGATGATCTTTAATACGTTGAATTAATTCTTTTGACATATTATGTTTTAATGGTTGTCCTTTTAAATTCAATAAATATTGACTTGTAAGTTTATTGTTTTCAATTCTTTTAGTTAAATCTAGACGGTGATATTTTCCTTGTTTGATATTATAAAGGCTTTCTAAAGAAGGTGTTTCTGTACCCATAATAATTGGAATATTTTCTTGTTTTGCGAGAAAAATAGCTAGATCGCGGGCATGATAACACCATCCGTCTTGTTGTTTATAAGAGTTATCATGTTCTTCATCAAGAATAATCAAGCCAAGATTTGCAAAGGAAGTAAATAATGCGGAACGCGTACCAATTACGATTGCATTATATCCTTTTTTTGCACGTAACCAAACCTCCAGTCTCTCACTATCACTTAATCCTGAATGTAGAATATCAATAGGAATATTAAATCTTTTATTAAATCGTTGAATAGTTTTAGAGGTAAGACTAATTTCAGGGACGAGGAATAATATTTGTTTACCTTTCCCTAAAATATTTTCAATAATATTGAGATAAACTTCGGTCTTACCAGAACCAGTGATCGATACTAATAACCAAGGTATAAATTTTTGATGAAAATTTATTCTCCTTATTGCTCTTGACTGTTCTAGATTGAGTTTTGGTTTTTCATCTAAGATCTGAAAATCAGAATACCAATCTTCCATTTTTGGTTCAATAAGTAGTAGTTGAATCAAC
Organism: Arsenophonus sp.; assembly: GCA_046530785.1. Classification (GTDB taxonomy): domain Bacteria; phylum Pseudomonadota; class Gammaproteobacteria; order Enterobacterales; family Enterobacteriaceae; genus Arsenophonus. The sequence continues at coordinate 82,191 of JBHEQT010000005.1, forward strand.
TTTTTTTTTTAGAACTTGTAGAGTATTTTTATTCAATTCATAGTTTAGTAGTTGGTGATGATAGACAGATTGTTTCTGTAGCAACAAGAGTGCTTGTTGCTGTTTTGGTGCTCTATTAAGGTGATTTATAGTAATAATTTTACCTTTTTGAGTAATTTGCCATTGCCATATGGGAGAAAATCTTGCCGCTTTTCCTTGTCGAAGTAGACTTGGTAATGTATGAAATAATACTTCACCAATTGGGTAATGATAATACTGAGAAGCCCAAATTAGCAATGACCATAAACTTTCCGAAAATAGTGATTCTTTATCTAAAACTTGTTTAATAGGTTTTATTTTTGAAGAAGTAAGTTTAGTATTTTGGTTATGTGAGAATACAATACCTAAAGTAGTACGTTTAGCAAAAGGTACTAATACTCGGCAACCTTTTATTTTTAATGGGAAATTATTTGGTAATTGGTAATCAAAAACTTTCATCAGTGGAATAGGAATTGCTACTTGAACTATAAGCATTATTAAACATTCTCTAATATTTTATATATGTTTTATGATTTAAATTAAAGAATATAATATCATATTTTTCAATAAATTTTATTGTGCTATAAAAATTTTTATTATAGTATAACTGATATTATTAGTAATATCAGTTATCTTTAACTTCAATTTTTAATTAAATTATACATATCATCTAATATTAAATTAAATTAGAGTTAGATGTAAAAATACGTTCTAGATAAAGGTTTTTTATGAAAAAAAATATTCATCCTAAATACGATGAAGTCATTGCGACTTGTTCTTGCGGTAATATAATGAAAATTAAAACAACTGCTAATCGTAATCTAAATTTAGATGTTTGTGGTAAATGTCATCCATTCTATACAGGTAAACAACGTGATGTAATTACTGGAGGACGTATTGATCGGTTTAAGCAGAGATTCAGTAATATTCCAAGCATAAAAAATGATATAAATTCATATACTACGAAGAAAAATCCTACTACATAATAGGAGGATTATGGCTTTCTTTAATATCAAAATTTTTATTATTTAATACTTAAAGTTATTAGATTAAAATAATTAAATAAAAAATATTTTTTAAAAATTTTTAAAATCTTAAAGAAGAGATAAATATAGGGAATCTTTTTATCTATCATTTTAATTTTTCAAAAAAATACTTGTTTTTATTTTTTAAAATTTCATGAATGTAATACTTTTAGTAAATTATTTTCATTTTATAGTAATTAATAAATAACTAAATTTTAGAACATTTCATATAACAAATCACTTTTTCGTATAACGTAAATTATTACTTAATAGAAAAGTATACTTCATCTCTTAAGATTTTAAGTACTTTATTAAAAATAAAGTACACTATAATCCTTTTAGTTTCTCGTTTTTACTATCTTTAACATAATGGGTAATATAATTACGATTACATTTATCCATGAGATACCTTAAGTTAATCAATAAAAAATTTAATTTATTTAGTTTCTGTATAAATAATTCCTTAATAAGGAAAAATTTATTTAATAAGTTTTATTGTTTATTTTAATATTTAATATTGGATAGTAATCTTAATAATTTATTTAAAAGTAAAGTATTTTGTCTTTAGATCTAGCAAGATCTTCATATTTGTTTAGTTATATTTAATAATCCTTTTTATTTCTTTTACTGAAAAAGATATTTTGATTAAACTAACAATCTTGATCATATGTCATTGATTAAGTGGTATATTACAGATCATATTATTTAGTTTAAAATTTCAACTAAAAACTTAATAAATTTTGCTTATTAAAAAAGTTAGATAATGTATATAGTTAATATTGAAAAGGTAGATTTTATCATGAATTTAGTAACAGCAAGCACAATAAAATATCAGTATCGTCAATTACATAAATTTGGTGGTAGCAGTTTAGCTGATGTGAAATGCTATCAGCGAGTTGCTAATATCATGAAAAATTATAGTCAAGTAGGTGATATAATGGTAGTGTCTTCAGCAGGAACAACAACCAATCAGTTAATTGATTGGTTGAAATTAAGTCAAACTGATCGTGTTTTAGCTAATCAGGTAAAACAGAAAATTCGTTGTTATCAACAAAATCTTATTATAGGATTGTTACCTGCTAAAAAAGCAAAAATATTAAAATTGGCTTTTTTAGCTGATTTTAATCGTTTAAATACATTATTAGATAATAAAATCTATAATGATATTTATGCAGAAATTGTTGCCCATGGAGAAATTTGGTCTGCTCGTTTGATGTCTAGTGTATTGGAAGAATTCGGTTTACAAAATCATTGGTTAGATGCAAGACTTTTTTTACGAGCAGAATTTTCAGCTCAACCTAAAATAGATGAAATCTTATCACTTCCATTATTACAACAGCTTTTACAAAAACATTCTAATAAACGGTTGGTTGTTACTGGTTTTATTGCACAAAGTAAACAAGGTAAAACGGTATTATTAGGTCGTAATGGTAGTGATTATTCAGCAACACAAGTAGGGGCATTGGCTGGGGTTAATAAAGTAACTATTTGGAGTGATGTTGCTGGTGTATATAGTGCTGATCCACACAAAGTCAAAGATGCTTGTTTATTGCCATGTTTACGTTTTGATGAAGCTACAGAATTAGCTCGTTTAGCAACATCGATTCTTCATACTCGTACTTTACAGCCAATTTCTATTAGTAATATTGATTTACATCTTAGATGCAGTTATCAACCTGAACAAGGTTCGACAAAAATAGAGCGTATTTTTACATCAGGTAGTGGTGTCAAAATTGTTACCAGTCATGATGATATTTGTCTGGTTGAATTAAATATAGAAAAACAGAAAAATTTTAGTAACATCTATAAAGATATTGATTTGTTCCTTAATAAGAAACAATTAGAGCCATTAGCTTCTGGTTTACATCCAGATCGAAAATTAATCCAATTATGTTATACTAGAGAAGTTGCTGATAGTGCTCTAAATGCATTACAGAAAATAAAGATAACAGAAAAATTGTCATTACGCGATCATTTTTCTTTAATTGCAGTTATAGGGGCTGATGTTGGTAAAAACCCTTTGCAAAGTAATCGTTTTTATCAACAATTAAAAGATCAACCTGTTGAATTTATTTGGCATTCTAAAAAAGAAATTAGCTTAGTAGCTGTTTTACGTAAAACTAAAACATCATATTTAGTGAAAAAATTACATCATAGTTTATTTCGATCAGAAAATAGTATTGGGTTAGTTTTATTTGATGCCAGTAATATTAGTTCTTCTTTTCTGAAATTTTTCTTTTTTATTAAACGAAAATCTAGTTCCGTTCATAGTGATTTAAAATTTATTTTTGCAGATATAGTGAATAGTTTCTATAGTCTATTAAATTATAATGGAATTGATTTAATTAGAGTATTATATTTTTGATAATAAAATTAAGTTACAATTTATTAAAATTAGGATTTTTCTGAATTCGAGACTATTTGTGTTTAATAATTTATTTTTTAAACATAACAAATTAATATTGATTTTTTTGTCAAAGAGTTAACTTAATTTAACTAGATATGATTTTGATTTAATCACCTTATAAGAAAGTTAGTATTTTAAAGAGGAGAAATAATTAGCATAATATTTTGTTTTTTTATAAAAGATAGTATAAATATGTTCTACTCTATATATTATTCTATAATATAGGGATTATCAATAAAATTATACTATTTATGATTTTAAAATCATGGTGGAAATATTCTTTCCATTAATTAATTTTTTATTTATCTTATCTTAAGTTATTTTTGTAATTAGAAAGAAGAATTACTACTAATTAATCAATTAATTGATTAAGTTTGCAGTAATATTTTATATAACCTATCTAGATTCTATAAATTGATATTTTTGAAAAGATGTAATGCGAAAATTAATAGTTTTAATATCTAAAAAATCGAACTATAAAAATAAAACTTAAACGGGATATAAGTATTATGAGAATAAATAATTCTTTGTACTAAATTTAACTTATAACGTATTATCTAGATAAGTTTTTTAAAAACTATTATTGCTTAATGAATAAATTAGAAGTTTCTTTCTAAATTGGTCAGTTAAATTGAGTATTTTATATAATATTGTTTCTTTTATATCAGTAACTATAATGCACTAAAGTTTATATTAAAATTGTTTTTTCTAATTAATCCTGCCCCCAATTGTTTAGTATCGTTATTATTTAATAATAAATATTTTTTTTAAAAATATATTATTAATACCCTTCCCTTATTAATTCAGAGGCGATGATATAAGGATTAGAAGCTTATAGATATGATCCTGATGAGATGTTGGGTAGGAGAAAAATTAATCTAATTTTAATTTTTTATTATTATTATTCGTATTTTATAAATAAATAATTATTACATTATGTTGCATGAAATTAATTATTAATACATGAAAAATAAAAAGAATTTTTTATTAAAACAGAAAATGATTTCTATAATTATTAATAGTTTCTTTTAAATACTTGAAAAATCTTTAATGTTATAAACAATCGAGTAAAAACCCCCACATCTATATATTTTAACTAAAATATCTAATCCAAGATTTAGTTGTAGCATTGAAACTCAATATTAAATAAATTTATATATATTAAAATTAGTAGAATTTTTTAGAAAAATTTAGATATTTATGAATTAATTACTTGAATAGCATTGGCAAATATATTATTAATAACACTATAAAATCAGTTTTTAATATATATATATAAAAAAATAAAAAGATTTTTAAAGATCATTATATATAATATTAAAAAGTTTGGTATTTCTAAAGGTAGTTGTATAGTTAGTATCGAATATTATGATTCATTTTTTTTGAAAAAAGATTTTAGAATTAGGTAAAAAAATTAATAAGATAAGTTTAAAACTTGACTTTGAAATTCGTTATTGTTTACAGAACAATTCCTATCAATCAGTTGAATTTTTATAAGTAAAATTATTATATATTTTACGAAATAGCAATAATTTGGAACCCTATAATAAATAAGGCTTTATGATAACGCGATTTCTGTATTTTCGTTAAATAATATATCGAAGTTATTCCTTTTCTAAATTTTTAAAATCCGTTAAGTAAATATTTATTATATATTTTACAGTAAAAGTTGATGCTTATTATTTATTATATAAATTTTTTATTTTTAAATTGAAAAGATTTTAATATTACGAGAGTATTGATAAGTATTATCAAAATTAATATAAATAATTTATTTAGAATATTGAAATGATATAAATGAGAAAATCTTAATAAATTAATAAAAATTTATTTAATTTTATAATAAATATGTATAATATTATTATAAATTATTACGGATCTGTTTGATCAATATTTAATATCTAAAATAGAATTTAATAATTTTTATTATATAAAATCTAGAATAGATAAAATTTTTCAATTTGACTGAAAGAAAAATTCATAATATATTAAATTAGTTATTTATTCTCGTTAGAGAATTATGAAATATTATAGTTTTATTTATATAAGATTTTGATTTTTATTTTTAATTAAATGAGGATATGTAAAATCCTACATGTTAGGTCAATACTATTTCAAATAAATAAACAGTATATAGGAAATATATTAATCATATTTTGATAATATTATTTAATAAGAAATAATGTTAATATTTACTATATTTCATGTAATTAACAAAAAAAATTTCTAAAAAATTAATAATAAAAAATAATTATTGATTGATGCTCAATATCAAAAAATTTCTCAAAGATATTTAAAAGCTAATTTTCAAAAAAATGATTTTTAAAATATAATAAAAAGGAATTTTCTTAATTTTAGATTATTAATTCATTTAATTAATATTATTAAATAAATAAAGTTTCATAAAACTTACTAGAGTAATAACATAGCTGTTAATGATTAATTTGTTTTTTGAAATAATTTAAATTTTAAATAGTTTACGTTCTTTAACTTTATTAATTTTTATTTGTATATTAAAAATATATAAAGAACTAGTCAAAATCTTTCTTTTAATTAAAATTTTTAAATTCTTTTCCAATTAAAAAGGATCGTAAATTTATATCTATTCAAAATTTAAGAAATATCGATTATTGTTACAAAAATTGATCATTTAAAAAAGACTGTTTAATAAATTATTAAAATAATTTATTAAACTTTAGTAAATATAATAACTGCAATAAACAAATAATAGAATTGAATGATTTAGAAAAGAAATAATCATCATAATTTTCACAAAAAATAAAATATTCAAATAAAAACTATTAAATTAATAATGTTAATAATTTTTACTTCTACTATATACAGGAGATATTAATTTTGATGGTAAAATGACTGGATTATTTCAAATGCTTTGATATCAAATGGAGAAGATAATATTCTAAAAACCTCCTTGATTAAAAATATTTAACAAATATTTTTAATCAATTTTTAGTTATTAATAAAATAAATAAAAAAGTTATAAGATATAATTCAAATTATTGATTAGATTTTTAATATTTTTGTTAACTTAAAATTGTATTGATGAAAAATGATTTCTATTATATAAAATAATTAAAAGAAAATATTTTTCTTCAGAGAAGATTGATTCTAATGAGTATTTTTGTTATTGGTATTTTCATCAAGTGTTTAACTTGTAGTAAAACTTAATAAAACTATAACTAATTATTAGCGTTGAATGATAAATACAGAGTAGTAAAATTGTTAATTATTTAGGATTAAATCGTCTCGATTTTTTATTTTTTAAATTTGATTATATTTATTAACTTAATAAGTCTTTTTAATTAAATATATCAGATAATTGATGTGATCAAAATCATATTGAAGTATCATCCGGTACTACCTATTGATGAATCTAACAATAAGTAATCATTTTATCTTAAAACCAAATTATTTATCAAAATAAAAGTAAATATCTTATTTTCTAGTAAGTTTATATTATTGAAAAAAATTAGTAAATAACGTTTTATTACATACAGAAAGAAGAGATTAAAGAATTTCGATATTTTCTATATTTTGATCGTAGTGAACATCATCTTTTATATAAATTAAAATATATCTTATGAAAATTTTCAAATTAATCATTTTAACTAAAAATTATTTTTGATAAATTTGAAAGTTGGTAAATAAATACATTTTAAACAAGTTTATTTAAATATTGAAAAATAAAATAAGGAAGGTATTTTAATAATATTATATTGGGGGAAATATAAAGATAAAATTCAAAATATGCTAAAATATTAAAGGTTAGATATAAGTTTAATATATTAAACTTATATCTAACTTATTTATTTTTAAAATAAATTTATAAATATTACTTTATTAACAGTTTTTATATTTAATTTTTAGTTACTATGATAGATGTATTCTCTAATAGAATTAGTTTTCTATAAATTGGTTTATAATATATTAAAACGGTCAAGATAAAGATCGTATTTATGAACTTTATAGTTTGAAAGATCGCAATAGTTATTTCTTTTATTAAGAGAGTATAAAGAATAGAAATGGAAAATTATTTGCATCCATTTTCTATAAAAATTTTTATTAAATATTTAAGTAATAAAAGGCTGATTTATCTATATCTTTTAAAGATTAAATGAAGAGATAATTTTATCTCCTCAGAATTAAAAATTTAGAATAATCATTAAAATTTATCGGTAATAATAATTTGTGAGAAATTATTCCATAATTAATTCCTTAAAGAAAAATTATTTTATAGAAAATGATCGTTAACATCTTTTGTTAGAACAAAGAAACTTTATATAAGCATTTTAGTATTTATTTAAATGAAAGTTAAATACTACTTTTTAATATTTATATAAATAAAGCATAAATAGTAAAATTACTATTTGTATATTTAATAAAATTTAATATTTGGGAATAATAAATTATTCTCTAATCAATTTAGATAATTATAAAATTATCTTTTATTTTTAGAATAATTCTAAGAAGATTATTTAGTTGAAGTGTAAATTTATAATTTACTATATATGTTTTATTTAAAACTTAATAGTTAGTAAATTAAATCCTCATAGATATGTATTTATTGAAAAACCTAGTAAAGAACTTTATTTTTTTAGTTTAATTTAATTAAATTGATTTTTATAAAATCTATTCAAAATAAATTATGAAATTAAAATTTAAATATATCTTACTATTTTTATAGAAAATAGAATTTTTTTTGAAAATTAATTAATTATTCTGATATTAATCTTTCTTCTGTATAGTTAAAAATAATTTTTATTATAGAAATATATAAATTACTAAAGTTCAAAACTTCTAAACTGCTTTGATACTCTACAATAAATCTAATTTTTACTGATTTTTATTTTTTTAATTCATATAATCATAGATTATTTGCTAATAAAGATGAACACTTACAATTAAAAATAAAACTATTATATTTAATATATAATTAAATATTATTTTAGGAATAACGATTAATATATTTATTTAATTAATTATTTTTAATTTAATATTTATTTGCTATTTTACTTCGTTCTCTGATTATTGAAATAATTCACAAACTGTAAAACCACTATTATTATAATAACGCATTTTTACGTATTAAATCTCTAAGTTATTGAGATATATAATTAATTTTTTATCTATTAACATTTTCTATTTTTATAAAATATACTTTTTAGAGATACTAAAATTAGTACTTGTCAAAACTAAATTAATATTCGCAGATAATCAGGAATATTTTCATATCTGATAGAAGATAATTCAATATTTTTTAGTTTCTCAGTAAAGTAATTATATTTTTACTTATCTCAATAAAGCTAAATCCCTTTTTTAAAAAAATAAAATTCTCAATGATTGGTTTTGGATATGAACATTATTTTATCTGTAGAAAAATTGAATACGATGGGAGGATAGTAGTGACTTAACTTTTATCCGTAAGTTTATAAAAAATAAAGAAGAGACCCTAATTTTAATTCCTAGTTTTTCTAATTTTAGAAAAAGTATTAATATATAAAAATAAATATACTGAGTAATAATCATTTTTTTTAAAAGATAAGAAATTATTTGGAATAGTGAGAGAGGTAAATATCTGTTTCTAGCTATATTAGTTAGTAAAAATCTACATTTTGCTGTTGATCGCCTCTCAGATTATCGTTTTTAACATCAGGAGATGGTACTACAACTTTTTATTTTCAACTTTACCAAATGTATTTTATGTAAAAAGAATCAGGAAGTCAATAAAGAAGGATATTTCCTAATTTCGATTTCTGTTTGCCTGTATCCATTACAATAAGATTAATAATTTAATAATTCACTTTATAATGAGTTTCTTCTAATTTTTTATGCTGTAATTATCTTTATATGAAAAATTATTCTCTCTCTTTTATTTAAAAGAAGTTTTGTAGAGGGAAGGAGAGGATATTTCTACGATTAATTATACTTTTGTTTTAAAATTAGAATAGAAGAAAAATATTAATAAAGATTTATCTCTTTTCTTTGAAGGAAAAGTATATTTATTAGTCAAAATAAATAACTCAAGGACAAAGATTTGGTTTAATTAAAAATTAATACTTAAAGAATTATTTTTTAATATTGCATAGATTTTATTTTTATTTGATAATAATAAAATTAATATCTGATTTTTCAGCAAATTGATATAATTTTTATTATTTTATAGTAATTTACATAAATTATATATACTAATAGATAGTATGCATGTAGAATATAGATAATAAAATATTATATTTTTATAATATATATTAAGATAATTGATAAGACTAAATTGATAAAAAAGTGATTACTTGATAAATATAATCATAACGTTTTTATCAGTTAATTTATAGGTTACGGCTTACCTTTAAAACATCAGGCATAGTACGGATTTTTTTATAATATTAGATAATTGAACTCGATTCTTAGCAGTTAAACGAATAAATACAGAATAAATACATCTATCTTTCTCTTTAGTGTTCATACTTTTAATATCAGAATTTGTACTATTAATTGTTGATATTAAATTATCTAAAGCTCCTTGATGGTTAATCATATCAATTTTAATTTCAGCAATAAAATTTTTTTAATGTCCTTATCCCATTCTATTTGAATAAACTTTTCTGATTTTTTTTGATGTTCTCGAACATTATAACAAGTGTTATGGTGTATAATTAAACTTTTACTCGGACTAATATGAGCAATAATGGGATCCCCAGGAATAGGGAGACAACAATTCCCAAAAGTAATTAATAATCCTTCGGTTCCTTTAATTGCTAATTTACTATGTTTATTACTATTAGCTATAATAACGTTATTTATACTAGAATTTCTTAATAAATTATATGCTAAAATAAAACTCTTAGTATTTCCAAGTCCAGATTCATCGAGTAAATCATCAATTGAGTGAAGTTTCATTTTTGTTAATTTTTTATTGATATTTTCTTTTTGGATATCACTTAATTTTTTGTTTTCATTTAAATCATGGTTAAGTAATTGTAAACCTAAATTAATCGAATCTTCTCTTTTAAGATCCTTAAGTAATTGGCGTATTTTTACTCTAGCTTTGGAACTAACAACAAAATTTAACCAAGATTCATTTGGTCTTGCACTAGGTGCGGTAATAATTTCTATAGTCTGTCCCGTATTTAAGGATTGGGATAGAGGGTAAGGTTGACGATCAACATGGGCTCCAATACAAGCATGACCTATATCAGTATGAACAGCATAGGCGAAATCAACTGGAGTTGCCCCGCTAGGTAATTCAATAATCCTACCTTCGGGAGTAAAAACATAAATTTCGTCAGGAAAAAGATCGGATTTTACACTTTCTATGAATTCAAAAGAATTACCTGCGATTTGTTGAAGTTCTAATAAACTTTGCATCCAGCGTTGTGCTCTAATTTGAGCAGTTGTGTTAGATTTTCCTTGTTCTTTATATGATAAATGAGCAGCAACACCCATTTCCGCCATTTGATCCATATCTTCTGTACGAATTTGTAATTCAATGGATATACCATGTGGCCCAATCATTGATGTATGTAGAGATTGGTATCCATTTGCTTTAGGGATCGCAATATAATCCTTTATGCATCCTGGACGAGGATTATATAAACTATGTACTTGACCAAGAACACGGTAACATGTGTCAATATCCTTAACGATAATGTGGAAGGAATAAATATCCATAACTGATTGAAAAAATTGCTCTTTCATATGCATTTTACGATATATTGAATAGAGATGTTTTTCTCGATCACGTACTCGACAAGAGATCCTGCATTCCAATAATCTATCTTTAATCTCTGCCAATATTTTTTGTATCATCTCGTTTCGATTACTACGAATTGTTTTTACAACCTCTTTAATAATTCGGTAACGATTTGGATAAAGCACTTCAAATCCTAATTCTTCCAATTCGTTTTTGAGATGATGAATACCAAGACGATGTGCTAGTGGACTGTAAATTTCCAATGTTTCCTTTGCGATACGGTAACGCTTATCAGAACGAAGAGAATTTAAAGTACGCATGTTATGCGTTCGATCTGCAAGTTTTATTAAAATGACACGGATATCTTGTACCATTGCCATAATCATTTTTCGAAAATTTTCTGCTTGAGCTTCTTTTTTATTACGAAAGTTAAATTTGTCAAGTTTTGACACACCATGAACCAATTCAGCAACGGTTTTACCAAAAAGATGTTTTATATCATGAAAAGTTGTCGGTGTATCCTCGATAACATCATGTAATAATGCAGCCATTAATGTTTCATGATCTAAACGCATTTCTGCTAAAATACATGCTACTGCGCCTGGATGGGTAATATAAGGTTCACCACTTGAACGAATTTGACCTTCATGCGCATTCCTTGCAACATCATAAGCCCTTTTCAGTAACAAAATATGTTCTTTTGACAGATAGTTTTCAACGATTTGATTTATCTTTTTAAATAAGCACAAAGAAAAACCTACCTTTTAGTTAACAAAATGACCTTCACCAATAGAAAACGTTGTCTAGATTTTTGCAGCTTCTTGTTCTTGTTGTTGACTTTCTCGGAAATCAAGAATTTTAGCATTAATAAACCCTAGTTCTATTTCACGAAGTGAAATAACAGTTACCTTATCATTTTCTTCTTTAACTAAAGCATTTTTACCTCTAATCTGTAATTGTCGCGCACGACGTGCAGCTACTAAAATTAAGTCGAAACGATTACCAATTTTTTCTACAGCATCTTGAACTGTTACACGTGCCATAATATTGCCCCAAAGATAAAGAAATAATCGAAGATAATACTGAATCTTTGCTTAGTCTTCCAATAATTCATTGATTAAAGAATCATATCGATGAATTTGATATTCTAAACGTAGATGTTCAGATTGAATAATAGATTGTAAATTTCCTAATGCAATATTGAAATCATCATTAACAATAATATAATCATATTCGTTATAATGTTTTATATCAGAGGTTGCTTGAGACATGCGTTGGTTAATTATTTCTTCGCTATCTTGATTTCGTCTACGTAATCTTTGTAATAACTCATTTTTAGAAGGAGGTAAAATAAAAATACTGCGAATAGAGGGAATTTTTTTTCGAATTTTCTGTGCTCCTTGCCAATCGATATCTAAAAATACATCTATACCTCCATTGATAATTTTTTCAATAACTTCACGAGAAGTTCCATAATAATTTCCGAATATACAGGCGTATTCAAGAAAATCATTATCTTTAATCATTTTTTGAAATTTATTTTTGCTAATAAAATAATAATGTTCACCATTTTTTTCACCAGGTCGTATCTCTCTAGTGGTATGGGAAATAGAAACTTGTGCATCATATGCATTATGAATTTTTAATAAAGCTTGAATAAGACTTGATTTACCTGCACCACTTGGTGCAGATACAATATATAACGTTCCTTGGAACATAATAATTTCTTAATTAAATATTCAATTAATGAATTTTAAAAAAACTCTTTTATAGTATAAACACGAAATCTTTAAGATGCAGATTTTTAATCTTTTAATGAAATATCTAAATCATTATTGAAATAATTAATTTTTTATAAAACTACATTAAGAAAAAGGATTAATAAATATTTTTATAATTATATTATATTTATAACATCTCTAAAATTAGGATTTGTATATTAAAAGGTATTTTCATTTATGAAAATAGGATGATAAAGTATACATAAGATGGTCTTTTATTATGAGATAATTATCTCAATTTAATAAAAATAGCATCATTTATAAGTTTTTATTGATTTTATCAAATAAAAAATTATAAATAGAAAGATATACAATGGAATAAATTATACCCTAAATTAATTTAACTATAGAAAAATTAAAAAAAATTAATTAAAAAATTAAAATAATGAGGTAAACTATATGATCTTAAATGATCAAATCCTTCTTTAGTAGTGAAACTTTATGATCCTATTTCCTCCTTATAGAAATATTACTAAACTTATTTTTATATTTAATATGAATAATTCTCATTTTTTCTTGATTAATTAAAGAAAATTTACTCAATTTATTTATACTATTTACAAAAAATCGATTATTAAATAAATTTATCTAAATAAAATAATTTGGTTCGTTATAAAGTTTAATCACAACCTAAAATAGATGCTGTAGTATTTGTTAAATTAGTTTATCAAAAAGATAGATTATTTGATAATTAGATTTTAATTAATTTTAAAAATTGATTAATCTAAAGTCATTTTACCAAGAATATTTTTAATATTATTTAAAAGATCGTGTAAGTCAATTAGTGTTACAAAAGTATATATTTTAGTATTAGTTTTTGGATCAATAATCCAATTAAGTAAGATATAATATAGACATTAAAGTTAATGCTTTAATTAATAAACAAGAATTATTCGATTCTTGAATTAGGAGAAAATTCAAATTTTTATTTGAATTTTACATGATAGGATAAGTTATTGAATATACAAATATAATTTTAAAAATTTAAAAAGAACTATTGTTGTTAACAAATTTTATTTTTATTTAGTTTAGTAGTATTTAATTAAATTAAAAAATAAAACGATATTGTTACAATCAAAAAAAATAATTTTTGCAATAGCATGGTATTATGTAAAAATTTTTCTCTTAAAAACTGAAGATTTTATAAATAACTAGATAGTTTTTTTTCTTGGAAACATTTAATACAAAAAGTAGAGTCACTAAAAATTAAAGATGTTAAAATTTAACATAGAGTAAAATAGTATAATTAATATATATCCATTATTTGTTATTTTTCTTATAATTAATCTATAATTTTTTGGTGAATAAAAAATTTTTTATAAAATAGGAATAAATTTAATTATTAATAATTAAATATTAAATTCAAAAAAATTATTTCATGAATTAAAACATCAAAAAATTGTTTATATTTATGATAAAATTATTAGTATTAAGCTATATTATTAATTTAATTAAATAAGGTCAATATTTTTGATTGTTTAATGTAATTGAAAAATAGATTAAAATAGAAAGTTTTACTGAAAAAATACAATTTATATCTTGAGCAATAAAATCATTAAATAAATTAATGGTATGAATTGTTTATATTTCGTTTTCTGAAGATTGTATTCAGAATATTTATTATCTGAGATAAAAGAAAATGATAGCTTTTAACTTCTTAACAAATGCATCCATGAAAAATTTTTCACTACGATAAATTATATATTTCATAAGAGTAGTTATATGCAGAATGATATAAACCAGATCAAAAAAAAGAAGAGAGATTTAGGAAAAGATATGGTGTTCTCGTATGGGAAATCTGTATTATTATACAAATTATAGTTTGTAATGGTATATAAATAACTGTACTGATTTTATATAAGCGATGATATAAAGTATACTAATTTATATATGATCCACTTCATTATTTAAATAAATACATTATTTCTGCTCTTAAAGAGAGTGAGTACGGATAATAAAACGTTTTTATTTAGGACAGAAAATTATGTTTAATAAACATATCATTACCAATTTATCAAATATAAATGTATAAACATCAATATGTTTCATATTTTATATTAAAAATCATATTTTTTAATTTTATTTTTGAATATCTAAAAGTCATAGACAATTAAGTAATAGAGATTAAAAGTTGTGATTAAAAAGTATTAATATCTAATTATATTAGATTTTTATCTAAAGAAACAAGGAAGTGATATATTATTCAATTATATTTTTAATTTAATGTTTATTTTATCTAATTACCTCTTTTATTAATTATCGTAATCATTTACAAATGCACAATCATTATAATAAGTGTAATTTTTCTGTATCTTGAATGATATAAGTTATTTGATACATAACTAATTTTTTATCTATTAACATTTTCTATTTTTATAAAATATACTTTAGAGATACTAAAATTAGTACTTCTCAAAACTAAATCAATATTCGCAATAATCAGGAATATTTTCATATCTGATAGAAGATAAATTCAATCTTTTTTAGTTTCTCAGTAAAGTAATTATATTTTTACTTATCTCAATAAAGCTAAATCCCTTTTTAAAATAATAAAATTCTCAGTGATTGTTTTGATATGAATATTCTTTTATCTATGGAATAATTGAATACGAAGGGAGGATAGTAGTGACTTAACTTTTATCCGTAATCTATAAAAAGATAAAGAAGAATCTAATTTCAATTCCTGGTTTTCTAATTTTAAAAAAGTATTAATATATAAAAATAAATATACTGAGTAATAATCTTTATTTTAAAAGATAAGAAATTATTTGGAATAGTGAGAGAGGTAAATATCTGTTTCTAGCTATATTAGTTAGTAAAAATCTACGTTTTTCTGTTGATCTCCTCTCAGATTATCGTTTTTAACATCAAGAGATGGTACTACAACTTTTTATTTTCAACTTTACCAAATGTATTTTATGTAAAAAGAATCAGGAAGTCGATAAAGAAGGATATTTCCTAATTTCGATTTCTGTTTGCCTGTTATATCCATTACAATAAGATTAATAATTTAATAATTCACTTTATAATGAGTTTCTTCTAATTTTGTATACTGTAATTATCTTTATATGAAAAATTATTCTCTCTATTTTATTTAAAAGAAGTTTTGTAGAGGGAAGGAGAGGATATTCTACGATTAATTATTGTTTTATAATGAAGTTTAAAATAAAATCTTTTATTTAAAAAATTATTCTTTATCCGTAAGAGAAAAAATGATTTATCTCTATAGTTTTAAAAATGGTGAAAAATTATTTATTTGAAAATTTTTTATGAAAAAATAAAAAAATTTAGAGGAAGCTCACAGTAGTATACAGAGAACATCTATTAGAAATTTTACTAAGTAATATCAAGAAAATAGAAAATCTTAAAGAATTATCGATATTATTTTCATCTGAATTTTAGTATTTTTATATCTTGGATTATGAATCAAAGTTATATAATAAGTTGGAAAATGAGAAGAGAAATTCTATACTTATAATAATAAATTACTACATAAATATTTAATAAAATATTTTTAGTTATATTTTTTCCTGAAAATTAAAGGTATTAAATATACAATATTTTATGATTTAAATATTATTTAGATTTTAAAAATTAAGATCAAATACAACAATATTTTCTATCAGTAAAAATTCAATTTCTTATTTAAAAATAGGTTAATTATCTATTAAAATTAAGGAATATTATCAATTATAAATATATAAGATATTATATCATTTATAATATTTTATTAAAATTTCAGAAATGAATTTCACTATTAATAACTTATAAAATAGAATATTAAATTATAAATAAATTTTTATATATAAAGATAAGTTTATTTAAATAATTAATAATTAACTTTTTAAGTTTTTAAAGAAAAAAATAAAATAAAATTAAAAAATTATAATTTATAGCAGAAACACCTATTTTTAAACTCTAAGAAATATTAAAGATCAAATCTTAATATAAAAATTATTATAATCCTTATCATATTTTGATAAAAATCAAATTTGCTAAAATTTACAATTTATATTATTTATTATCTAATTAATAATGATCATTAATTAATTAATTAAAATATTAATTAAAGATTAGAAAATGATTCTAAAATGATATTTTAATAATTCATAGATTTTTAATACATCATGAGTTTTATAATTCAATCTAATATATTGAAATAACTTTTATTATATTATTTTTAATATATTAAAAATAATATAATTATCATAAGATAAATATTAAAATTATAAAATATTATATAATTATATATTTCTATAAAATATATAATAGATATTTTTATTTTAAAAATTTTAGATATTTAAAATAATAAAAATCTATTCATTTAAATATTAAAATAATTATGATTAAATTAATAAATTTACGAATAAATAAAGAAATAAAGAAAAAGAAATTTTAGATATTTAATTTGATCTTGTTATTATTAATTCATTTATATGTTTAAAGTATTAAGAAAAATACTATTTATATGATAATTAATATAAAAATAAAAAGTTATCATTTTTAAAAAATATCTTAATCTGAAAAAATAATTTATAATTAAATGATATTCATTCATAAATTTATTATATGTTCGATTTAATTTATTTTTTCTAAAATAATAACAATATTGTTTTTGATATTGAAACATTTCATTATTTTACAATAAAAACAAGAAAAGTTATCTTATTTAAATAAAATTGTTTATATTGAAAATTTTCGCTAAAGCAATTATAAGAAATCGAAGTGAAATATAATAATAGAGATATATTTAATGAATTTTATCCTTAATATTAAACTTATAGATGATATATTTATTACATAATACTTCTATAATCTTAAAATATATATTAAAAATATTTATTTGTTGATTTATTATAGAAAATTTTTTATTAAAAATAATAAGAAAATATCATTTCCTTTATTATTATATATATAAATATATTATTTAATGTTTAAAAAAAATTTTTTATTTATTAATAAAAATTAAATATAGAAAATGTTCTATGTAATGATAACTAAATCATTTATCGTGGGTTATAAAAACTAATATTTTCTGGAAAATATATATAATTAAGATTAGTAAAATATAAATAAAGTTTATTTTTCCTATTTATAATATTTAAAATCGATAAAATAAAAATATATAGTTTAATATTATGTTTACTGAGATTATTAGAAAGATAGTAATATATATTACTTTATATTTTGATTTATTGCTTTTCAAAAATTGATGATCTTAAATTGATTATTAAGATATTATTGATACGTTTATACAATGGATTAAACTTTATTTGAATGAATCCTCAAATTATAAAACTTACTAATATAATGCATAATTCTTTTCAAGAAAAGAAGTTATTATGTCCTATATTGAAAAATTATTTATAAAGAAGATTAGGAAAAGATACATTCAATTATCTTCTTTTTATAGGAAAATCTGTCATAGTAAAAAAACTTTAGTAGTTATTGATTTTGCTAAATCAAAAATTGATATATCTATATTGTAGATTAAGAATCTGTATATAAACAGAATTATTTTAAAATAATTTCTTTAAATTAACTTTATTTTTTAATATACTCTTAATTTATAAATATTGTCAATTTTTATTAAATTTATAGTAGATTTATAATTTTTCAGTGAAATCATTTTATTGATAATAGTATTGTGATTGATATTAAGATAGAAATCCTATCACGTATTCAGTAATTAGGTAAGTGAAATGAATTTAAATAAAATAAATCAGGGAATATAAATAAAGATCGAATACTATATTCTTTTCTGGTAAGAAATCTAATAACGTTAAATTTCTGAACTCCTTCTTTAATTAAGAAGGATTCTTCCCCCAGGGTAAGCATTGTTTGTTTCCTTAATTTAAATAATTTAAATTAAGATAAAGAAAATTCATAACACTGACGATCAGTAAATGGTGATATCATCAAATCATTTTTTTGATTAAAATCGTTTATGCAGTAATAAATAAATTTATATCATAAAAATATGATTTTTAATTAACATAAATCTTATTTAAAAAAAAATATTGTTTGGTAACCTTC
This sequence comes from Arsenophonus sp., assembly GCA_046530785.1. Classification (GTDB taxonomy): domain Bacteria; phylum Pseudomonadota; class Gammaproteobacteria; order Enterobacterales; family Enterobacteriaceae; genus Arsenophonus. The sequence continues at coordinate 101,163 of JBHEQT010000005.1, forward strand.
CCATCTCTCCTAGAGATTGGTAAAATATTGAATATAGATTTATTTACTTATATTTTTAAATATCTCAAAAATTATTAATAATTAAAAAAGCAATAAATTCTATCTTATTCTATATATTATAAAAATAGAATAAGTCTAGATTTATTTAAATGGGGAGAGTACTCTTTTATTAAAATTACGGGGCATACAAAGCATGGAAAAAATTTTTATAGCTTGGTTTGATATTTTGTTTTTCCTTATTATCCGATAATAAAATATAGGGAATCAGTTTCATATTATATTACAAGGATATAAAATTAAACATTTTATCAAAAATGATTATGTTATATAAGTGTAGAATGATGCGAAAATTATTCTAATTATTTTATGTTGTTTTAAAAATCAAAAGATATCTTTCAATCAAAATATATTTTTTGATTTTGATGATCAAGGGGGCGATATTTAATTGGATATCAAATCTATGAATAAATAAAATAGAATTGTTTATATTTAATGATTAATATAATATTAAGGGAATATTTAAATTTTATTAATTTTATTCTCGAAGTTTAAGGTGTTACTTTAGAACACGTGTTATATTATTTTAATAAATCTTTTACTATATTATTAATGATAAGCTCTCTGATGATTTAAAATCAGATTTTAGAAATTAAAGTTGCTGATATATTGTAAAGGAATAGCGATTATTTTTTATAAATACCTTTTCTTCGTCATAATAAATCCATATATATATATGTTAAAAACTATTTTAAATGCTTAAATATAAAATATTTTATTACAGATAATAAGCTTTAATATTAATCCAGAGTTTGTTAATGATAAGAAAATTGATAATTATTTATTTTCGTTTGCATAAATAATTATATTATAGAGATTTTTTGCAAAAATATCCATGTTAAATCTGTAAACAGTGCTGCATATTTATTCTCCAAAAGTATACTAAATCAGTTTTTAAAAATACAATTGTTATTTATCATACGAATCTAAACATGCAAAAAATTGATACTAAAACCTTTCAGGGATTAATTCTAAAATTACAAGATTATTGGTTTCATCAAGGGTGCACTATTATTCAACCTTTCGATATGGAAGTTGGTGCAGGAACATCTCATCCGATAACATTTTTTCGGGCTCTAGGACCTGAACCTATTTCTGTCGCTTATGTTCAACCATCTCGCCGCCCAACTGATGGGCGTTATGGTGAAAATCCTAATCGACTTCAACACTATTATCAATTTCAAGTTATTATGAAACCTTCACCAGATAATATTCAAGAGTTATATCTTGGTTCATTAAAAGAATTGGGGTTAGATCCTACTATTCATGATATTCGTTTTATTGAAGATAATTGGGAAAACCCAACATTGGGAGCTTGGGGACTTGGTTGGGAAGTTTGCCTAAATGGAATGGAAATCAGCCAATTTACCTATTTTCAACAAATTGGTGGTTTGGAATGTAGACCGGTTACCGGTGAGATTACTTACGGTCTTGAACGTTTGTCTATGTACATTCAAAATGTTGATAATATCTATGATTTACTTTTGTCTAATGGTATTTTAGGAAAAATAACTTATGGTGATATTTATTATCAAAATGAAGTTGAGCAATCAGCTTATAATTTTGAATACGCAAATATTGATTTTTTATTTAAATCTTTTAAAGAGCATGAAAAAGAGGCACGATATTTATTATCATTAGAAAGGCCACTACCCTTACCTGCTTATGAACATATTTTAAAAGCTTCTCATATATTTAATTTATTAGATGCACGGAAGGCAATTTCAGTCACTGAGCGTCAATTTTATATTTTACGTATTTGTGCTTTAACTAAAAGGGTTGCAAAGGCTCATTATTCCTACCGTGAAGCATTAGGTTTTCCAATGTATAAACATAAGAATTAAGAGGTTCTCACTATGAAACAAAATTTCCTAGTGGAAATTGGTACAGAAGAGTTACCGCCAAAGTCTCTTCGTTTATTAGCTAGATCATTTTCCGAAAATTTTAAATATCAATTAGAGAAGGATCATCTACAATATGGTGAAATATTTTGGTATGCATCTCCACGTCGTTTAGCGTTAAAAATAATCGATTTGGCTACATATCAATCTGATCGTAAAGTAGAGAAGCGTGGTCCGGAAATTAGTCAAGCTTTTGATGCTAAAGGTAAACCGACTAAAGCTTCCGAAAGTTGGGCTCGTGATTGCGGAATTACTATTGAGCAGGCAAAACGTTTTGTTACTGATAAAGGGGAGTGGTTATTTTATCGAGTAATTAACAAAGGGCGATTGGCAAATGAGTTGCTTGTTAATATAGTAATTAATGCAATAAATTCATTACCTATCTCAAAACCAATGTTTTGGGGAAACAAGAAAACACGCTTTATCCGTCCTGTTCACAGCTTAACTATGTTGTTCGGTGATCAGTTGCTAGAAAGTGAAATATTCGGTATTCAGAGTGATCGAGTGATCCGTGGTCATCGATTTATGGGTAAAGGTGAATTGATTATTGATTCAGCTGAACAGTACCCTACGATCTTGTATGAGCATGGTAAAGTTATTGCTGATTATGAAGAACGTAAGATCTTAATTAAAAATGAAGCAAATAAGATAGCACAGAAAATAGGTGGTATTGTTGAATTAACTGATAGTTTACTAGAAGAAGTAACATCATTGGTTGAATGGCCAGTTGTATTAACCGCAAAATTTGAGAAGAAATTTCTGTCATTACCAACAGAGATTTTAGTTAACATTATGAAAAGAGATCAAAAATACTTTCCAGTATATGATCAAAATGGTAATTTGATGGTCAATTTTATTTTTGTAGTTAATATTGAATCTTCTAATCCAAAGAAAATTATTTCTGGTAATGAAAAGGTGATTCGTTCACGTTTAACAGATGCAGAATTTTTCTTTAAAACAGATTGTAAAAAACGTTTAGAAGAATATTTACCAATGTTAGAAAGGGTTTTATTCCAAAAACAGCTCGGTACATTGCGTGATAAAACGGATCGTTTAAAATCATTAGCAGGATGGATTGCAGATAAAATTGGCGCAAATATTAATCACGCTATACGTGCTGGTCTTTTATCAAAATGTGATTTAATGACTAATATGGTGTTCGAATTTACTAACGCACAAGGTATTATGGGGATGCATTATGCCCGTCTGGATGGTGAAGAGGAAGATGTAGCGGTAGCAATTAAAGAGCAATATCAACCACGATTTTCTGGTGATAAATTACCTTCTAATAATATCGCAATTTCATTAGCACTAGCTGATAAGATGGATATCTTGGTAGGTATTTTTGGTATTGAACAGCAATCGAAAGGTAATAAAGATCCATTTGCATTACGTCGTGCTGCACTTGGTATATTGCGTATTATTGTTGAGAAAGATTATGATCTGGATTTATTAACATTAACACAAAAGACTGCTCAAATGTATGGTGATAAGATAACGAATAAAAATGTTATCAATGATGTTCTCGATTTTATATTAGAACGGTTTCGTACTTGGTATCAGGATAAGGGGTATCGTATGGATATTATCCAATCTATTTTGAGTCGTCGTCCAACCAAACCAACAGATTTTGATGCAAGAGTGAAATCTATTACTCATTTTTATACTTTAAAAGAAGCAGAAATATTGACGGCGATCAATAAGCGTGTTATAAATATTTTGAATAAATCAGATGAAAAACTAAATAAAAATATTGTTATTAAATTGTTAAAATTACCAGAAGAGGTCATTTTAGCAGATCATCTGATTGTTTTAAAAGATAAATTTTCATCACTATCTATTGATGGAAAATATGATATCGCATTAAGAGAACTAGTCTTACTAGCTGATGTTGTCAATGCTTTTTTTGAAAATGTCATAGTTATGGATAGAGATCAACTAGTAAGGATAAATCGTTTAACCTTATTGAGTCAATTACGTGATTTATTTTTACAAATTGCAGACATCTCTTTAATTAATTAATTATTTTAAATTCCATTAAATAAATCTGTAATAAAATTGTCTCATTATTAATATTATATTTAAATATAGAAAAAATCTATTACTAATTAATAATAAAAAGTCTGTTCTTAACATAAGAAAGATATTCTTCTTATGTTATCTAGATAAAATCTAATTTATAAAATTTTTAATTAAAAATTTTATCTTTTCTCTTTTTATAAATATACTTTTTCATAATTTATAACATTTCCTATATTATAGAGTAATTAATTTATTGATTATTATATTTATTCTTAATAATTCATTTTATCTTATGGTTAAGATCTTGAGTGTAACAAATAATATATTTATTTGAAATAACATAATAAAATAGTTTATTTTTCTATTTTATTTTATAAAAATTCTACATAAAAAGTAAAGTAAAATAAAACGTAAAAATTTTGAATAAATTTTCTATATTCCTTTCTCTGATTGAATTTTATTCCTTCTTTGAAATTGATGATATAGTTTTTAATTATTAACTCTTCTGGTTTTAATGATAGCTCGCATTGTTAAAATAATGAAATTATAAAGTAAAACAGATTAATAAAGATTATAAAATTGATAAAATATTTCATTTATTCAGAAATATCTAAATTTATAGTTTTATTTTTAATTTTCAATTATATAGGAAACTTTTTTGTAAAAAGTTAATCCTTCCTTCTATAGAAGGAAGGATAAGGATCTTATTATATTAAATTCTTTCTATAAAACATATGAATAAATTCTCGATAATTTTTTCCTGATTTAATACATATTTTCATTTTCCTATTCTTATTTTCTTGATGAGAATAAGTCGTCCATAATTGCTAATTACTTATATACTACTCGTAGTTTGCTACTACTTATTGGAATGTCTATAAGTTATCAACTTTATATAACTTATTTTATCCATCCATCTTTTTCTTAGAGTCTCTTTTTAGAGACGGTAAAATTATCTATAAAGAACTGACACTATTCCTTGATAATTACGGATAAGTTAATATCTTATAGTACCTAAATTCATCTTTTCATAGATTTTCAACTAAAAATTAAATTAATGATATTAGCATTAATAAATTACTTTTTAAAATATCTCTGCTGATTTTTCGTACCTGAAATCTTCAGGAATCAGGAAAATAAATAGTAAGTATTTGCTAATTTATCTCTTATCTTTAAGTCTTATAAAATAAGAATAAAGGAGTGATAATACTCCATATTTTCCTTAATGTTAAAAACAGATTAGTTTTTTAAGAAAATAAGATATTAACTAATAATTAGTTTTATTTAAAAATGAAAACGGGTTTTTGGATAGTAAAATATTATATTTGAATTTTTCTTAGGAAGAATATATATCCTGTTCTATTCCAAACAGGTAAATAACTTTTATCCTATATAGTGGCAGTAATATTTATATTTATAAATATATTATATGTATTTGATCTAAAACAATCAATTTATAAAAAGAATATTTTAAATTCCTATTATTACGATAGTGAAGACTAAGATTTGATCTGTAAGAATCTTGTCTACTTGGGGGTATCCTTTAATTAAATTTAAATAAATAATTATCCATATATACTTTTCATTCTATTTAAATGAAAAATTTTTATTAGAGATGCAGTGATATAGATACGATAAATTATAGTTAAGTATTAATATCAAGAATATCAAGTATATTGTTTAATATCACTTTACCACGTATTATAGATTGTAATACATCCTTTCCAATCACTATAAAATAAACTTATAATATAATAGTTACATTATAAGTTTATTTTTTTGTAAACGAATATTAATAATAAAAAATTTTATTATTTTTATATTTTTAATTTATTTTATCACGATATTTTTAACTGGAAAGAAATTTTAGTTCTATTTTTTCAATTAACTAATTTTCAATCAAATTTACTTTGAAAATAATTTCAATATTTTATATTAGTAATTTTATTTAATTTATTTAAAATTTATATTTTTTATTGATTATTTAGTAATATTAATTATTTTAATAATGTTTAAGATTAATATATTAAGTATTAGTAATACTATAATTATTATAATTTAATACAAATAGGATTAAAGATAATCGATGATTAATATCAATATATAAAATAGTTCAATAAATATTTATATTTAATTATCTGTTAAAAAATTAATTAAATAATTGTATTAACGTTTTTTATTACATTGGGTAATAATTGATTATCTTATTTCACTAATATTAATATTTTTATTAAAATATGTTAGAGAAAATCTATAACAATATATATAATAATGATTAATATATCACTATAGATAAGTTTTTCTTTTTATCAAAATTAATAATTTAAGTTACTTCTTTTTATAATTTAAAAAGTATTTCCTTTCAAAATAAATAAATGTTTTTACAAAAAAATCTTTTTATTAATAAAAATAAAAAATTATTAATATAAATAGTTTTGTTCTTTAAACTAAAAATCTTTTAATAAATTCAATGTAAAATATAACAATATCAGTAATGTAAGTCAATTACAATTGACTATTTTCTTATTTTGTTGTGTAACTAATAAATTTTAAATAAAAAATTATTGACGATTTTATTATATGGCAGTAAGATAGATTTTATTTCGGTGAGTAGCGCAGGCTGGTAGCGCAACTGGTTTGGGATCAGTGGGTCGGAGGTTCAAATCCTCTCTCGCCGATCAGATTTTCTATACCTACTCCTCTCTTTATCATAATCGGGATATTATATCTTTTATATATTAAATATATATCAATATATTTAATGAATTTATTCTATAAATAATAATTATTATTAATTTTATATTTTTAATGTTACTTTTAATAATTAGTAAGATAATAAAAAATATTTTTTTAATTTCTTTCAGTAAAAATTTCACGTTCTTAATTAATACTATTAAGGAACACCGAAAAATATTTTTTTTTATTATATAGTTATTTATACCAACTTATAGTTGGTATTTATAGAATTTATTTAGAAGAAATAAAGAAAGAAATTCTTTAATAGCAAAGTGATTATTCCCAAGTTAATTATAACAAAATTAATAAAAAATAAATTCATATATTAATAATCATTAAAACTAATTTTTTTAATTTCTTAAAAATACTATTATTTCAATAATTAATTAATGGAGGTATCAAAAACTTTTTTACAAATTGAATTAAATATTTATGGATATTAAGCTTATTGCAATTAGTAAACTTTATCCGATTTTTATAAAGTTTTATCTTATGTTATTCTACATCTAGAAATCATTTCTTGTTTTTATTTTAAATATTCGATACGAGATGATATCAATAAAATTCATTATTCCTTGTATAGTGATTTTTTGCAAAAATATTTTCAATATTTAAATATTGAATTAAAGATTAGAAAATCTATTAATTCTAGCAACTTAAAATGAATTACACATTACTGTTTATGATGATTTCTAACATATTTAATATTAGAATATTACTATTAATTAATAGTAAATTAGTTATTCTTACTACTTATTCTAAATAAAAAATTTAAATAGATTTTCTCTTATCTTCTCTTGAAGAAACCATCTCTTTTTAAATAGATGATCTCGTTTTTAAGTTTCTAATTCTTCTCTCAATTTTGTTTTTATACTTAAGAAGTATAAAGGTTTTCCTCATAAAATAGATTAATAAAGATCGAGGATTGGTTAACCATTTATCTATACGATTAAAACTTAATTTTTTGAAATTTATTTTTATTTTAATTCTTGAAGTATCATAATGCCTATTTTAAATAAAATTAAACGATTGCGATTAGAATAAGATTCTAATATTTTATTAAATAAATTTTTAGGAAGATTAAAGATATATTCTTTAGTTATTTTTTCCTTATTTTATATTTATTTTGGAATAACCTTTCTTTCCTGAGTGATAATAGTTTATATAAATGCATCACCACCGATTTAATAAAAGATTTTATTTTTTATTAAAAAAATATACTTATCTAATTCATGGATCTTTTATCATATATTTTAAAAAAATTTACTTTTTAGAGATCCTGAAATTACAATTTCAAATTGGATTTTATTAGTTTTAATTTTTATTTCTCTTTTGTTTATATCACTTTTAAATCAATTTCAATTTTCTAACCGTTAAATTTAATCAAATTTACTATTGTTTTTTAAATATATTTAGAAAAAATATAGTTTTATTATAAACTTTTTTTAAAGTTTTTTAATTTATTAAATTAAATCTTGATCATCATCATTTTATGATTTCTATTTCTATCTATAATTTTTATCTTATAAAGATTTTAAAGTAAAAATAATGGATAAATATAAAATATAAATGAAATATGTCAATACTGGTTATTATATTTTTATCGTTATATATTAAAATTTTTCTTGTCTATATTATTATTAATATAACGTTACAATGGTATTAATCAATCATTATTAAGTAATATTAGTATGATAGAATCTGCAATAATATTAAAAGTAATGATAAATATTTATCTTCCATAAAAAAGTTTTATATTTAATTAATAATTAACTTATATTAGGTTATTGGAGACCATATCCATACAAGTAAATAATGTAGACGCATTAAAATATATCGTACTAAATTTGATTATTAAGATTCTTATAACAAGAAAAAATCTCTTTTCTTATCTTAATGATAATTTTGAATTTGGTTACTGGTTATTGTCAATTGACAGGTAATTATCTTTCTAAGATCAAGAAATATTTTGATGAAATTTTTTCATTTATAGAAAAGAAATGATTTACCTTTAGAATTAAATTCTTAGTAACTATCTATAACTACAATTAGAATTTGTAAAAGATAAGAAAATACAAGTTTTATAAAAAGATGGTTTTCAAAAAAAATTGAAATCTTATTTACTATTATTAAGTTGTTGAATCCTTATTTTAATTAAAATTTATCTTACGAATTAAAATTCGATTATTAATCAGTCATTAATTTTGTTTAGAAGGTTATAAATAGGATTTACTATAGGAAATCATGATAGTTAGTTTCCAGTAATTTTATGGAAATCAACTTAAAAAATGATCTAAGGACTACACAAAATAGTGGATTCGTAAAATACTAAACATTAAGTTAATTCGAGTATTTGAATAGTAGTAATGATCAGGATAGGAATGACACTATTTCTGTTATGATAATCATTAATTCATCATGGAAAATGAAAAAAATAAATCTTATTACTATAGTTACATAAGATTTTGATGCCAAAAGAAATAGATTTCACTCATGTTAAAGATGGTTTCTACTAAGAATTTTCATTCCTTATAATAAAAATATTTTTAACTGATTTATTTATTATACTAATAGACTATTTAAGAGCTTTTCTTAGGCATTAATTTAATTAATAAACAAAACTAAATTAATGATGAGTTAATAATATTAAGTAAGTATATACTATTATTATGTAATATAGTATGAAATTTTTTGAATAAAATACACTATTATAGATTTAGAAATCTATTCTACTAATATAAAAATAAGTTTAAATTATATTTAATATTAGATTTATATATAAAAGTTTAGGTGTTATCATTTACATTTTATAAAAACTATTAAAAATGATATAATTACTAATATTTTATTTTTATTTATAGATAATCATTTTGTAGTTCTATATTTATTAGAAAAATATAAAAATATTTTTTTAAAACAGTAACAATGAAAAAATTTTTCTTTAAATTTCGATTTTCTTATATGGTATTTTTATAGAAACTAAGTTGAATATTTTGTTGTTACGGATATAAATTTATTTATGTTGAAATTTGATTTGATCATAAGTTATATTATAAAATAATGAAAAGAATTAAAAAATTTTTTGAGAGAAGGAAGGGTTTTAGTTAAGAAAATATATATTATTTATACTTTATTTAAAATATATTAAATCTTAAATTTAACTTATTAATAATTTTAAATGTGGATATTATTAATATAATAATTTGTTTAGTTTATTTTAAATATAAATATGTTTATCTATTATATAGTTAATTTTAAATTAAATAATAGATAATAATTTTTATGTTAATTAACATAAATAACGTTCTTCTTATTTAAGAGAAATGATTCCAGTTATTTTTATAAAATTATTGTAAGAAGAAAAGAAAGAATAAAGATATTTTCTATTGATAAAACTAATATAGAAAATATTTAAAATTAAATTTATTTAATTTAAAGAAAATCTGTCCAATTTAACAGATGATGGATATTTAATATTTTAAATTATGTAATTTTTTTATAAAAACTATAATTTAGATTAAGAAAGATCAAACTAAAATATTGCCTTTATATATTTATTGCATAATAAAAATTGATCTAATAAAAATAAATATAGATATAAAAGATTAAAAGATTTTAATTTCGAAACAATTATGTGTAATTTAATTTTTATTTTTTGATAAAAGTTTAGATATAGTTTATTATTAATAATAAACTAAATTATCTTAATTATCAATATTATATTTCCAGTTCATAGATGAACAATATAAACGTTTATGTTGTAAGAATTTATTTTTCAATTTTTTGAAATTCAAATAGATTAAACATATGAAGAAATATATAATTTATTTATATTTTCTATGAAAAGAATATATTTGGTTTATTATTGTTCTGAACAACTTAGAAAGTAACATTTAATTAGAAAAGTTCTCTATACAAATTTAATTTTTTAGTAGCAATAAATATTTAAGACTAATAAATTATTAAAATCAAAATAAGATTGACTAATTAATTGATTAGACTTTAATGTAAGTAAAATTTTAATAAAATTTCTCTTAAATAATTAAAATAAATAATACATAGTTAACTACTTTTAGTAACATTTTCCTGAAAAATTCTTTATTGACTTTTGATGATTTAAAGTAGAGTTTTCTATTAACTATTGATAGACTTAATTATAGAAATAAAAAGGTAGTCTTATCAAGATATTTCGTTGTAGAGTCCGTTTATCTTTCTAAAACCTAACTTAGATATTATAAGAAGAACTTATACTAAGTATACATAATTTTACTTCTGAATAATTAATAGATTAATTTAGTTATTATGTATTATGTGGATAATTTAATTTATTATTATGGAGATAAATTCAATATTAGAAAGATTCACTTTATAAAATGGTTTCCCTTTATGATTAATCTAACTTTTAGAATAAAAGTTTATGTTTTTCTGAATAGATTAATGCGCTGGAATCGGTAAGTTTTTACTCTGAGGACCTACTTTTAACATATTAATATATTTTGGAGAATCAGTAAATATGAATAAATTTTATGTAGTTTTAATAGGATTAATAATATCTTACAGCGCTTTCTCAGCGAATTATACAGAAGGATCTGAATTTATTAAAATAAAAAAAACGGTGCAAAACTCACTTCGAGTAGTGGAATTTTTTTCTTTTTACTGTCCACATTGTTATCAATTTGAATCTATCTATCATGTACCACAAACAATAGCAAAAAATTTACCTAAAGATATTAAAATAGAACGGTATCATGTTGATTTTTTAGGCTTATTAGGATCTGAATTAACAAAAGCTTGGACGGTAGCAATGGTATTAAAAGTTGAAGATAAAGTATCACAATTGTTGTTTGAAGGAATACAAAAAACAGAATCTATAAATACACCTTCTGATATTAAAGCAGTATTTATTAAAGCTGGTATTAAAAGTGAAGAGTATGATACCACATTAAATAGTTTTATTGTTAAATCCTTAGTTATAAAACAACAAAAAGCAGCTGAAGATTTTCAATTACGTGGTGTACCGGCTACGTTTGTTAATGATAAATATATGATCCGCAGTAATGGTATAAATGTTAAAGATATCAATAATTATGCTAAAACTTATTCAGATATTGTAAATTTTTTAATTAAAAAATAGTTACTTCTTTTTATTTGTTTTTTAATAAAATTAAACTATAACAATAATTATAAAATATTTCTACAATAGTGAGTTTTTTAATATTTTTTATAAAAAAATCAAAAATAAGAAGATTGCAATATTATCTTAATCTATAATTTTTTATTTATTATTATATTTATATATAGTAAATATAATTTACTCTATATAAAAATATTAATAATATAAGATTTATATACAAGTTTATATATATAATATTCTATTGTTATAACTGGTAAAATGATAAATTAAAAATAAATTTAGGAAAAATTTTTTCATTATTAATTATATTAATAATAATAAAAAGATTATGAATCAAATTAAAAAAACTTTAATCATTCTAGTTGATGGTTCTTATTACCTTTACCGTGCGTATTATGCTTTTCCTTCTTTAACTAATAAAAAAGGGGAACCAACAGGAACTATATATGGTTTTCTTAATATGATTGGTAGTTTACTTACTAAATATAAACCGAGTCATATTGCAATAATATTTGATTCTAAAGGAAAAACTTTTCGGGATGAGTTATTTCATAAGTATAAATATCAACGATCACCTATGCCTTATGATTTGCGTGAACAAATATCACCATTACATAAAATAATTACTGCCATGGGGATTCCTTTATTGATTATTCCTGGTGTAGAAGCTGATGACGTAATAGGTACATTAGCTTTACAAGCTAGTAAGAAAGCGTTACCTGTATTAATTAGCACGGGAGATAAGGATATGGCTCAATTAGTGAGTACTAATATTACACTTATTAATACCATGACAAATATCATTTTAGGTCCAAAAGATATTATTGATAAATATGGTGTATCTCCTGAATTAATAGTTGATTTTCTTTCGTTGGCAGGAGATTCTTCCGATAATATTCCTGGTATACCCGGTGTTGGAAAAAAAACAGCATTAGCTTTATTAAAAGGAATTGGTAATTTAGAAACAATTTATCATAATTTATCAGAAATTGCATCATTGAAATTTCGTGGATCAAAAACATTAGCAAAAAAGGTAGAACAACACAAAGAAATTGCTTTTTTATCTTATAAATTAGCAAAAATTAAGACTAATGTTAATTTAAATATAGGTTATGATAAATTAGTTATACAGGTTCCTGATACGAAAAAAGTGCAGACTCTTTTTAGTCGTTACGAATTTAATCCTTGGTTCTTTTATTTTCAAAATGGAAGTTGGTTAACAAAGAAAAAGGTTAAATTTATAAAGACTGTTTTTGTTAAAAACAACAATGTTTCTTTGAATAACCCATCTACTAAACTCCTCTTAAAAGATGATTATCAAATAATCTTTACTAAGGATGATTTGATGCAATGGATTGAAAAATTGCAATTGGCAAAGCAATTTGTCTTTAGCGTTGAAACTGATAGACTTGATACATTATCTGCCAATTTAATAGGATTCTCTTTTGCAATTGAAGAAGGTAAAGCTGCTTATCTTCCGGTAGGGCACGATTATCTTAACGCGCCAAAACAATTATCATTAGATGAGGTATTATCGATAATAGAACCTATTTTACTTGATGAAAATATTCAAAAGATCAGTCAAAACTTGAAATTTAATTATAGTGTTATGGCAAATTATAATATTAACTTAAAATGTATGTCTTTTGATACAATGCTAGAATCTTATGTATTAAATAGCGTTGGAGGAAGGATTGGTCGTCACAATATGAATAGTTTAGCAGAAAAGCATCTAGATTATAAAACTATAAACTTTGAAGATATAGCAGGTAAAGGAAAGAATCAATTAACATTTAATAAAATCTCTCTTGAAAAAGCATCAACTTATGCGATAGAAGATGCAAACGTTACATTATTATTACACAAAAAACTTTGGCCTCAACTTGAAGTAGAGCCTAAATTAAAAGGAATTTTTCAACAGATAGAAATTCCGTTAACACGGGTATTAGCTAATATAGAACGAGTTGGTGTTCTTATTGATAAAAATAAACTCATTAAGCTATCTCAGGAAATAGCAATTCGATTAATAGAAATTAAAAAAGAAGCTTATACTATTGCTGAACAAAAATTTAATTTATCATCAACTAAACAGTTGCAATCAATTTTATTTAAAAAACTTCAATTGCCAATGATAAAAAAAACCCGTAATGGCGATCCCTCTACTAATGAGGAGGTTCTAGAAAAACTTTCCTCTAAGCATAAACTTCCAAAAATTATTTTGAAATATCGTACTTTATTGAAATTGAAATCGACTTATTCCGATAAACTACCAATGATGATTCATCCAAAAACAAAACGAATACATACTTGTTATTACCAAGCAATAACAACTACCGGTAGACTCTCTTCCCGTGATCCTAATTTACAAAATATTCCAGTTAGAACTGAGGAAGGTAGAAAGATTCGTCAAGCGTTTATTGCTCGTAAAGGTTACAAAATTCTATCCGCAGATTATTCACAAATTGAATTGCGTATTATGGCTCATTTTTCACAAGATAAAGAATTATATGATATTTTTTCGAAAGAACAAGATATTCATAGCGTAACAGCAGCAGAAATTTTTGATGTATTATTACCCGACGTTACCAATGAACAGCGTCGTAGTGCAAAAGCAATTAATTTCGGTTTAATGTATGGTATGAGCAGTTTTAGATTATCCCATCAGTTAGGTATTACTCGTAGCCAGGCACAGAATTATATAAATCGTTATTTTAATCGTTATTCTGGTATTTTAAATTATATAGAGCTTTCCCGTAAGAAAGCTTCGGAACAAGGATATGTTGAAACCTTAGAAGGACGTCGACTCTATTTGCCTGATATTAATTCTTATAATGTAATAAAACGTAAAGCATCAGAACGTGAAGCAATTAATGCACCAATGCAAGGAACAGCAGCAGATATTATAAAAAAAACAATGATATCACTAGATAAATGGATTGAAACTGTAAAACCTGATCTCTATATATTGATGCAAGTACATGATGAATTAGTATTTGAAGTAAAAGAGTCTGCCATTGATCAGTCAAAACAAAAAATTCGACAATTAATGGAAAAAAGTATACAATTAACCGTTCCACTAAAAGTTTTTATTGGTATTGGTGATAATTGGGATGAAGCACATTAAAAATGTTAATTTTTGTTAACTTTAAAATGAAGTTATTAGGTAATTACTCACTTTTATTATAATGGTTGAATCAATTTTTTAAGAATTAATATAAAGATAATCATTAAAATATATAAATAACTAATTATAGATAAAATCTCTTAAGATAAGAGATTAGGATTAATTGAAATAAATTAACATCATTAATTAATATTACTTCTAATAAAATAATAGAAATACTTTATTTTCAATAAATTAGTTTATATATAATATAAAATATTAATTTTTTAAAGTTTATTTACTTAATATAATCAAATCAGATGATATTAAATTTTTATATAATGATATTTAAAATTTTTTATTAAAAAATAAAAATAGAAGTAATAAATAATCTTTAAATTATCTATTAATTAAATTACCTATGTTTAAAATTTTTATTTTTAATCCATTCTTCTAATTTGAGTTGTAATTTATCAACACCTATGTTTTTCAACGAAGAAAAAATTTGAACTTCTATACTATTACTCAATCCTTTTAATCTATTACGTACTTCTATAACTTCATATTTTTGTTTATTATATGATATTTTGTCTGCTTTAGTTAATAATACAAATATAGGTATATTCATCCATACAGACCATTCAATTATTTTTATATCCATATTTTTTAGTGAATGACGAATATCCATTAATATAATTAACCCTTTTAAGCATTTTCTTTTTTGTAAATATTCACTTAATGTTTGTTGCCATTTTTGTTTAATTGATCCAAGAACTTTTGCATAACCGTACCCAGGTAAATCAACAAGTTTAATCCCATCTGCAATTTCGAAAAGATTAATTAATTGTGTTCTGCCAGGTTTTTTACTGGTGTAAGCTAATTTTTTTTGTTGTGTAAGTGCATTTAATGCACTAGATTTACCTACATTAGATCGACCAATAAATGCAATTTCTATACCATAATCATTTGGTAAATATCGAATATCAGGAGCACTCGTAATAAATTTTGTTTGGTAATAATTACAATTTTTGTTTGTCATCATTCTTTCTCTTTGATTTAGATACAAAATAGAAAGATTATAATCTTAATCGATTAAATTAAAATGATAATACGATATAAAAAAATAGATAGATGTTATATCTCTTAATAAATTTATCAAAAATATTTTTAATAAAAATAGAATTTGAAAAAATAAATCTATATCTAATTAGGTAAATTTAGGATAGTTTATAATACTTATATTTTTTATATTAACTTCTAATAAGAGAAGAAAGTATTTTAATTCATTTTATAAATGAATTATTAAAGAAATTTGAATTATAAAATATTTTATATGTATATATTGATAATGTATTTCTTTCTTGTTAATATCTTCTATTTTTTATCGAACTAGGAATCTAGTATATTATAAAATTAGTAAATTTGAAATCTGTAAAAGTTTGAGATGCAATTAAATAATAAAAAGTTATTTATAACAAAAAAACAAATTTATACAATTTTTAAAGATTTCTAATATGAAAAATATTATTTTGATAAATTATACTTTTCATAATTTATAGTAATAATTTTATTAGTGATTTATATATCAAATTAAATATTCGCTTATGAAGCAAGAAAATAAAAACTGATAATAAGTTCATTAATTTATCTGAAAATATTTTAATGGTTAAGAGAAGAACATCTAAAGATAGAGTGGAGTGGAGAGGATAAAGAATTTTTCTTATGCTAATAAAAATGCAGTATTGAAATTATGATTAATCTGATTTTAGTTATACCGTTTTTGTAAAATGATTAAAAAGTAGATTTTTAATAAATTTTAAGAGTCAAATATAAAATATTATTGGATAACAATATATTAGAAATTAATTGTAAAGAAATAGTGGGAGGGAAGATAAGAAACTGTTATTATTTTTAAGTTTTATTTTATTTAAAATTGATTATTAAATCATTTTTAACTTAATTATTAACTATTAAATCAATTATATATTAATTAATATATAATATAAAAAATCGAATATAAAATGTAAAAAATTTTTTAGTAAGTAAAAGATGCTGAAAGCAATTAAGATAGGAATCTTAAAGAAAAATTAATTAATAATATGAAAGTATATGTTACAAATATAGAAAAATAAAAAAATATAAATTGGATTTTATGAAGTTGATGATAAAGAATCAATCTTTTGATTAAAAATATTGATAGATTGAAAATGAATATTAAAATATTTTAAAATATAATTAAAATTATTTAAAAGACATAATATTTATTATATTAATAATTTCGTAGTTTTAAATTGTTTTTAAATAAAATATTTTTATTTTTAGTTATAAGCTATCTCTATGACCAAAATCATGGTAATTATATTTTTATTATAAAGGATATTACAATCTATATAATTTGATTTTAATTATAAAAGATCACAACTAAGGATTGTATTACTTTAAAATCACTTGGATAATTAGTTATGCTTTTGATAATTGATAACTATGATTCGTTTACTTATAACCTTTATCAATATTTTTGTGAATTGGGGAGTGATGTTTTAGTTAAGAGAAATAATACAGTAACTATCTCAGAGATAGAAAAATTAGCACCAACACATTTAGTTATTTCACCAGGGCCATGTACGCCTAATGATTCTGGTATTTCACTAAATACAATTTCACATTTTGCAGGTAAAATTCCAATTTTAGGTGTTTGTCTTGGTCATCAAGCAATTTGTCAAGTTTTTGGTGGTTCTATTGTCAAAGCGAGAAAAATAATGCATGGTAAGGTATCAGCAGTTTATCATAATCAAAAAGGTATTTTTAAAGGATTAAATCGTTCATTACAAGTTACTCGATATCATTCGTTAGTAATTGATTTTAAAAGATTACCTGATGTTTTTGAAATTACTGCATGGACGTTACGTGATGGAAATTTTGATGAAATCATGGCTATTAAACATAAAACATTATCTATTGAAGGCGTTCAATTTCATCCAGAAAGTATATTGAGTGAGAAAGGATATGAATTATTGAGTACTTTTCTAAATTATTAATTTGTAAGATATAATTATATCTATATTCATAAATATCTTTATTTTTATGAAAAGTTTTAAATAAAATTTATATCTATAGGTAGAATATATTCCTTCTATTATTATAAAAATAGTGTTTTTTACTGCTTCTTTATCAAAAGAGCAGTAGCAAATATACTAAAATGGTAAAATAATCCATTTATAAAGGTATTTATAAAAATAAAAATGAGTTTTTTAACAAAATTTATTTTTATTGATAAAATTCCTTAAAAGATATTTAAAAGAAAATTTTTTCTTTTATATAGAAGAAATTTTGTTCTTCCTTTAAATTTTCAATAAAAGATATAAAAATTGATTTAGATTTTAGAGCACAAATTAAAATCACTATGAAATTTTCATCCTAGATAAAGAAGCGATTTTAGTATTAAAAGAAGGACTAAAAGGTATACAATAGATTATATACGTTAAAGTTAATATAGGTACGAAAAAGTTCTGGTATTATAGTTTTATATATCACTTCCATTTTCCGGAAAAATTCGTTGTAGTTTTTTTTGAATAACTTTTATTCTGAGATATTAAGAAATTACCTTTTTCTTTTATTTAAAATTAATAATAGTGGGAAAGAATATTATTCTAATTAACAAAATATTATATTTTTAGAGACATTGTATTTATGTAACACAACTATCATCGCTGTTTTTTATGCTTAATATTATTAGATATTTATTTAACATCTCATACAACTTTCAATATTACAAAATAATTACTTTTGAATAAGTAATTTTTCTAATAAGAAAAATTCTTGGATAATTGGAATAGATTATACTTCTATTAGTAATAGAAATATTTTTTATCTTTAAGATTGTGTAATTGTTTATAATCAAAATAAATAAAAATAATATAAATTCATTATTTTATTATATTGAATCAAGAAATAATGAACTTTGGTACCGAATAAATTTTATTCTGTAATTATCTTACAGTAATTTAGTAAATAATGTTCATAAAAATAAGAAAATAATTTTAATAAAAATTGCAAGTTTATAAAACTAAATAAGAAAAAGATGAATATAAAGTATTAAATATAAAAAATTTTCAGTTTTTACTTTTAAATATAAAAGATTAATATCTTACTTCACCAAGGTAAATTAGCCAAAAGATTGGAAATTGGTATTTTATATTTATAATTTTCTGTTATTTAAAATAATAAAGGATATAACTCACTTCAAAGAAGTGAGTTATAAATATAGGTATAATTTTTTATAAAGGTACTTTTAAATCTATAAAAATTTTCATTTAATGATTATTGCTTCTACGAAGATATAGATTCACTTTAGGAAAAGTAAAATAACTATTATATAATTTAGAAACTATCATAACAGTTTTATTTGTGATCTTATTTCTATAAGATTTTGTTAAATATAGCTTATATATTTTTTTAAAAAAAATCTTAATTAAAAATAAACTTATGATTATTTAGTTTAAAATTAATAATCATTATATATTAGTATTGTATTACTATACCTAATTTAAAAATCAATGATGGTTAATAAAAGGATCTTAAATGAATTATGATCTAATTTTATCTCTATTCACTTTTTTATTTATTGCTTCAATTACTCCTGGTCCAAATAATTTATTGTTTACATCATCAGGTGCTCAATATGGTTTATGGAATTCAATACCTTTAATGTTTGGTATAATATTAGGTATTCAGATCATTCTATTTATTTCTGCTGCTAGTTTTTCTGTTTTTTTATTTTCACCGAAATTACAAATTACAATGAAAATTATTGGAAGTTTTTATTTATTATGGATCGCTTGGAAACTTGTGACATCCCACTATGTGCAGATTAATAGAAAGACTCAAGTAGTTAAATCAATTAAATGGTATCAAGGAACTTTATTGCAATTTCTGAATCCTAAATCATGGATGATCGTGTTAGGAGCAGTTAGTAGTTATAGTACTTCTGATAATTATATCAATTCAATCTTGATTATAACTTTTGTTATGTTTATTGTTAATTTAATCGGTAGTTTTATTTGGATTAGTTTTGGTTCGTTAATTAACATTCTTCTTTTTCGTAGAGAGAATTCTTGTTTTATTTTTAATCTTACAATGAGTATTTTTACACTTTCCTCTATCCCTTTTATTTGGTTGTAATATTGATATTAAAAAAATTTAGTTTTTACAATGAATTTAAATGGAATTCTTATTAGAGTAGAAATAAGTAAATTATAATTAAATAAATAAATCAAATACATAAGTATATTATTAAAATAGTTATTGTAAAACTTCATTGATAAAATTAGAAGTTAATTTTGATTGAAAATTAAAATTGGAGACTAATTGTTAGTTTCGATAAGGTAATTACTGAATAAACTCCATCCAAACTACCTCCTTCCGACCTAGGATAAGTAATTATAAAAGAGGTTTAACTCGTTTAGTAAAGATCCAGGTATACAGATTAAAAGTTAGTAATACATAATAAACTTGTTATAAATGCTTCGTGTATCTAATTATAAAAGTAAGAATTTTAACTATTTTTGATATATTTTGTGCTAATTTATATAAATCTTACTTTAATCTATAAAACTCATAGATAAATATCTAAATGCTTTTGAGATTAATATAATACTAGTATTTAGTAGTATTTATATAACTGATCGAATTCTCTCGATTAATATTAGACTGAATATTGTTGACTAGTTATTTTATTAAACAAAAATAACATCTATTATTCAGATAGAAATTTAGTATTAAATATTAAAAATATTTAAAAACTTCTTATTATAGAAGAGATATTTATATATTTTCTTAAAAATAAAAAATTTATTTTTGAAATTTAATATTATTTAATAAAAAAATTTTCAAACGTAAAATAAAATAAAAATGTCAATAGTTATATTTTAATTATTCACAATTGTTCTCACACATTAATTTTTCTACTACAATCAAACTAAAAATATTTAAAAATAAATTATCAGAAAAGATATTTAATTATGAATTATAAATTAATTTATTAGATTATGAAAATTAACCGATAACCAAAGATTGATAATTCTATTTATTTCCAATCCATAATTGATAATAGTATCCTCCCCTTTTTACTTTAAAAGAAAAATTTAACATTCAAAATGAGGCATATGAATTTTTTAATTGAATATATTAAAACTATAGAAAATATTATTTTGAAAAAATGTTAGTAGATATCTTCATCATAAAAAAGATTAAATTCTTCATATATATAAATTATATTTACATAAAAATCATGGATAATCAACAAAATTAAATGATGTAGAGAAGATAGTTGATATTATCTAAAATATTCTTACTATTAATTTTAATAATAAATCTTATTCTTTTCAGTTAGTGAAAAGAACCCCATCATAATAATTTAGTTAAATAGAAAAAGCTAATCTTTTAAATAATAAAGGAAGCTGAATAGCTTTACATTTAGGTAAGTTATTAACTATTAATTGTTAATTATATCAAAGTAAGTAATAAAAGAGAAAAATTTTAAAGAGAATGATTCAGTAGGACTAGGAAACTTCAATATTAGATAAATATGATAAATTAAGTAATTGATATTGTTAAAAACGAAATATCGATTCATATTAAAACTAATAAAAGTGTAGAAAGATAATATTGAGTTTTAGTTTTAAAAAGAGAAAATCTTTTAAGATGGTTAAATCATATAAGAGTATAGGTTCTACTATATATATTAGATTAAAATATAGAAAGTATGAGGTAAGGAAAGAAATTATAAAAATTTAATAAAAATTGAAACTTTCTCTGTAAACTTATCCTGAAGATAACAAAGAAGAAGTGTTAGAAAAAACGAGCTTCGATTTTAATAAATTTATCGGTTTATTAAATATCATAATGTTGATATCTGAATAATCAAAAAAAATCTATCTAAATTTTAGAGTGCAATATATTATAAAATTAATAAATATTTTAGATAATCATAAAATAGATAGAATCAGAAAAAAAGGTTTAATAAAAATATCTACATTAATGAGATAATAAAATAAAAAATTTCTATAAAAGAAAAACATCAGCAATAAAAATAGAACAAAATGATGTAGTATTTTTGTTAAATAAAATTTAACTTTAAATTTAAGTAAAAAAAGAGATACCAATTAGAAATAATAATCAATTCACATAATAATTATATAAATAACGTTTTCAAGAATAAAGTGTGATTATTGAACTTAAGTATTATACCTTAAAGTTAATAAGAATAATTTTACATAATTTACTTTATAACTAAAATATTACAGATAAAAACGAATAAAATATTAATAATGTTAAGATTAAAAGAATTAATAGTATCATTATAAAGTATTTATACTGAAGAAAATTTATTATTATATTCGGAATATGTATTCCATTATTAAAATAACTTAGCAATAGATTTATTATAATAAGTGAACCATTAGAATTTTAAATTCTAATAATTTAAAATTATTAGAAAATTATATAGATCATTACAATGATAGAAATATAAAACATTAAGTAAAAATATATTTTTTAAAATAATTAAGAAAAATAATAAAATTATTTTCGTTAATATTTCAAAAAAAATAATAAATTAATCGAAATAAAACTCTCTATAAGTAAGGTGCATAATGGTAAAAATTGGATAAAATTTAATAAATTTCAGTGAATTTTTTAATTTTCAATTGTTTTATGCTGTCAATAAAAATTTTGTAACTCATTGTTATTTTATAACATCATTTTATTTCAGTTTTCTTTGATAATAAATTGATTTATTTTTCTCTTGATTTAAACATTATCAAAAATTTAATATAATTTGTTCTTTCACTGTTTTTAATAATTCTTATGATACTAAGATCTTTTTGAAATAATTTTGTTAATAATCATATTTAGTAATATGTTATGTATTATTGTATTGTTTATTTTTATACTTTAAATAGTATTTTTATCTTTTCCAATAATTAACAATATCCTTTCTGAGAATTTTATTAATTTTTAAAATGATTTCTTTTAAAAGAAACATTGTGATGCCTCTCCCAGTATCCTATTTTAGGGATAAAGATTTCCTCTCACAAAAATATTATTATCATTAGATAGAATTTGTTTAATTTATTTAAAGAATTAAAATAACTAAAAATCATAATGATTATAATTTTATAATACTTCTTTATAGTAAATTATATACTTATCTTTTCTTTTTTATTCTTAATTACGTTCTATTGGTGGAGCCATGACAATATGTTATTATCAATTAATAATTTTGCATTTCTTTCTAACTATAAAATTAATTTACTGGATATATTGAGATTCTGGATATTATGAAATTTTTAGTAATCAGTATATTAAATATTATTTTTCGGATATATTATTTTTTCTTTGTAAAAACATAAATTACTTTAGTATCGATGATTGATATCATTTCAATAATTAAATATATATTGTTTTACTGTTAAAACTATAACTAAGAGATAGAAAAATAGAGTTTTATTGTTTTAAGCATGGGTTTCATAATTAAAAATTTAAATTTATCAATGGATATATGAATTTATTTTATTTAAATCATAGAAGAAAAATTCTATTTTTAGTATTTGTTTATATGTGTAAATAAAATTTTAAGATAGATTTTTCTATCTTATCTAGATGGGGGATTTCTATTATTCTTTTGAAATTAATAGGTATTATTTAGATAATTAATTTTTCTTTTTAATAATATTTCCTGTTTAGATGGTTATAAAAGGAAAATTTTCAAGGTTATTATTTTAATGCAATGAATTATAATTTCAGTAATAAAGTTGAGAATATCATTAACATTATATGGTCTATTATTCATCAGTTGTAGGTTCGGGATATATTTGTGGAAAATTTTAATTGAAGTTAAAAGATTTAAGATCATTAATAAAAATTGTAAATTAATTTCAACATTTTATGATTTAAAGAAAACTTTCATGTTAATCAGTTATTAAAATTATTAATATATTTTACGAATGAGAAAGAAGTGAATATAATTTTTCATTTTTATTTAAAATGTTCCTAAATATTCTAAGAAGTATTAGAAATAATGTAAGAAAATTAATCATTATATTGAAGAATAGGATAATTTATTAAAGATGAGTGAGTAATAGATATTTTTATCTTCCTGTTTAATTATTTTTTAACGTATTTAATACATCTTATTTTTTGATTAAAAAACTATTTTTACATTTAAATAATAAATAAGAGAAATAAGAAAATAAGAGAAAAGATTAACAATAACATTATTCTTATTAATTATAATAATATTAAGTTTAATCTATTTTTGAGTAAAATTTTTATATTTTATGTTAGTTAACAGGAGATCAAAATAAAGATCTCTACCTTTATTTTAAAAAAATAAAAAGTGATTATTTATATTAAAAATATAATAATAAATAATTTATTTATAGATGTAAAACAAATTAATTGTTATTAAATTTTATGAAATAGGTTGTTCTTAAAGAACACTGATCTTAAATTACTTATTATTTGATAAACAAGGAATCGTAATCAAATAGATATGAATAAACTTATATAAAACTATTCATTAATCAAATCTATATAAAGGATAATTTAATACTTATTGCATAAAAAATTAATTAAAAAAAATTTCTCTTTATAGAGAGATAAAATGAATTAATTATTAGGTTTTTAATAAATTTTTCTATATTAAATAATAATTTATAAGAATTATGGATTATTAGAATTGATAGTTGATTAAATTAGTAATAAAATATCTCCATTATAATTTAATAATAAAAAAATTACTATCTTAGTTGAATTATAAATCATTATAATTAGATAACAAGAGTCCTATAACAAGTATTTAAAAAAATTTAAATCACTATTTTATTTAGTAAAAATATACTTGTGAAGTATTAGAAATATCTAAAAAATAGAAAGATAATCTGATTTTCTTTAATTAGCAATAAGAAAATAATCCATTAGTGAATTAGTTGAATTATTTTTTTTGAAAAACATTTTTAGTAAAAATGAATGTCGTAATTTATCAATTTCTTTTAATATTATTTAATATATACTAAATAATAATTATATTTCTTATATCCTTATTAAAAATAGAAAGTAAAATTCAGATCATGAATCATAAATTCTTGTTTAACTATTAATAAATTAAAGGAATAGTAATTTTTGATTATTTTATTCATAAAATATTATATTTTCATTAATTCAATCTTTTTTATTAATTACTATTTATAATAAATCTGCATCGAATAAATTTAAATTAATATTCAAGTTTTTATTATATTTTGAAGTTTTCTTACTAGTATTTAAGAAAATTGATTTAGAGTTTTTTTGAATAAATTATATGACGAACTGTTTTTACTAAGTAAATTTTCATACTATTAAATTTATAATTTAAATATGTCAAATTTTATTCTTACTACTGTTGATTATTTGTATGGAAATTATATAATAGAAAATTAATTGGTTTTCTTTATAAAATATTTTATTACATAGCTAATTATCTTATAAATTAAGTATAAAAAGAAGATAAATAATACTGAAAATATGAAAGATTTTATCTTTATCCAGTTTTATTAAGATTTTATAAAATAATCTAATATTAGCATTTTATTTTTATTTTTTTTACGAGTAGAAATTCATATAATATCAGGGTTAGTATTGAATTTGACTGAAAATATTTCATTCTTTATTGATAGATAATTTATTATTTAGCAATTATTTTATTTTTTAGATAGAATCGGGGATATTCCTGAAATAGTTTTTCACTACTTCTCACATTCTTATTATATAAAATTATAAAATTTATAGAAAAATTTTTATCGATTTTTAAGATATTTATGGATGGTTTAATAATGGGATTATTATAAACTTTATAATTAATTGAAAACTTATATAAAATATTTTGTAAGTTTACTGTTAAATTTTATTTTTATTGATTTAACGCTTGATTTATTAATCTTTTATCGAATGTATTTAAAAATAGTCGTCGATATTGTAACTTTTAGTAAAATTAGAATTTTCATTCTTTAAGTACTTTAAATTTTTTAATACAGGGAGAAAATTATTCTTCATGTTTTTCTTTATTGTGGTACTAAGTTACATCTTTGAATTTATATTTATTATTATTTTAAGTGTTCTTATATATGAAACTAATTAGTAATGAATAAATATCATTTTTATTATGTATTTAATATATTATCTATAATAATGATTTCGATGATATATTTAACCAACAAATCACTGATTAAGAATCATAGTATATGTAATTAATCAAGTAAAATTTTAAAGATGTTTATCCGGAAAATTATTTCGATTAATTTTTATTGATCAAATTATTAATTTTTATTAAAAGTTAAATTTAATTCCTAATTAAAAGGAATAGAATAAAAAATATTAATGTAATTGTTATGTGATACGATGTTATCGCTATAAATTTACTCTATTTATATTTATGATCATAATTTTTATATTATCATATTTATATTAATAAAATAAGGATATTTAAAATTGTATTATTTATAAAAAATTAGTCTGATGAATTTTTATTCATAAATATTTCTCAATGTTTTTTAAAATCTATGAAAATATTCATGATTTAAATATAGACATCTCAATCTCATTAATTTCTTCGAGTAAAATATTACTTTAAACTAGAAATTAAAATATTCAAAAATCAAAATAGGGTATTAGTAAAATTTTATTAATTTACTTGAATTAAAGAAGTTTTTTAAATAGCTTAAAATTAATTAAAGAGATAATATATATTTGTGACAATTTATAAGATTTATTAGAAATAATAATTTATACTTAATAGTAAGATTAAAACATATTAATTGTATTTTATAATATATTAATTATGTTGAAGTTAAAAACTTCATTATAAGCAATTCTCATAAATTAAATATCTTTAATAATAATTAAAGATAATATTCATTTAATAGATATTTTTAATTTGTTATAAACAAAACGTTTATATAACTTTTAATAAAGTTGATTTAATATATTTAAAAAATTTTTCTTTCAATCTTGAAAAAAATTAAATAATTGTCATTAACTTATTAAGTAAAAAATATTATGTAATTATTTAAATTCTTTAAGAATTCTTCAATTCATTATTTCAAATGTTATTAGTTGATTTATTTAATGTTTAAAAATATTTGAAAAGTTATAGTACAAATAAATACTTCGATATTGTTATCAAAATAATAACGATTTTAAAAATCAGTATAATTTCAAAAAGTTAGTTCAATATAGACTAAAAGATATTTTTTAGGGTATTGATCAGTTGCAAATTCATATGTGTTTCTTATCTAAGATTGAGATAAAAATAGAATATCACTAGAATTTTCAGGAATTAAAGGAAATAATTAGACTATTCTTGATTGTAATCATATATTTAGATGGTCAAAATTTAATATTATAATTATTAAAATATAAAAGAAATTTAATAAAAATCATTAGTACATCCCTCTGTTCCTGACTATAGCACAGAAATGGGAGGGAGGGGATTGAAATAAAGATATTTTATAATAATAAATATTATTATGATAAATGGTGTTTTCATGAAAGTGTGATACTTATTATTTTGTTAAGTTAAGACAACAATATCATAGATTGAAATAAATAAGAGAGAAAATGCTCTTTGATATTTTCACTAATCAATAGTGAAAGTTTTTTGATTTATTGAAAATCATAATGATTTGTTTAGTTTTTAATTATTCAAAAAATTGTGTATATAGATATTTAAACTTAACTATTTAAAATCGTTTTTCATCAATCATTTAATTTGTTATTAATGATGATTAATTCAAAAAATTTATTTTAAATTTTCCATTTTTTACACTTTCAAATAAATTTATTTGAAATTATCCCTTGATAAGGGAAAGAAAAATTGGATAGATTAGATATCTATTTCTCATTTTCTACTGATAAAATATAAGGTGAAGTTTTACTGTAATTTAATTTGAAAATTCTTTTCATTCATATCATTTAATTAATATTTAAATCATTAATATAAATATACTATTTCATAGTTTATTAACTTATACAGTAATATATTTTAATAGAAATCATAGAAATAATTAGAAAAGTAAATTAAAAATTATTCTTTAAAAGAAAAATTTTTAATTAATGTTTGTTATTTTTATTCATTCTGAATCTTTTGTAAAAATCCATATATGATCAAAAATCAGAAATTTGATAATTAAATATTTAGTATAACACCTTTATTTATGGAATTAAGTGTTTTAAGGGTAACCCTTTGTATGAATAATTCTTTAATACAATAAAACTTATTGACGTTAATTTTGATAAGAAAAGCATCCATTAGAAATAGAAAGTATAGAGAATTCTTTAATTAACAAATAGTAAAGTTAACGATTAAGTTTAATAAAAGAGATATTAACTATTCAAAATTAATTTTTATTTACTGTTTTATAAATCAGATAATAGAAGAGAACATAAAAAATGGTAAATTGGATGAGATAAACATCGATTCGATTCAATACTTTAAAATAAAGTACACTAAAAACAAGAATTAGATCAATTTATAAAATTGAAAAATCCTAAATGGAAATATTATTTAATTGATAAAATACTATAGTAGTAAATTAAGAAGATAGTTTAATTGATAAATTAGTATTTTAGATTATTATAAAAGTAATAAATAATTAATGATTTTAATTAATTAGAATTTTATGCAAAAATCTTCAATAGTTGAAAATTGCAAAATCTTTATTTATTGTTTCACTATAAATTTAGGTTATACCAAAGATAAATAGTGATAATTCTAAAAAATTTAATTTTGATATTTAATTTTTAGCTCATTAAAAATTAAAAGATTCCTAAAGAAACTTAAGTAATTAAAATAAGCAGGAAAGAGTTACAATTCTATCTTTTCTTTTTGTATAGTTAAGATAGCTTTTAAAATTTTTTATATAAACTATGATAAGTTGAAGGTAAGATGTAATATACAGAAATTAAAAATTATTAATAAATATCTTAAGTATACTTAAAAGTATCTTATGATTATTAAGTTAATTAACTTAACTATAAATAATTAATAGAAAGTTTATATTTTTATTTTTAAATTAAATAATTAGATTATTTTATGAGTCTATTAAGATACAAGGGGGGGACGGTTCGAAATAAAAACGTTTAAAAAATTTATCTTTAAGATTTAAATCTTTAATATATTTTAACATAAATTATGTATATTATTTATCTATAAATATATTTGTATATTAATAATATGATCGATATTTATCTATATAAATTTTAATAAAATTTCGTTACTATTGTAGTATATGATTTGAATCTTTTAATTTATTAAAATTAATAATAATTCTGATAATTATTATTATGTAATTTTAACCAATTTTAATTAATATAATCTATATAATTTTGAAATCTTATTTTCATAAGATTAATAGTTTTGAATTATGAATTTCTTCTTGATTTACTTGAATATTTTAAAGTATTTACCAATCAAAATAACTATATAGTAAAACAAAATCCAGTTAAGATTAAGTTTTTAACATTATCGATTTATTTTTATATATCCTATATATAAATATGAGCAAATATTAAATTGAATGTATTAAAAATTATTTTCGTATATAATTATTTATTTAATGAAAGAAGATCAGTATTTCAATCTACAATTTTAATCTGGAGGAGTATTTGGTTACTTTTTATGTTAATATGAATATATATGATATTACTTTTTAGAATAATAGAAGTATTTTTTAAATATCCATGAATTTTTTTCATTTCAACATAAATTTTCCTTTTGTGTTGATATTTTTCTTTCAAAGGATTGAAATCCAATTATTTAAGAAGAACTTATTACTGATTGTAATATGTTACATAACATAAAAAGCTAGATAATCTATTCTTTAACTTATTTAAGAATAGATTTTGATGTTAAAATATAATTAAGCAGATCTTTATAACTTTGTTAATTATCTTTATTTCTTTCTAAGAATATAGGATCTATTATCTAAGAAAATTTACAAGTGGATAACTAAATAAAAAATGGGTACTTCACCTTTAAATAAGTCTTTAACTTATTGTATATTAGTGACAAAGCCTCTTTATGGAACTCAGCAGGCCACCAATGCTTGGAAATTCGCAAATGCTTTAATTTTGGAAGAACATATATTAAAAGTAGTTTTCTTTTATCAAGAAGGCGTTTATAACGCTAATAAATTAATTTCACCGGCTAGTGATGAATTTAATTTACTTATAGGATGGAAAGTATTAGCACAGAAAACAGGATCTAAATTACATATATGTGTTACTTCCGCTTTGAGAAGAGGTATTATTGATAAAGTTGAGGCAAAAAATAATGAATTACCTTGTTCTAATTTAGATGAAGATTTTGTATTAAGTGGATTAGCTAGTCTAGCTGAGGCTATACTTATCTGTGATCGAACCGTTCAGTTTTAAAGTAAAAATGAAAAAAATAGCATTTATTTTTATGAAAATACCTCATGGAACTTCAGGTGGTCGAGAAGGATTAGATATCTTACTAGCAACTTCTGTATTAACCAAAAAAATTGGTGTTTTTTTTATTTCTGATGGTGTTTGTCAATTATTGCCAAAACAAAATCCGAGTAAAATTTTAACTCGTGATTATATTAAAACATTTAAATTATTATCATTATATGATATTAATGCTTGTTATATTTGTAAGGAAGATCTAGAAGAGAGGGGATTTTCTTCTGATAGCTATTTTATATTACCAGCGAAAGTTATTTCTTCTGATAAGATCAGATATCATTTATCAGATTATAATGTAATTATGACTTTCTAGTTAAAGAAAAGAGAAATATGCTATATACCATTTCTACTTCGCCTTATTATAATGATTTTAATTCATTATTTAGCTTATTAACATGGCAAGATGAAGTATTATTATTACAAGATGCTGTTTTGATGGGACATAAATTATTATCTGATAATGAGGATAATAATTATTTATTGAAATTAAAAGATAAAAGGATTCAAATTTTTGCTTTACAAGATGATGTAGAGGCTAGAGGGCTAATTCCATATATGTCCTCTTATATTCATCAGATATCTTATATTAATTTTGTGCAATTAACAGTAAAACATCCACAATATTTTTCTTGGCAATAGATTATCCTTTGTGTATTTCTTACACCTATCTCTGTCAGCAATAAAATATCGCGTTCTCGTATTTTTATTATGAGAGTAAACGAAAAATATCCGTGTTTACGAAAAACAGTAGGAGAGTTTAATGGCAACAATTAATCAGTTGGTTCGAAAACCACGAAGTTCAAAAGTTATAAAAAGTAATGTTCCAGCATTGCAATCCTGTCCGCAAAAACGTGGAGTATGTACTCGTGTATATACTACTACTCCTAAAAAACCAAATTCAGCATTGCGTAAAGTATGTCGTGTTCGTTTAACTAATGGTTACGAAGTATCTTCTTATATTGGTGGTGAAGGTCACAATTTACAGGAACATTCAGTAATCTTGATTCGTGGAGGACGCGTGAAAGACTTACCAGGTGTTCGTTATCACACTGTTCGTGGTGCATTAGATTGTTCTGGTGTAAAAGAAAGAAAGAAAGGTCGCTCTAAATACGGTACTAAAAAACCGAAGGGTTAATGGTTCTTCGTTAAGTTAAGGATAAACTTTTTAATTTTATCTTAAAATATAGATTCATAGAGTTTTTGTGGGACAACCCTGAATTTAAAAACGGAGTATATACACCATGCCACGTCGTCGCGTAATTGCTCAACGAAAAATTTTACCTGATCCAAAATTTGGATCAGAATTATTGGCTAAATTTATTAATATTTTGATGGTAGATGGTAAAAAATCTATTGCAGAAGCAATTGTATATAATGCACTTGAAGCCCTTTCTCAACGTGTTAGAAAAAATCATTTAGAAGCTTTTGAAATAAGTTTAGAGAACGTTCGTCCAACAGTAGAAGTGAAATCACGTCGTGTTGGTGGTTCAACTTATCAGGTTCCTGTTGAAGTTCGTCCTGTTCGTCGTAATGCATTAGCAATGCGTTGGATTATTGAATCTGCTCGTAAACGCGCTGATAAATCAATGGCTTTACGTTTAGCGAACGAATTATCTGATGCAGCTGAAAATAAAGGAACTGCTGTTAAAAAGCGTGAAGATGTTCATCGTATGGCAGAAGCTAACAAGGCGTTTGCACATTATCGATGGTAACTTTTGCTAGTTATATTTTAAGGCAACCGTCCCCCCACATGTTATCTTTATACGAATTAAACGGTCACCGAGAGAGGAAAAAATGACTCGTAAAACTCTCATTACGCGTTATCGAAACATCGGTATTAGTGCGCATATTGATGCGGGAAAAACCACTACAACCGAACGTATCCTATTTTATACTGGTGTTAGCCATAAAATTGGTGAGGTTCATGATGGCGCAGCAACTATGGATTGGATGGAGCAAGAACAGGAGCGTGGAATTACTATCACTTCAGCTGCAACTACTGCTTTTTGGTCTGGCATGGGTAAACAGTTTGAAGAACATCGTATCAATATTATTGATACACCAGGACATGTTGACTTCACTATCGAAGTAGAACGTTCTATGCGTATTCTTGATGGTGCAATAATGGTTTATTGTGCAGTTGGTGGTGTTCAACCACAATCTGAAACTGTTTGGCGTCAGGCAAATAAGTATAAAGTGCCCCGTATAGCATTTATTAATAAAATGGATAGAATGGGTGCTAATTTTTTACGTGTTGTTGAACAAATTGAAACACGTCTGGCAGGAATACCAGTTCCACTTCAACTACCTATTGGTGCTGAAGAATTATTCACTGGTGTTATTGATTTAATTAAAATGAAAGCAATCCACTGGAATGAAAATGATCAAGGTGTTACTTTTATTTATGAAGAAATTCCAGAAAACATGCAATCTCAAGCTAAAAAATGGTATGGAAAGCTAATTGAAGCTGCAGCTGAAGCATCAGATGAATTAATGGAAAAATATTTTTATGGGGAAAAATTATCTGAAGAAGAGATTAAGAAAGCGTTACGTAAACGAGTATTAAGTAACGAAATTATTCTGGTTACTTGTGGTTCAGCCTTTAAAAATAAAGGGGTACAAGCAATGTTGGATGCGGTTATTGAATATTTACCTGCACCCACTGATATTCCAGCAATTAAAAGTGTTTTAACCGACACTAAAAATATTTCAATAAATCGTAAAGTAAGTGATGATGAGCCTTTTTCAGCCTTAGCATTCAAAATTGCAACTGATCCATTTGTTGGGAATTTGACTTTTTTTCGTGTTTATTCTGGTGTAGTTAAATCAGGAGATACTGTTCTTAATCCAGTTAAAGATAAAAAAGAACGTTTTGGTAGAATCGTTCAGATGCATGCTAATAAACGTGAAGAAATTAAAGAAGTTAGAGCCGGTGATATTGCTGC
This sequence comes from Arsenophonus sp., assembly GCA_046530785.1. GTDB lineage: Bacteria > Pseudomonadota > Gammaproteobacteria > Enterobacterales > Enterobacteriaceae > Arsenophonus. Next base: position 134,583 of record JBHEQT010000005.1, read on the forward strand.
CGCTATCGGACTTAAAGATGTGACTACCGGTGATACTTTATGTGCTATAGATGTTCCAATTATTTTGGAACGAATGGAATTTCCACAACCAGTTATCTCTGTTGCTATTGAACCTAAAACTAAAGGTGAACAAGAAAAGATGGGTATTGCTTTAGGCCGCTTGGCTCAAGAAGACCCATCCTTCCGTGTGTCTATAGATGAAGAGTCTGGTCAGACAATTATTGCTGGAATGGGTGAGTTGCATTTGGAAGTATTAGTTGACCGTATGCGTCGTGAATTTAAAGTTGAAGCAAATGTTGGTAAACCACAAGTAGCATATCGTGAGACTATTCGTAAGTCTGTTGAACAGGAAGGTAAGTTTGTTCGTCAATCTGGGGGTCGTGGTCAATTTGGTCATGTATGGATACGAGTTGAACCTTTAGAAGCAGGACATGAAATTGGTTATGAATTTCACAATGAAATCGTTGGGGGTGTTATACCTAAAGAGTATATACCTGCGGTAGATAAAGGTGTTCAAGAACAAATGAAAAATGGTGTTCTTGCTGGATACCCCATTGTTGATGTCAAAGTAGTATTATATGATGGTTCCTATCACGAAGTTGATTCCTCGGAAATGGCATTCAAAATTGCAGGATTTATGGCTTTCAAAGAAGGTTTTATGAAAGCAAATCCAATTTTATTGGAGCCAATTATGAAAGTTGAAGTTGAAACTCCTGAAGACTATATGGGTGACGTAATTGGTGATTTGAATCGTCGTCGTGGTATAATTGAAAAAATGGAAAATATAGAGGCTGGTAAAATAGTTCGTGCTCAAGTACCATTGTCAGAAATGTTTGGTTATGCCACAGATCTTCGTTCAAAAACTCAAGGTCGTGCTTCTTATTCAATGGAATTTTTAAAGTATAATGAAGCACCAACAAATGTTGCTCAAGCAATTATTGAATCTCGTAAAACTAAATAATTATCTTTCAGATTAAGTTTAAGTGTTTAAATTAGTTCTTTCTTATTTAATTAGAGAGAATTCTATAAGGAATAGAATATCGTGTCTAAAGAAAAATTTGAACGTAAAAAACCGCACGTTAATGTTGGTACAATTGGTCACGTTGACCATGGTAAAACAACTTTAACTGCAGCAATTACCACTGTATTAGCAAAAAACTATGGTGGTAGTGCGCGTGCATTTGATCAAATTGATAATGCACCAGAAGAAAAAGCACGCGGCATCACTATTTCTACTTCTCATGTAGAGTACGATACTCCTAAACGTCATTATGCACACGTTGATTGTCCAGGACATGCAGATTATATAAAAAATATGATCACCGGCGCTGCACAAATGGATGGTGCAATTTTAGTAGTAGCAGCAACAGATGGTCCAATGCCACAAACTCGTGAACATATTTTATTAGGTCGTCAAGTTGGTGTTCCTTATATTATAGTATTTCTTAATAAATGTGATATGGTTGATGATGAAGAATTATTAGAATTAGTGGAAATAGAAGTGCGTGAACTGCTGTCTCAGTATGATTTTCCAGGAGATGATACGCCGGTAATTAAGGGTTCCGCATTGAAGGCGTTAGAAGGAGATCAAGAATGGGAAGAGAAAATTCTTGAATTAGCGAAATCCCTGGATGATTACATTCCAGAGCCAGAAAGATTAATAAATAAACCTTTCTTGATGCCAATAGAAGATGTTTTTTCAATTTCAGGTCGGGGAACAGTAGTAACAGGGCGTGTAGAAAGGGGAATTGTTAAAATTGGTGAAGAAGTTGAAATTGTAGGAATTAAAAAGACAACGAAAACAACTTGTACTGCTGTAGAAATGTTTCGTAAACTCTTGGACGAAGGTCGTGCAGGGGAAAACGTAGGTGTTTTATTACGTGGTACTAAACGTGAAGATGTTGAGCGTGGTCAAGTTTTAGCAAAACCAGGTACAATAAATCCTCATACTCAATTTAAATCAAAAGTCTATATTTTGAGCAAAGATGAGGGAGGTCGCCATACACCATTCTTTAAAGGATATCGTCCGCAGTTCTATTTTAGAACAACGGATGTAACAGGTACAATCGAGTTACCAGAAGGGGTAGAGATGGTAATGCCAGGTGATAATATTAATATGAAAGTAACATTGATAGCGCCAATTGCAATGGATGAAGGTTTGCGTTTTGCGATCCGTGAAGGAGGACATACAGTAGGTGCTGGAGTCGTTTCCAAGATTATTGCTTGATCTTTGTAAAGTAATACTTATAAAAGCTATTATTTGATTCATTTTATACTAGATTATATAACTTAATAACTTATTTCATTAATACCTCATAATAGGTTAATTATTTCTGAAATAAGCTTTGATATAAAAATCATTAGATCTCTCTGAAAGTTAACTATTGTTCTGGTGTATAGTGTAAAGTGAAATGCAATATAGATGTTTATTTAGAAAAATTTGAATCGGTTTACGAGACAAATTGGCTTTTATTATATCATATTAACAGGTTGATTTATGAGTGAGAATAACGATACTCAAGAAAGTAGACGTGGTTTTGATATAGCAAAATGGGTATTAGTTATAATTCTTTTGATTATTGCTATCGTTGGTAATTATTATTTCACGGAATATAATCTTGCATTACGTGTCATAGAAATTGTTGCTATTACTATACTTGCTGCTGCCATTGCATTGTGGACAGTAAAAGGAAAAAAAATTCTAACATTTACTCGAGAAGCTCGAGTTGAAATGCGAAAAGTTATTTGGCCAACGAAACAGGAAACGTTACAAACAACATTAATTGTTTCGCTAGTTACTATTGTTATGGCATTAATCCTTTGGGGATTAGATGGTATACTGATGCGTTTAGTTTCATTTATTACAGGCCTGAGGTTTTAAGATGTCTGAATCTCCTAAAAAACGTTGGTATGTTATTCAAGCATTTTCTGGTTTTGAGGTTAGAGTTTCCAAGTCATTACGTGAGTATATCAAGTTACATTCTATGGAAGATAAGTTTGGTGAAGTGATGGTGCCAACAGAAGAAGTGATGGAAATTCGAAGTGGCCAACGTCGTAAAAGTGAACGAAAATTCTTTTCAGGTTATGTTTTAGTTCAAATGACTATGGATGATGATAGCTGGCATTTAGTACGTAGTGTACCTCGTGTTATGGGTTTTATTGGAGGTACGTCAGATCGGCCATCTCCTATTAGCGATAAAGAAGTTGATGCGATCATGAATCGTTTACAGCAAGCAGGCGATAAGCCAAGACCAAAAACAATATTTGATCCAGGAGAAATGGTTAGAGTTAGTGATGGTCCATTTGCAGATTTTAACGGTGTAGTTGAAGAAGTTGATTATGAAAAAAGTCGTCTCAAGGTATCGGTTTCTATTTTTGGTCGTGCAACACCGGTAGAGTTAGATTTTAGCCAAGTAGAAAAAGTATAAAAATACTTGAAAACTTATTCGTAAAAGCCGGATGTTTTTTATAATTTTGAGTTTTTATTTTTATGGTCTAAAAATTATAGTAAGTTAATTATATACTTTCAAGAGATTCATAATTAATGAATATTAATAATTAAATTAGAGGAATTTTGAATGGCTAAAAAAGTACAAGCCTATGTTAAGTTGCAAATTGCAGCAGGAATGGCTAACCCTAGCCCTCCTGTTGGTCCAGCTTTAGGACAACAGGGTGTAAATATTATGAAATTTTGTAAAGAGTTTAATGCTAAAACAGATAATTTAGAAAAAGGTTTGCCAACTCCAGTTTTTATTACGATTTATTCAGATCGTTCATTTACATTTATAGTTAAGACATCACCCGCCTCTGTATTATTAAAAAAGGCAGCTGGGATTAAATCAGGTTCAGGTAAACCGAATAAAGAGAAAGTTGGAAAAGTAACTAATGCACAAATTTGTGAAATTGCAGAAACTAAAGCTTCGGATATGACAGGGGCTAATATTGAAGCGATGATGCGTTCAATTAAAGGTACTGCTCGTTCCATAGGCTTAGTAGTAGAGGATTAATTAATCAATGGTTAAAGTAACTAAGCGTATGCGTAATATTTTTGAAAAATTTGATGCAAGTAAACAATATAATATTATTAAAGTAATAAACATCTTAAAAGAATTATCAAGTGATAAATTTATAGAAAGCGTTGATGTTGCAGTTAATCTTGGAATTGATTCACGTAAATCTGATCAAAATATTCGTGGCGCAATGATTTTACCGCATGGTACAGGTCGATCTGTTTGTGTTGCTGTATTTACTCAAGGAGAGAATGCTGAAGCTGCAATAAGAGCTGGAGCTGAATTAGTTGGTATGGAAGATCTTGCTAATAAAATTAAAATGGGTGAAATGAACTTTGATGTTGTGATTGCATCTCCAGACGCAATGCGTATTGTTGGTCAGTTAGGACAAATTTTAGGTCCTCGTGGATTAATGCCAAATCCTAAAGTTGGTACAGTAACTCCTAATATCTCTGAAGCAGTTCAGAATGCTAAAGCGGGTCAGATTTTTTACCGTAATGATAAAAATGGCATCATTCATACCACCATTGGTAAAATTAACTTTGAAAATAATAAATTAAAAGAAAATCTTGAAGCACTATTGCTTTCTTTAAAAAAAGCAAAACCATCTTCTTCTAAAGGGATTTATATAAAAAAAATTAGTTTATCTACCACAATGGGGGTAGGAATTGCTGTTGATCAAACAGGATTATCTAATTCAATATAATTTTTTTTAAAAAAAAATTATATTTATCTTTACCTTTGTGTTAATTTTGTATAAAGTTTTGCACCTTATGTTTTATTATCTCTCTTAAGTAAGAGAGGATCAATCTTGATTTAGGTTCAAATATAAAACTTATCTAGCTTCACCTAAGATTATGGTATAAATAACTAGTTAATATCATATATTATAGAGTATGACAAATTCATTAAAATTAATTTTCAGGAATTCTGTCTTATAACACTTTAAGGATCAAGAATGTAAGATATTTTAATTGAGTTATATGAATCATACGATAAATCTGTTAATTCAGGAGAAAGAAGGTAATGCCATTAAATCTTCAAGAGAAACAAGTGATTGTTTCTGAAGTTAGTGAAGCAGCCAAAGATTCACTGTCTGCAGTTATCGCGGATTTTCGTGGAGTGTCTGTAGACAAAATGACTGAATTGCGTAAATCAGGCCGTGAAGCAGGTGTTTATCTTCGAGTTGTTCGTAATACGTTGATGCGCCACATTGTTGCATATAGTAATTATAGATGCCTTAAAGAAGCTTTTATTGGTCCAACATTAATTGCTTTTTCTAAAACAAATCCTGGTACAGCAGCTCGTTTATTTAAAGAATTTGCAAAAGCAAATCCAGAATTCAAGATTAAAGCAGCGGCCTTTGAAGGAAAGTTGATTTTAGAGAATCAAATCGATTGTTTGGCAACTATTCCAACTTATGAAGAAGCAATTATACGTCTAATTTCAACTATAAAAGAAGCCTCTGTAGGTAAATTAGTTCGCATTATGGCGGCACTGCGCGATCAAAAGAAAGTTATCTAAACTCTTACTTTCTTCGTTGCTTTAAAGGTATAAATTATTTTTGAATTTTAGGAAACCACTGTTATGTATCTAACTAAAGAGCAAGTTATTAATGCGGTTGCAGAAATGTCTGTAATGGATATTGTTGAATTGATCACTATGATGGAAGATAAGTTTAATGTTTCTGCTGCGCCAGTAGCAACTATTTCTGAACCAAGCAAAACTGAAGTAGTTGAAGAAAAAACCGAATTTGACGTTATCTTATCTACTATTGGTGCTAACAAAGTTGCAGTTATTAAAGCTGTTCGTACGGCAATTGGGTTAGGACTAAAAGAAGCTAAAGATATGGTAGAGTCAGCTCCAGTAACAATTAAAGAAGCAGTAAGTAAAGAAGAATCTGAAAAATTGAAGAAATTACTGGAAGAAGCAGGTGCTTTTGTTGAAGTTAAATAAACTTTTCTTTAAGTTTACAGCTTAATTTTATAGGCTGGACGGCTGGTGATTTTAGTCACTAGCCTTTTTGCTCTATTAAAAATATTAAAGTATCAGTAATATTTTATATTATTTAAGTTACTGAAATAATTTTAAATATTTTTTATATTGACAACTTAATATAATACATTTATGCCTCTGATAATTAAAGTTTAGTAAAATTATATAATGCAATGAAATTATTTAAGAGTAGTACCAATAAAAGTATTATGGAAAATAATTTTCCCTTCTAAAACAGTGTTGCAGATTCTGTCCTTTAGGACAGACAGAATAGATCACTGATCAGCAATCTGAGGAACCCTATGGTTTACTCCTATACCGAAAAAAAACGTATACGTAAGGATTTTGGAAAACGTCCACAAGTTTTGGATGTTCCTTATCTTTTATCTATACAACTTGATTCATTCGCTAAATTTATCGAGCAAGATTTAGAAGGTCAGAATGGGTTAGAAGCAGCATTTCGTTCTGTGTTTCCGATTCAAAGCTACAGTGGAAATGCTGAATTGCAATATGTTAGCTACCGTCTTGGTGAGCCTGTATTTTATGTTAAAGAGTGTCAGATCCGAGGTGTAACTTATTCTGCCCCTTTACGGGTTAAACTACGCCTTGTTATTTATGAGCGTGAAGGACAAGAAGGAACAGTAAAGGATATAAAAGAGCAAGAAGTTTACATGGGTGAAATTCCACTGATGACAGATAATGGTACTTTTATTATCAATGGTACAGAGCGTGTTATTGTCTCTCAATTACATCGTAGTCCTGGTGTATTTTTTGATAGCGATAAAGGTAAAACACATTCTTCAGGTAAGGTGTTATACAATGCACGAATTATTCCTTATCGTGGATCATGGTTAGATTTTGAATTTGATCCTAAAGATCATCTTTTCGTTCGTATTGATCGCCGCCGTAAATTACCTGCTACTATTATTTTACGTGCGATGAATTATGCTACCGAAGAAATCCTTAATATTTTTTTTGAAAAAACAATTTTTCAAATTTGTGATAATAATTTATTAATGACGCTAATACCTGAACGTTTACGTGGTGAAACAGCTTCTTTTGATATTGAAGTAAATAATAAGATTTATATTGAAAAAGGTAGACGTATTACTTCTCGTCACATTCGTCATTTAGAAGATGATAAAATCAAAAGTATTAAAGTACCTATTGAATATATTATAGGTAAAGTTCTTTCTAAAAATTACTTTAATGAAAATACCGGTGAATTAATCTGTGCAGCTAATACAGAGATTTCTCTGGAGATATTGACTTGTTTAAGACAAAGTGGATATAAAGTTATTGAGACATTATTTACTAATGACTTAGATCATGGAGCATATATTTCAGAAACACTTCGTACCGATTCGACAAATGATCGTTTAAGTGCACTAGTTGAAATTTATCGTATGATGCGACCAGGAGAACCACCTACCCGCGAAGCAGCAGAAAATTTATTTGAAAATTTATTTTTTTCTGAAGAACGTTATGATCTTTCTGCGGTAGGACTAATGAAATTTAATCGCTCACTAAATCGTGAGCCTATTGAAGGTTCAACTGTTTTAAAAAAACAAGATATTATTGATGTGATGAAAAAACTCATTGATATCCGTAACGGTAAAGGTGAAATTGATGATATTGATCATTTAGGTAACCGTCGTATTCGTTCAGTTGGTGAAATGGCTGAAAATCAATTCCGAGTTGGTTTAGTGAGAGTAGAACGTGCTGTTAAAGAACGTTTATCATTAGGTGATTTAGATACATTAATGCCTCAAGATATGATTAATGCTAAACCAATTTCTGCTGCTGTTAAAGAATTTTTTGGGTCAAGCCAATTATCGCAGTTTATGGATCAAAATAATCCACTCTCTGAAATTACACATAAACGACGTATTTCAGCATTAGGTCCAGGTGGATTAACACGGGAACGAGCTGGTTTTGAAGTTCGTGACGTACATCCAACTCATTATGGGAGGGTGTGTCCAATTGAAACTCCTGAAGGACCGAATATTGGTTTAATTAATTCATTGTCTGTCTATGCACAAACTAATGAATATGGTTTTTTGGAAACACCTTATCGTTTAGTACAAAATGGTATCGTAACTGATGAAATTCATTATTTATCAGCAATTGAAGAAGGTAGTTATATTATTGCGCAAGCGAATACTGTTTTAGATAATGATGGTAGATTTGTTGAAGAATTAATAACTTGCCGTAATAAAGGTGAATCCAGTCTTTTTACTCAAAATCATGTAGAATATATGGACGTTTCAACTCAGCAAATTGTTTCTGTTGGCGCCTCACTAATTCCGTTTCTTGAGCATGATGATGCAAATCGTGCATTGATGGGTGCGAATATGCAACGTCAAGCGGTTCCTACATTACGATCAGATAAACCACTAGTTGGAACAGGTATGGAACGCGCAGTTGCTGTTGACTCTGGGGTAACAGCAGTTGCTAAACGTGGAGGTACCGTTCAGTATGTAGATGCTTCACGTATTGTTATTAAGGTTAATGAAGATGAAATGTATCCTGATGAAGCAGGTATTGATGTATATAATCTGACTAAATATACTCGTTCTAATCAAAATACTTGTATTAATCAAATTCCATGTATTTCGCTGGGTGAATCGATTGAACGTGGCGATGTTTTAGCTGATGGACCATCAACAGATTTAGGTGAATTGGCGCTTGGTCAAAATATACGTGTTGCATTCATGCCTTGGAATGGTTACAACTTTGAAGATTCTATCTTAGTATCTGAAAGAGTATTAAAAGAAGATCGTTTTACTAGTATTCATATTCAGGAATTATCTTGTATATCTCGTGATACTAAGTTAGGGGAAGAAGAGATTACTGCAGATATTCCTAATGTAGGTGAAGCTGCATTATCTAAGTTGGATGAGTCAGGTATTGTTTATATCGGTGCAGAAGTGACAGGTGGCGATATTCTGGTTGGTAAAGTAACACCGAAAGGTGAAACACAATTAACCCCAGAAGAAAAATTGTTACGAGCTATTTTTGGTGAAAAAGCTTCTGATGTTAAAGATTCTTCATTACGAGTACCAAATGGAGTATCAGGAACAGTTATTGATGTACAGATCTTTACGCGTGATGATGTAAAGAAAGATAAACGTTCGTTAGAAATTGAAGAAATGCAGCTTCGTGATGCAAAAAAAGACTTAACTGAAGAATTACGTATTTTTGAAGAAAGTTTATTTTCTCGGATTAGAGTAGTATTAACTAATGGCGGTATTGAAACTGAAAAATTGGATAAATTACCTTATGAACGTTGGTTAGAATTATCTTTGAAAGATGAAGAAAAACAAAATCAGATAGATAAATTAGCTGAGCAATATCATGAACTTAAAGGTGAATTTGAGAAAAAAATAGAGGCTAAATATTATAAGATCACTCAAGGTGATGATTTAGCTCCAGGAGTCTTGAAAATCGTTAAAGTTTATTTAGCAGTAAAACGTCAAATTCAACCAGGCGACAAAATGGCTGGTCGGCATGGTAATAAAGGTGTTATTTCAAAAATTAATCCTGTTGAAGATATGCCTTACGATAAAGATGGTAACCCTGTTGATATTGTTTTAAATCCATTGGGCGTACCATCACGTATGAATATTGGACAAATATTGGAAACCCATTTAGGTATGGCAGCTAAAGGTATAGGCGATAAGATCAATAAAATGCTGAAACAACACTATGAAGCACCAAAACTAAAAGAATTTATTCAGAAAGCTTATAATTTAGGAGATAATCCTCGTCAAACAGTTGATCTCAGTATTTTTTCTGATGAAGAAATTTTGAGATTAGCACATAATTTAAAGAAAGGAATGCCAATTGCAACACCGGTCTTTGATGGTGCAAAAGAAAAAGAAATTAAAGAACTCTTGACTTTAGCTGAATTACCGACATCTGGTCAAATTACATTATATGACGGACGTACAGGAGAGAAATTTGAACGTCAAGTTACAGTTGGTTACATGTATATGTTAAAACTGAATCATCTTGTTGATGATAAAATGCATGCACGTTCAACAGGATCCTATAGTTTGGTTACTCAACAACCGTTGGGTGGTAAAGCACAGTTTGGTGGTCAGCGTTTTGGTGAAATGGAAGTTTGGGCTCTAGAGGCATATGGTGCCGCTTATACCTTACAGGAAATGCTTACTGTTAAATCTGATGATGTAAACGGACGCACTAAGATGTATAAAAATATTGTAGACGGAAACCATCAAATGGAACCAGGAATGCCGGAGTCTTTCAATGTGTTATTGAAAGAAATCCGATCATTAGGTATTAATATTGAATTGGAAAATGATTAATAAGAAAATGTTGTAAAAGTTATTGGCTACCCTGATGTTTACAAATTTGTTACATTTTAGGTTTAGGAGAAAGTGACTAAAATCGCTTTTTCGCAGGCTTAACTCCAACAGGAGCAATTCCGTGAAAGACTTATTAAAGTTTCTAAAATCACAGACTAAAATCGAAGAGTTTGATGCGATCAAAATTTCTCTGGCCTCTCCAGATATGATCCGATCATGGTCATTTGGTGAAGTGAAAAAGCCAGAAACTATTAATTACAGAACGTTCAAGCCTGAACGTGATGGTCTTTTCTGTGCACGTATTTTCGGGCCAGTTAAAGACTATGAATGTTTGTGTGGTAAATACAAACGATTAAAACATAGAGGTGTGATTTGTGAAAAATGTGGTGTTGAGGTTACTCAAACTAAAGTACGTCGTGAAAGAATGGGTCATATTGAATTAGCTTCACCGACAGCACATATCTGGTTCTTAAAATCATTACCTTCACGAATTGGTTTGTTACTTGATATGCCTTTACGTGATATTGAGAGAGTACTCTATTTTGAATCTTATGTTGTGGTAGAAGGTGGGATGACAACCTTAGAGCGTCGACAGATTTTGACTGAAGAAGAATATCTTGATGCTTTAGAAGAATTTGGTGATGAATTTGACGCAAAAATGGGCGCAGAAGCAATTCAGTCTTTGTTAAAAAATCTTGAATTAAAACAAGAATATGAACTATTGTATGAAGAATTAAATACAACTAATTCTGAAACTAAAAGTAAGAAATTAACTAAACGTATAAAACTATTAGAAGCTTTTATCCACTCAGGTAATAAACCTGAGTGGATGATTCTGAATGTACTACCTGTGTTACCACCAGATTTGCGCCCTCTTGTTCCGCTAGATGGTGGTCGTTTTGCAACTTCTGATTTAAATGATTTATATCGACGCGTTATTAACAGAAATAATCGTTTAAAGCGTCTATTGGATTTAGCGGCTCCTGATATCATTGTACGTAATGAAAAACGAATGCTACAAGAAGCAGTTGACGCATTACTAGATAATGGTCGTCGTGGACGTGCAATTACTGGTTCTAATAAACGTCCTCTCAAATCTTTAGCTGATATGATTAAAGGTAAGCAAGGTCGTTTTCGACAAAACTTACTTGGTAAACGCGTTGATTATTCAGGACGTTCTGTTATCACAGTTGGTCCTTATCTTCGATTACATCAATGTGGGTTACCTAAAAGAATGGCATTGGAATTATTTAAACCTTTTATTTATGGTAAATTGGAGTTACGTGGATTAGCAACAACGATTAAAGCAGCTAAAAAAATGGTTGAGCGTGAAGAAGCAATTGTTTGGGATATTCTAGATGAAGTTATTCGTGAACATCCAGTTATGCTAAATCGTGCTCCAACACTACATCGTCTCGGTATTCAGGCGTTTGAACCTATTTTGATTGAAGGTAAAGCAATTCAATTACATCCATTAGTATGTTCTGCTTATAACGCTGATTTCGACGGTGACCAGATGGCTGTTCACGTTCCATTAACTTTAGAGGCGCAACTAGAAGCTCGTGCCTTAATGATGTCGACAAATAATATTTTATCTCCAGCCAGTGGCGAACCTATTATTGTACCATCACAAGATGTAGTACTTGGTTTATATTATATGACACGTGATTGTGTGAATGCTAAAGGTGAAGGAATGGTATTATCTGGACCGAAAGAAGCTGAAAGAGTTTATCGTTCAGATTTAGCATCATTACATGCGCGTGTTAAAGTACGTATTATAGAAGAAATCCGTGATGGTGAAGGTAATATTGAAATTAAAACTCAATTAATTGATACCACGATAGGTCGAGCCATCTTATGGATTATTGTACCTAAAGGCCTTCCGTACGTATTGGTTAATCAGCCGTTAGGAAAAAAAGAAATTTCTAAAATGATCAATACTTGTTACCGTGTTTTAGGGTTAAAACCAACAGTTATTTTTGCTGATCAGATTATGTATACCGGTTTTGCTTATGCTGCTCGTTCTGGTGCTTCTGTTGGTATTGACGATATGGTAATACCGGAGAAAAAAGCTGATATTATTTCTGAAGCTGAAGCTGAAGTTGCTGAAATTCAAGAACAGTTTCAATCAGGTTTGGTTACTGCAGGAGAACGTTATAATAAAGTTATTGATATTTGGGCCGCGGCTAATGAACGCGTAGCAAAAGCGATGATGGAAAATTTATCAACTGAAACTGTTATTAACCGTGATGGTCAAAATCAGCAACAGGTTTCTTTTAATAGTATTTTTATGATGGCTGACTCTGGTGCTCGTGGTTCTGCTGCACAAATCCGTCAATTAGCGGGTATGCGTGGTTTGATGGCAAAGCCGGATGGTTCGATTATTGAAACACCAATTACAGCTAATTTCCGTGAAGGTCTTAATGTATTGCAATACTTTATTTCAACACATGGTGCGCGTAAAGGTCTAGCCGATACAGCCTTAAAGACAGCAAACTCAGGTTATTTAACCCGTCGTTTAGTTGATGTTGCACAAGATTTGGTTATTACTGAGGATGATTGTGGTACTCATGATGGTATTTTAATGACACCGGTTATTGAAGGAGGTGATGTTAAAGAACCTTTACGAGAACGTGTCTTGGGTCGAGTTACAGCGGAAGATATATCAGTACCTGGTACAGTTAATATTTTAATACAACGTAATACCTTATTAAGTGAAAAATGGTGTGATGAATTGGAAGTTCACTCTATTGATAGTGTAAAAGTACGATCTGTTGTAAGTTGTGAAACTAATTTTGGTGTTTGTGCAAAATGTTATGGACGTGATTTAGCACGTGGTCATATTATTAATAAAGGTGAAGCTGTTGGTGTTATTGCTGCTCAATCAATCGGTGAGCCTGGAACACAATTGACAATGCGTACATTCCATATCGGTGGTGCAGCATCACGTTCTGCAATGGAATCAAGTATTCAAGTACGTAATAAAGGTAACATAAAATTAATTAATGCCAAGTTTGTAAGAAATTCTGAAGGTCACTTAGTTATTACTTCTCGTAATACAGAATTACGAGTGATAGATGAATTTGGTCGAACCAAAGAAAGTTATAAAGTACCTTATGGTGCACACCTCAATAAAGGTGATGATCAAGGAGTCAATAGTAGTGAAACAGTTTCTAACTGGGATCCACATACCATGCCAATTGTCAGTGAAGTTTCTGGTATTATTCGTTTTTCTGATATGTCAGATGGACAATCTATTATACGTCAGACAGATGAATTAACTGGTTTGTCATCAATTGTTGTGCTTGATACTTCTGAGCGTACTTCTGGTAGTAAAGATTTACGTCCTGCATTGCGGGTTGTTAATATAAAAGGAAATGATGTATTAATTCCTGGAACTGAGATTCCAGCGCAATATTTCTTACCTGGTAAATCGATTGTTCAATTGGATGATGGTGCAGAAATAAATATTGGTGATACTTTGGCTCGTATCCCACAAGAATCAGGTGGTACCAAGGATATTACCGGTGGTTTACCACGGGTTGCTGATTTATTCGAAGCTCGTCGACCAAAAGAACTAGCTATTTTAGCTGAAATTAGTGGTGTTATTTCTTTTGGTAAAGAGACTAAGGGTAAACGTCGTTTAGTGATTACATCGATAGATAGTTCTGATAAATATGAAGAGATGATTCCTAAATGGCGTCAACTTAATGTTTTTGAAGGAGAGAGAGTTGAGCGTGGTGATGTTATTTCTGATGGTCCGGAATCGCCACATGATATTTTACGTTTGCGTGGAGCACATGCTGTTTCTCGTTATATCACAAACGAAGTTCAAGAAGTTTATCGTTTACAAGGTGTTAAAATTAACGATAAACATATTGAAGTTATCGTTCGTCAGATGTTACGTAAAGTAACAATTCTCAATCCTGGTAACTCTGAATTTCTAGAAGGTGAACAAGTAGAATACGCTCGTGTAAAAGTGTCAAATAGAAAATTAGAGAAAGAAGGTAAAGTACTTGCGACATTTAGCCGTGACCTCTTAGGTATTACTAAAGCATCTCTAGCGACAGAGTCCTTTATTTCAGCAGCTTCATTCCAGGAAACAACACGTGTACTTACTGAAGCAGCGGTTTCTGGAAAACGTGATGAACTTCGTGGTTTAAAAGAGAATGTAATTGTTGGGCGCTTAATTCCTGCCGGTACAGGCTATTCCTATCACCAAGATAGGATACGTCGTCGTTATATGATTAACAAATCTCTTGAATCATCACAAGTTAGTGCTGATAAGGCTACTGCTAATTTAGTAGAATTACTAAATGCAGACTTTAGTAATCCAAAACTATGAATAATAAATATAAAAGTAATTTATAAGTTACTTTTATATGAAGGAATTTCCTAAGTATATTTATAGAGAACATTAAATAAAGAAAAGATATTTTGTTTATTATTCTTTAATTTCTAAGATAGAGTATTTTATTTTTTTAGGGTTTCTTTTTACAAAAATTGATCTTATCATTAGAATGTTCATTTTTAATGATAAGATCAATAAAACCAATGAAAATTAGTAGTAACAATAGTCTCCCTGTATGCTAAGAGCAGGAAAAAAATAAGAAAATCTTGATTAGATTTAAACAATATCTTTACTTATTTAAAATAATAAAGGTAAATATGGGATTTTATAATATTGATTATAATATAACATACATGTATAACAAGAATATTTTAAAAACAGTTTTTAATAAAACTTTTAAAAAATTTATATAAATATCTTTATGGTTATTTTAATTGTGACAAAAATTTTATCCATTAATATTAATAGATAAAAATGATTATTAATTTTTTATTTTTATCAATTTATATATATTAGCAGTTAGTAATTACAGGAAGAAAATTAATCAAAAATTAATATGTATTTAGATATTATTTTATTATTGATTTTACTATTAGATAATTAATAGTTTTTATTAGATAAAGGTATATTTTAGGAGGTAAATATTTATTTTAAATAGAAAAAATTCTTTTATATATTCTAAATCAACAAAAGTACTTTAATAGAAAGATTTAAAAATAAATATCGATTACTTAGTATTTAGTAAATTGGAATCCATCACAAGGAATTCCAATTTTATTCAGAATGAAATATTTATTTATATCTCTTATTTTCAAATTTAGTTTATAAAAATATTTTCTTTGTAAATATAATAGGATAAAATATTAAAATTATTAATTAAAAATCTTTTCTTATAAAATATCTAATTTATTTATTTTTTTTAAAATTTATTATGTTTTTAGTTAATTATTTATTTAATTTTAATATTATTTCTATTCTTTTCTGTTAAAATAAGGATAATTTTTGTAGAAAATAAATTTCTAAAGCTCAAAATTATATAAATTATTTTATTTTGTAGCAAGTAAAGGATTATATTATTAAGTTTATTATTTTTAAATGTATAAAAAATATAGAATGTTTAATTAAATATAAAATGAATATTTCCAATTAAAAAATTTAAAATTTAATTAAACTTTAAATTTTTTATGATTAGATTTAGAATCTTCGGATCACTTTTTTGATTTAATATTTATTTTTTGATATTTTTATATTCAGAATTATATTAATAATTACATAAGTGAACAATGATTCTAAATATCGAAGTTTTACTTTTGAGTATTAAAGGATATTTAATGCAATGAAGTACATAATTGATCTTTTACAAAGATTCTCGATTTTTAGAAAAGTATACTTTTCATCGAAAAAATTTTTATCAAAAAGAGAACCACAGATAACTCTATATAATTAGAGATATACTCATTAAATTAAATAACGAACAAATGAGCATTTTATATTTTCAGATAGGCAATCAAAATCTAAATAAATATTTCTAATCATTTTTTAAATAGAAATTTTCACAGATCTTTTCTACGTAACTTTAAACTTAAACTAAATAAGTTAAAAAAGATGAATAAAAAATTCTGATTTAAATTTTATTTATAAAGTATCCAAAGATGAGAAAAACTAATTTCAATCTACATCTGTTTTTATATAAGAAAGATATTTAATTAATCAAGAAAATAAGATTTTTACTAATTAAAATTTTAAATAAACTCTGATAAAAATTTATTTATATGAAAAAAATAATATTTTTACCAGTTAAAACAGGTAAAAAGGAGTATATTTACTTACTAGTTTTCTCTATTTATTAGAAACTTTAATATAAAAACCAAGATGTTGTACAATTTTTGTATTTATAGAAAGTATCAAACCGATAAAACAGTATATTTTTCTAGTACTTTTTATCCAGGCTTAATCAATATTTAAAGAATTAACTCTGTTCTATATGGATTTTCATGCATTCTAATATGTAAATATTCTTTATATTAAAAAAATTAATTATTTTTCTCTATTATTTATTTAAAAATTGATTTTTATCGAAAAGTGAATTGTACATAATAAATTATATTCCTTCATAATAATGAATTCTATTATAAAGATTAATAATAGAATTTTAGTTCTCTCTTCTCTATAGAGAAGGAATATCTTTTTGGATGTACTCTGGGATAATAAATTTATTCTTAATTAAACAATATTAAATAATGGTTATTTAATATACAAATTTATTCTATTCACAATATCAATTTTACTGTGATTAGAGATAAAAATTTATGTTTCGATAAATGCAATAATCTCTTATTAAATTCATTTAATTATCGGAAATTTTCTCCATATACTGCATAATAATAAAAATCTATATTTATAAGAATATTTATTTTTTTCGATATCTTTCTTATTTTAAGCTGTATTCTCTCTACAAATTTCTTGAGAAATTTTAACAAAAAGTTATAGCTATAAATCAAAAAATAACTTAACAATTTTAGTAGTAGTGTATTTTCATTATTGTTAGAAAACTTTGCTCTCTGTGGAGGAATCGAAAGAGTAAATTAAATTTATCTTTCTATTCAGAATTTAAATTTTATTTAAATAAAGGAACTATTCTGAATTTATTCATAGAATAATATGCTATTAAATTAACAGAATAGAAGATATAATCTTATTGGTTAAAAGAACTTGTTTTAAATTTTTTATTAAAAATATTTAATTTTTTAACGGTGAAGTACAATAAATTAAATCAATTAAGTTATAGGTAAAGTGATACCTATATAAAGGGATTATAATTTGATTCGATATATCGGTTCTTAAATTTTATAAGATATGGAATTAAAAAATTATAATAAATTATTAATTTTTAATTCTTATTACGTAATATATTTTTTAGAATATAATTAACCGCAATCTACTCTTAATCATAACTTGAACATCATATTTCCAAGATATCTTACTTAATTTTCTTATATATAATTAAATAAAATATGTTTTGTTAATATTTTTTTAAAGAATTAAATTACACAATCTATCTTTTAAAATATAGAAAAAATCATAATCGGAACGAATTTCGTTAAAATGAATTATATAGAAAATTTTCATAATGATATGAAGAGCTCTATTTTCCATAATATGCTGCTAACCATAAAACATATTATCAATCAAGAATTTTTCGTTCCATCCGTGATAAATATAAATAATTAAGTAAAATATTTTATGTTTTTAATTTCCTTAACTAGAGGTTATTGAAATATTTTTCAAATCAAATTTTCTAAAATATTATTGATTTTTTAATCTTTTTAAAATTTTTTGCTTTACCAATAGAAACAGGAATACTGGAGGTAATAGTTACACTTTCTATTTTATAAATATAACGGATGATTATTAAGTATTTAATAAAAATATTATTCTAATATCTTTTCAGTGTAAGTTAACCAGATTAGTTTTTCAATTTCTTTTTAGAAAGAAACCTAATTAAGAAATTATTATAAATATTTCTTTAAAAATAATTTTTTATATTAAAATAATTAATATTACCCACAATAATAGAGAATCCAATCGGTAATTTCTTACTGAATAAATTTCTGCTTAATATTATTTACTATATTAAGCAGTAAAAATTGTCTTCCATATTATGGATTTGATATCTTATTGTTGATATCAAAAATATTTCATATTTTACAGATCGAAATGAATTCAATTTCACCATAATAATCTATTGGCGATTATAATTTTATTTCGTAAATATTTTGTTTTATTTTTTATATTTTGGTATATGATTAAAAGAATAGGGTTTAAATCCTATTTCAACGAAAGTGATACTCCTTGGTAAACAAGAATTTTTTTGACTTAGTATATTCAATTATAAATTAGTATATTATAGTTTAAATTAGCTTTAAATAAGTTTTAATATATTCACCCGTTATTTTATAATTACTAAAATATGCTATCAAGAACATAAGGAAAATTATTTCATTCCTTTTAAATAATAGTTCAATAGTTTATCTTTTACTCTAATAAAAATTATGAAATTTGATATTACGTATAGAGTATTAGTGTTATAGTAATTGATAATCTGTTAAATAGATTTATTTAGGTATAAAAGTAATATTTTTGATATTATTAAAATAATGTAATTTTTCATTTTATTCTTTTATAAAAATAAATTAATTATATTAAATCAATATTTCTGATAAAAATAATATTTTAAAAAATCTAAAGATTTTAAATCTATTACAAATAGTTAATATAAATAAAGATAATTATATTTAATAAATTGGATTTTTTAGATCCTGTGAAAAGTAATAATATTACTATTAAATTATTTATTTTTTTATAAGTTAAAAATAAAAATGTTAATTATTCTTGTTCCTTTATCTATATGTAGTTATTAGATTAAACAAGTTTTATGTCTAGAATTAATGGCTTCAAATAGTGTATATTTCATATAAACCTGCTAAATATTTCGATAAATATATTTTCAAATAAATTAAAAAAGATAATGAAATTTTCTGAATAATTTATTTATTAAACAACACAAGTAATCAGAGAATATTTATTATATATCGATGAAATTATTTATATTGTATTAGTAGGATTAGGGTAATATTTATTTTAAATTTTTTAATAAATTAAAATATAAAAGAATTGTGATATATATTAAAAATAATTAATAAAAAGATTGATAAATCATTTTTTTTAATGGTAAAGTTTATTTATAAAATAATGATTTATCAAAATATTTATCCTTAGTTAATCATTAATAATCATATTTTTATTTCTAAAATTCAGACTAATTCTGATTATTTAATTAGTGAGGGTTTGATATCCTTAGATCAGAAAATCCTCTCTATAACCTATTATTAATACCAAATTTTCTCTGTTTAATTAATGAAAATATTGGACTAACTTCAAAAAAATGATTCTCTATAAATAATTCATATTAGTCATTTTCTATTATCTAAATTTTTATTTATTTAGGAAATAACAAAATAAAAACACACATAATAATTGCTGATTTTTAATTACTATTTTATGGAGCTAATGATGTCTGTACTAAAAAATGATCGCTACATACGTTCCCTATTACGGAAACCTGTTGATGTAACCCCAATATGGATGATGCGACAAGCAGGTCGTTATTTACCTGAATATCAAAAACTTCGTCAGGAATCCGGAGGGTTTCTTTCTCTCTGCAAAAATAGTGAGTTAGCTTGTCAAGTTGCATTACAACCTCTAAATCGGTTTCCATTAGATGCTGTAATCCTTTTTTCAGATATTCTTACTATTCCTGATGCGATGGGATTAGGTCTTTATTTTTCAGCAGAAGAATCTCCTATGTTTCAATATCCTATTCGTTGTTTTTCTGAAATAAAAAAACTATCAATTCCTGATCCTGAACAAGAATTAGCTTATGTAATGAACACAGTACGTTCTACCAGAAAAATGTTAAAAGAGAAAGTACCATTAATCGGTTTTTCTGGTAGTCCATGGACATTGGCAGCTTATATGGTTGAAGGGGAAAGCAGTAAGAATTTTACCCGTATTAAGAAGATGATGTATACGGAACCAAAATCATTACATTTATTATTGGATAAATTAGCTAAAAGTATTATTCTCTATTTAAATTCTCAGATCTGCGCAGGTGTTCAATCAGTGATTATTTTTGACACTTTAGGTGGTATATTAAGCAAGAGAGATTATTGTAATTTTTCTTTATATTATATGAATCAGATTATTGATAATCTATTACGAGAATATAAAGAAATTAAAGTTCCAGTGACTCTATTCACTAAAGGTGGTGGAAAATGGTTAGAAGAAATGGCTGCGACAGGCTGTGACGCATTGGGTATCGATTGGATGACAGATATTGAAGAAGCTCGTTTTCTTGTAGGAGATAAGGTGGCATTACAGGGAAACATGGATCCTTCTATATTATATGCATCAAAAGAACGTATTGAGATTGAGGTTGATACTATTTTAAAACAATTCGGAAAAGGAACTGGTCATATTTTTAATTTAGGTCACGGTATTCATAAGGATACTCCACATAAGAATATTAAAGATTTTATTAATTCTGTACATAGATTATCAAAAAAATATCATCAATAAATAAAGTTTATTTAAAAGAAAAAATATTTTAAATAAATGAAAATATTCATATTTAAAATATGTTTCTAACTTAGTTAGGTAAAAATAATCTATAATAATTAAGTATTATAAAAATAATAAATTTTATTTATATAAACTTTAGAAAAAATATATATTATTTGGTAAGTAACTTACTAAATAAAGATAAATTAATAACATATCACAAGTTTTATCATAAATAATTTTCAAATTTATTTAATTTTAATTAATAGGTAAGTTATTATAAATTTAATTTTCCATTCTTAATATTCAAAATAACATTAAAATATAGAAACTGATTTTTTTATATTTTAAAAGTTAATTTTTAAAAAATTTTATTAACTTTTGAAGTAAAAGAGAGTAATAATTTATAATGAATAATTAGAGAAGAAATTGTTTATTTTAAAATTTTTATTGATAATTATTTTGATATTTTTTAAAAATATAATTAATTCGTAAATATCAGTTATTAAAATATTTTCATCGATGAAATTTTCATGATTATTGTGGGAAGATCAATCTTTAATTACTGAATAATAATGAGAAAATTTATTAAATATTTTATAGTAAAAATACAAAGTAACTTTGTATCTCAATTAGATATCAATTTAGTTTAGGAAACTTTACTATTGTGAATTAAATATTCTAGTAAAAGTTATTATTTACATAAGCTTATTATTTTAATTTATAAAACTTTTTTATATATCAGTTTTAAATGAATGAAAGAGAATTTCATATAATTAAAGTTGAAATATGTAGGAGGGGATTTCTATTACTTTTTAAGTAATAAATTCGATGTAAAAAACGTATACAAAGTAACATTTTTGATAATGTTAAGATAAAATTTATTTATTTGAAAAATAAGGACTTATCAGTAAATTACTTACTTATAGATTGTTCATGTAAACATATATATTCTAATTATTGATTATGTTATAAGATTTTTTTTAAAATTTAAATACCGTTATTAAGTATTATTTTAATATTTAATAAAAAGAATTACTTATTATTAAATACAGTACAATTGGGATTTTAATCATTAATTTTAAAATTTAAATAAAAGTATTTTTTACAAAAATTATTTGAATAGATAAATTGCTTCATCTTACTATTGAACTAGATGCTTTAAAATCAAAGAATTCATTTCTATTTTAATCAAAAATATTAGATAAATAATATTGAACTAATTAAAAATTTTTTATTAGAAGGATTTTAATCATCAAAATTATTCATATAGAGGTAAAGCAAATAGTTCGCTAAAATTAAAATAAATTCTCTTCTATAAAGTATAGATATTTTAATTTAAACTTGTCAGTTATATAACTAAAAATATTTAAATTTAATTCTTCGTAAGTTATAGAGGATCAGTGAAAGATCAGAAATATAGAAATTAAGATTATTTAATTCCTGTTTATATTCTTTTTAAATATGATTTAAAATATAAATAATAATTCTAAATTTTTTAAATTTCTTAAATTCATTTTAAGAGAGAGAAAAGAGATGATAAAAAGGAATAACTCTTTCTTGGAGTTAAATTAAAAATTAATAATTTCTACCTATTAAAGTTATACGTAATTCTTATTATATGAAAATATTTTATATAAAAATAAATTAATTAAAAAATTATAATTAAATCCATAAAATTATAATGGATAATTAAGTGTTTTATATTGAAAAAATCGGATTGAGATTAAGATCTAAATATCTGGACAAAGATAACGAAATTTAATTCGTTGATTTTTAGTTCTTTAAGATTTAATTATTGTGCCTTTCGTACTAATCAGTATTCTCTACTAAAATAAAGAATTCAAAAATTAAAATTGTAAATTTTTATTTTTATTACTAAATATCCACTAAAATAATAATCAAACAACTCAGTTTCGAAAAAAAATATTTATAACGAGTATTTAACTATTTTTATTGAGTGTATATATTATAGTAATTACTATTATTTTTCTTTTTAGTGATTTATAAAAATAAATTTAAATTTCCTAAACTTATCAGAAGTGAATTTATTTTTTATGATGAAAAATAAAGTTATAGCGATTAAATGACCGAAAGTATCCGCCAGATAATATCTTTACTATATAAACTCTACTAAGAAAATAGTAATATTACTTTTTCGGATACTTATCAAGGTAAATTTTGGCAAATTCGATATGAACTTTGATTATAAAGATAAGGAAGAGCATTAAATAAAGTTCTATGAAATAATATAATTATTTTCATAGAACGAATAATGGATAATAACAAAGGTTTTTTAACTGAAATATTATTTTCAATGGCGTTTTTGAATCAAAATACTTAATTGATCTGAGAACAAGCACTTATTTTGGTAATATTCCATTCCTATACTAAGAGAATTGGCATTAAAAAGGATAGTTTGTAACTTTTAACCTAAGAGAAGAAACTTGATAAAGATTTTACTTCTAATGACAAAAATTAATAAAAAAAGAACACAGATTCAGTATAGGTGATTTTATTTACATCTTAATTAAGAAATATTAAAAATATAATTGAATTACTACCTTTTATCAATAAGAATTTCTGGTTATTGATGTTTCTTTTTAAAGAAAAAATTTGATGTTTTTATTTTAAGCGAGCTAGCTCTCTATAACCGATATCAGTACGATAAAAACAACCAGTCCAAGAAATTTTTTTAGCTACCTGATAAGCCTTTTTTTGTGCATCAATGATTGTTCTTCCAATTGCTGTAACACATAGGACACGTCCGCCGGTAGTGATAAGAAGATTTTTCTTCAATTCTGTTCCAGAATGAAAAATTTTGCATCTTTCTAATAGTTTATTAGGGATCCCTTTAATAATATCACCTTTACGATAATTACCAGGATAACCTTCAGCAGCAAGGACAACACATAAGGAAGAGCGTTTATCCCAATATGATGTTTTACCTATTAAATTTCCATTTGCTCCGGCTAAACAAAGTTTTACTAAATCAGATTGCAATCGCATCATAATAGGTTGTGTTTCTGGATCACCAAATCGACAATTAAACTCAATAACTTTTGGATTTCCTTGTTCATCTATTATCAATCCTGCATATAAAAATCCTTGATATTTTCTACCTTCGATCGACATACCTTCTACTGTAGGATAAATGATTTGATTCATTATTCGTTGATAAATAACATCAGTGATAAAAGTGACAGGAGAATATGCACCCATACCACCCGTATTTGGTCCACTATCATTATTACCTACTCTTTTATAATCTTGGCTTGTTGCCATAGGAACTACATTCTTACCATCAACCATTACAATAAAAGAAACCTCCTCACCTTTAAGAAATTCTTCAATAACAATATAATGGCTCGCTTTCCCAAATGCATTAGCAACAAGCATGTCTTGAACAGCATTTTTTGCTTCTTCTAAAATCATAGCAACAATGACACCTTTACCTGCGGCTAGTCCATCTGCTTTAATAACAATTGGGACTCCCTTCTCTTCTAAATAGAGAAGTGCAGGTTCAACTTCGCTAAAACTTTTGTAAGTAGCGGTTGGAATATGATGACGAGTAAGAAAATCTTTTGTAAAAATTTTAGATCCTTCTAATTTTGCTGCATTTTGAGTTGGACCAAAGATCGTTAAACCGAAATCCTGAAAAACATCAACAATTCCTAAAACTAAAGGGGTTTCTGGTCCAACGATTGTTAAACCAATATTATTGGATTTAGCAAAATCAACTAATCCATTAATATTTGTTACTGAAATATTAACATTAGTTAATTTTTCTTCTAGAGCAGTTCCAGCATTACCGGGTGCAACATAAACCTTGTCAGCAAGAGGTGATTGTGCTGCTTTCCATGCTAATGCATGTTCACGACCACCATTTCCAATAATTAAAATATTCATGCTTTTCTCTCTAAAATTAATGGCGGAAATGGCGCATATTAGTAAATATCATTACAATATTATGTTCATTAGCTGCAGCTATGATTTCATCATCATGAATTGAACCTCCTGGTTGAATAACAGAAGTTATGCCAGCTGTAGCGGCAATATCAATACTATCCCGAAATGTAAAAAAACCATCAGATGCCATTGTGCATCCCAAAAGATCGAAATCTTCTTCCTTTGCTTTTAATATTGCTATTTTTGTTGAGTAAATACGGCTCATCTGTCCAGTACCAATACCAATTGTCATATTATGTTTAGAATAAACAATGGCATTGGATTTTACAAATTTTGCCACTTTCCAACAAAACAATGCATTTTCTATCTCTTGTTCAGTTGGATTTCGTTTTGAAACAACATGAAGATTAGATTTTGTAATTAATCCTAGATCACGGTCTTGCACTAATAAGCCTCCATTCACACTTTTAAAATCTAAACCTTCAACAGATGAATACCATTGATCACAAGATAGAATACGAATATTCTGTTTTCTTCTAAATATTTTTAAAGCAACTTCATTAATAGAAGGTGCAATAATGACTTCAACAAATTGTCGTTCAAGAATTATTTTAGCCGTATTTTCATCTAATTCACGATTAAATGCAATAATACCACCAAATGCAGAGGTTGGATCAGTTTTAAAGGCATGATCATAAGCTGTAAAGATATCGGTGCTAGTTGCAACTCCACAAGGATTATCGTGTTTAACAATAACACAAGCAGGTTTAGAAAAACTTTTTACGCATTTCAAAGCTATATCAGTATCAGTAATATTGTTGTAAGAAAGAGATTTTCCTTGTAGCAGTTTTACTGAAGAGATCGATGATGCCGTTACTTTATTTTCTTCTACATAAAAAGCGGCAGTTTGATGACTATTTTCTCCGTAACGCATATCTTGTTTCTTAATAAAATTAAGATTTAATTTATAAGGTAATGTACTTGAATTATTCTGTATCTTACCAGAATAAGAAAATAGTAATTTACTAAAATAGTTAGCAATCTTTCTATCATAATCTGCAGTATGTTCAAACGCTTTAACTGCTAAATTAAATCGAAATATATCAGTTATAGAGTTTTGATTATTATCTAGTTCTTCGATGATTTTGTGATAATCCTGAGTATTAACAACGATGGCGACATCTTTATGATTTTTAGCAGCAGAACGAATCATTGCTTGTCCACCAATATCAATATTATTAATAGCATTTTCCATTGAATAATTTAGGTTTAAAACGTTTTCATCAAAATGATAAAGATTAACAACAACCATATCAATTTTGGTAATCTGATATTGTTTCATGATTTCATCATCTTGTCCTCGTCGCCCAAGAATACCTCCATGTATTTTTGGATGAAGTGTTTTAATTCTCCCATCCATCATTTCCGGCCATCCTGTATAATCGGAAACCTCTATAACAGTTAATCCGGCTTCTAGTAATAATTTAGCTGTACCACCGGTAGAAATAATCTCAATATTACGTTGAGATAAAGATTTTGCAAATTCAATAATACCTTTTTTTTCAGAAACGCTCAGTAGAGCTCTTTGAATAGGGAGAAAAGGTTCTTTCATAAAATAGATCCCTTAAATGAAATGGTAAAATATTTAAAATTATTGATTAAATTTTATAGATATTTAAATTACTATATAATTGATATTTAGAATCAGAATTTTTAAATAATATTTAAGATGTTAAAATGCAATTTTTAGCGCAAATATTTGCGTATTTTTTTATTAATTATTATTAATTTATTTTTTAATTAATCAATTAAAAAATTATTAAAATAATCTTTTGTTAGTAAAATAATATCTACTTATGATAACAAATCATTTATTAGATTTAAAATAAAATAAATTAATTGAAGTTAATTTCATTAAATTTTTGAAAAAGCAAATAATAGAATAAATTTCTTTTTAAAATTTATTTTGTATACTATGTTTTAACGATTAATCAGATAAATTTATTTAGGAAGTTTGCAATATAAAAATTAAAATTTGAAGATTAATTTATCTATTTGAAATAGGAAAATTTTTTCTAAAAAAGAAATTAAAAGAGATATTCTTTCAATATTATGATCTTTAATTATAATCCTTATTATAAGGAGAATTTAACATTTTAGCCAGAGAAGGAATGGAGGATTTTTTTAAAATATATATTTTATCCTAAAAAACTTTTATTAAAATAGTTCCTAATAACGCAAAACAAGGTATTTAAAATTTAATTATCATTAAAATAAATGAGATATTTTCTTATGTGATTTAAAGAATATAACAAAATTGGTTTTGGATAATTTTTATATTCTACCTTGAGAAAAAAATACCTTACATTCAACATTCAAAACTTTAAAGTATTTCGTAATATTCGTAAAAATTTATTACAATAAAACTCTTTTATTAGAAGCAAAAACTATTGATTAATTCCATATTTAGAAAATATAGGTAATACAATATGGAAAATATAAAATATTAATCGGAATTATTATAGATATATAAAAAGTGTATTTTAATAGAGAAAAGTTTAATTACGTTAAAATATGAATCTTTTTATATTTTAATTGGATAATTCCTATAAAATTAATTAATTATAAATAGATATTTAAGAAAAAATTAAGAATTTTATCTATATTGATAAAATTCTTATAAGAGATAATAAGATCTTAATAGAAAAATTAGGAAATCTGAATAAAACCTAAATTTTTAAAAATTATTTAGTTAAACAGGAATTATATATCACCCCAATCTTTAGGTTATAAACAATAAAGATTAAAGGTTTATTTATTGAATTGTAAACTTTGAAACTTAATTTCATTGAGAAAAATCATATTTCCAGGTGATTAAAAACTTAAAATTTAAATAAGTTTAATATGGCTTTCCCCCCCTTTTTTTTTCTTATATAATAAAATAGAATATTAAATTCATTAAAATTAATACAAAAACTTAGATTGTTTTTTGAAAGAAAGTAATCTGAGAATAAAAAATAAGGAGGGATCTTTCTTTATAAATTGAAAAGATAAGTTACAGAGGAGAAGCCTCATTTAACTATCACTAGTAAGTTGTTAAATAACTATACAACAAAATATTATACAAAAAGCAATCTTTGAAAGGAATTGTATTTGGAATTTATGAAAATACATCGAATTAAGATTGAAGTTACAAATTAATTTCATAGTTTAAATGACAGTAATAAAAATCTAAGAATGTTTACGTATATATACGATGAATCTCTCTCACTTTCCTTTATATATGATAAATCTTTGTCCTATAGGTAGGTGATTAAAAATAAAAAAATAATATTATAAATATAAAAATGTAGTACTTAATATTTTTTATTTATAATTTTTTGGGTTGGAATCGTAACAAGGTGCTCCTCTATTAAAAGCTCCTATAGTTAAGGTGTTTCCATTTTCTTTAAAGATGTAAATGAGAAGATCTATATAAGTTTTCTCATGGTAGAGAGATGAAATTATTAAGATATCATAGAATTAGTTAAAAATATTTTATGAAATATTGATATTTTCAAAAAATACTAATATATTAATGAATAAGAAAAGATTTATATTTTCTTTATTTAAGTTTTTAGAACTTTCTTTTTTCTTAAAAAAGTAAAGAAATATTACTTAAATAGTTATTATTAAGTAATTTAACAAATCTAATTGAGTAATAATTTTTTAACTAAATAAAGAATGTAAATGCATCTTAAATCCTTAATTTAAATAAATGTAAACGTAGTAAATAAATATTTCGATTATAATTGAGTATTCTTTTTGTGAGAGTTTTTTTAGTAGATAAAAATACTCAGAATAATATCTATAAATATCATAATTATAATTAACAAATGTGTAAAGTATTTTATTATTTGAGAATATACATTCTCTCATAGAAAAATGGGAATTTAATATATCTATATAATAAAATTATTTAGTAAAATTTTACAAGGTTAAATATATAAATAATCAGAGATGATAAAAAGAAGATTCACTAATCTTAAAAAGTATTAGAAAGTTTTATTGTGGTATAAATATAATATTTGATTATATTAAAATCTGATATTTATCTCAATGGATTTTTTTTAATTAATAAAGTTAAATAAAATATATGAAGAGTATATAGATTTAGTTTGAAAAAAATAACTAAATTGAGATTCTTCAATATCTATGAAGGAAAGTGTGGATAAACTCAAATCCTCCAAAAGTTTAGCATCAATCTTATCCTCAGAAAAGTATAGAAAGATGATTAATAGAATTAGATCAAATTAAATTTGAATTATTCTTGTTTTAACTTCGAAAAATTAAAGTAGGGCGAAGAAGGGACATGTATGTTTCTTAGTATATTTAAAGGAAGATTTCTATTCAATAATAAAATAAATACTTTTAATTAAACGATAGTAATTGATATTTTGAGTAAAATAAAATAATTTTAATACCAGAGAGAAATATATAGGTGAAAATGATAAAATTTAAGAATTTAGAAGAAGTAGAAATAATTTGTTATTCAAAATACCATTAGTAGAGCTTTGCTCTACTAAAATATGTAAATAATAGTCATATACTTTTCAATAAAATTAGTCTTCATTAAAGAAGAAAAAAATCTTTTAAAATAAATTAACTTTTGTTCTATTTTATAAAATGACAGTAATTTATACTTTACAACAAGAGTAACTATACAACAAGTTTAAGAAAAAACTATAAATTTAAATTAGATAATATAAATCTGAGATTTTTACAAATATAGAGTATTGGAAGCCTAAAAGTTACTAAAATTGATTAAAGAATCACTGAATAGTATTGAAATACTTATCAAATAATAGCTTTAAAAATAAGAAATATGTTAGATAACAAAGGAGGCTTCATAAATTTTATGTTTAGATAATATAATCATTTAATATACGTCCTCTAGATTCACCAATTTGCTATAAACTCTGAGCATCAAAATATTGATACAGGAAAGATCTAGGAGAATCTATTCTAAAATTCTCATTTTAAAGAATCGGAACTTCAGAACAACTTAAATTAAGGTCTACAAAAATCCATCCTTAAATGTAAGAGATAATTTATATAATTATAAAGCTTTCTTTTTTAAAAAGAATTTTTTAAATAGCTTGTAATAAACTTAATGGATAAATTTAGAATATTAGAAATATATAATAGAGCCTAAAAGAATGTTCTGGAATTATAATAGTAATAGAAATATTCTTGTTAAGAATAAAAATATCTATATAAGCCATAAAATGGATTGAAATTATATTTTTATTATTAAAATATCAATGATAGTATAAGTAATAATAAATAACTGAAAACTCGTTTTTCAAAAAAAAGAAAGTCGATATCCAATATTAATTTTGAAATAAATCCAAATTAATATTTAAATGGAAAGTAAAGGAATAAGTCGATGAGAAAATATGTTAATATTCTTGTATTTAAAAGGTTATTGGAATAGGGTATAGAGGAAAGGACGAAGATTAAAATGTAATCTAACCTACACAGATATTTTATTTAATTATATAAAGGGGAAGTGGTTCAGATAAAATCTGTATATTTTAATACATAAATATAATAAAAAAGTTATTAACAGATAAATTTAATTAATATTAAATTTTTAAAAAATACTTTAAACTTCAACTAAGCAATTAGCGATTAATAATTATTTAAATAGAAAATAGCTAGTTAAATATAGAAATACTTAATCTATTTTAGAGGATTTTTAGTATAGAAGTCAGAAAAAAATCCGTAATTTCTGAAAAAGAGATACTAAAATTATGTGAGAATATTTCTTTCAGTTCGAAATATATTAATTATAGATTTTTATATTTTACAATATTTTATTAAAAAACAATGTGTAAATATCAAATATGAATTATGAAATATGAATGTAATATAGTATAGCTAATCATTGTTGAAAAATTAATTGATGAAATAAAAATATTAAATATATAAGACAAGGATCTCTTGATTAAAGTTACTAAATAACATAACAGTACTCACAATTATATAGATCTTAAGATAAATTAAGATATTTTTTTGCAAATTACAACCTGTACAAATTATTTAATGATAGTGTTAGGATATTAATTGCTTTTATAAGAGATTTATAAAAAGTTGCACTTTCTATGAAAATGAAAGGGTCTCTCATAAAGAGAGAGGAAAAGATCCTATATCTTTTTTAATATTTGGATATTTATCGTTAATATCTAGGATAAATAAAATATGAGGAAAATCCTGGTTCTTATCTATATAGATGTAAAGTTTGAAATATTATCTTTAATATTTGATTTTTTAATATAAGTTAGTATAATCTATAGTTAAGGATACGTTTAGTAATATTTTGATAGAATTATGATCTTGATCTAAATAGAGTAAAGAAAAGTCAGAGAAAGTAGATTTAATTTAGTAGCATATCTCATGATTCATAAAGAAATTAATATAAGGAAGAATTCAATTTTATTGCTAGTGTATAATTATAAATTTTCTTTTAGTGATTTAATGATTTTTAAATAAAATGATTATTGATTAAAAATAAAGGTATTCTGTGGATAACAGCCCAGAATCGTAAAATTTCTTTATGTATTAACAGCAATATTTTTCACTAATCTTATAGCTTACAAAGCCTTTGGATAAGTTGAAATACAAATACTTTATGGAATGTTCATTTATCTAAAAATTAAATTTGGTAAATATGATATAGATTTAGAATGTTCTAAACTATTAGAGATTCTATCTGCTAAAAACAAATATACTTTTAAGAATTTTATATCCATAATAATAATGGATAGTTTAAGTTGTATAGATTAATAAATGATATATATTGACGTTATGTTAATTATAATTTATAATATCTTTAAATTCGAAATAATAGATAAATTGTTATAAAAAATTTAAATAAAAGCTTTAATTCAAAATAATTATTATTTAACTATAATTTATCCATATAATATATTAAGAAAAAGCTTTATATATTTAAATTTTATAATCTATAAGATTAACGGATATATTTAGAAATTAATAGTTACTAATGAATAAAATAAATTGTTAATCTGATATTATTGAAGATATTTTGAATATATAAAATAAAAATATATTAGCTTTATTAGATTTTATTCCAAATAATTTCTTTTGAACCGAAGAAAAAAATAAATAAAATATATAGAATAAGTAAAAAATTTGTCTGGCGTCAATAGCGCGGTAGTACCACCTGATCCCATACCGAACTCAGAAGTGAAATGTCGTAGTGCCGATGGTAGTGTGGGGTTTCCCCATGTGAGAGTAGGGAGTCTGCCAGACTTTAATTAATATTAAAGCCACTCTTTGAGTGGCTTTAATATTTTATTTACTGGTAATATATTTAACTTTTTAATTTTGATCTATTTTCCATAGATCTGTAAAATAGATTTATGTAACTACTAGATATAAACTGAGTTTTAATATATGCATTATGATAATCATAATAAATTAAAAAATTATAATACTTTTAATCTTAATGTTAAAGCGAAAATAATATACTTAGCTTTCTCAATAAAAGAATTACTTACGTTATGGAAAGAAGCAAAGGTAAAAGGTTGGCCTGTTTTATTATTAGGCGGTGGTAGTAATATTCTTTTCATTGATGACTTTGATGGGGTGGTTATTTTAAATCGAATTACGGCATTAAAGATAACTGAATCATTTCAGGAATGGTTCATTCATGTAGGCTCAGGAAATAATTGGCATCAATTAGTTGAAGAACTTATAAAAAATGGGATTTATGGATTAGAAAATATGGCGTTAATTTTAGGATCTGTAGGCGCTGCTCCTATACAAAATATTGGTGCTTATGGAATGGAATTTAAAGACGTATGTCATTATGTTGATATTATTAATTTAAGAAATGGTAAGCAATATCGTTTAGATGTTGCTGAGTGTCAATTTGGGTATAGAGATAGTGTTTTAAAACATAAATATCGTGAAGATTTTGCTGTTATTTCAGTAGGTTTAAAACTTAAAAAATTATGGAAACCTATATTATCATATTCTGGATTAACTTCTTTAACAAAAAAAACTGTAACACCAGAAAATATCTTTAATGCTGTTTGTAAAATCCGAAAAAGTAAGTTACCTAATCCTATTTTTTTTGGGAATGCTGGTAGTTTTTTTAAGAATCCAGTTATCTCTAACATAGACGTAAATAAGATAAAAAATAATTATCCTCAATGCCCTAAATATCCTCAACCCGATGGAACAGTAAAAATTTCTGGAGGGTGGCTAATTGATCAATGTGATCTAAAAGGTTATCAATGTGGTGGAGCAGCAGTACATATGGATCAAGCATTAGTTTTAATTAATAAAAATAATGCTACTGGAAAAGATATTGTAAAATTAGCTCGCTATATTCATAAAAAAGTTATAGAAAAATTCGCTATTATACTAGAACCAGAAGTTCGTTTTATTGGTAAATATGGTGAAATAAATGCTATGGATGCTATTTCATGAAAGATGAAACTATTCCTTTAAAATTAATCAAAGTACTTTCTGATGGTAGAATATATTCAAGTGAGAAGTTAGAGGAATTATTTTCTATTACACAATCTGGAATTAATAAATATATTCATTTATTGCGTAAATGGGGTATTGAGGTTAATACTATTACTGGTAAGGGTTATCAATTTACTAGAAAAATGGACTTATTAAATTATGAACAAATTTATTCTTTAGTGAGACAAGGAAATGTAATTGTAAAATCAGTTATAAATTCTACCAATCAATATCTACTTGAATGCATTGATCAATTAAGCTCCGGTGATGTTTGTGTTGCTGAATACCAAACTATAGGTAGAGGGCGTCATGGTCGATATTGGGCTTCTCCTTTCGGTTGTAATCTTTACTTATCATTATATTGGTATCTAGAAAAAGGAGCAGTTGCTACGATGGGATTAAGTTTAGTTGTAGGTATTGCGATTGCTGAGAACCTTAATAAGGTGAACGGTACTAATATAAAAGTCAAGTGGCCTAATGATCTTTATCTTAATGGAAAAAAAATGGCTGGTATTTTAATCGAAATTAAAGCTAAAACTGGAAATGCAGCAAATATTGTTATTGGTATTGGGATTAATATTGCAATGAGTCAAAATTATGAAAATGATATTGATCAGAAATGGATTAATCTTGAGCAGAATAACATTAAGATAGAAAGAAATATAATCGTTGGTCAGATTATTTTAGCATTACGTCATGAATTAATACAATTTGAAAAATATGGTCTTATTCCTTTTATTAAACGTTGGATGAAGTTGGATACTTTTTTAGATAAAAAAGTAAAGTTACAAATTGGTGATCATCTTGAATTAGGTATTGTGAAAGGGATTAATGAATATGGTGCAATTTTGTTGGACCAAAATGGTAAAATTACTTCTTACATAGGTAGTGAAATTTCATTACGTTTAGATGATTAAAAGAATTGAATCGAAGATAATTATCAACTTAATATTAAAACTATTTCCTTAATTTAATTTTTGTAATTAAATGATTGGAGCTTTTAATTATAATTAAACAAGCTCTTTCTTTAGTTGGTATTATATTCTCTTCCAAGTTTATTTTATTAATTTCCTTCCATATTTTTTTAGCTATTTTAATTGATTCTTTTTTCTCTAATTTAGAAAAATGGTAAAAATAAGCTCTAGGATCGGAGAAAGAACCTTTGCAAAATTTTAAAAATCGACTGATATACCATTTTTCTAATAAATTTTCCGGGGCATCGACATAAATAGAAAAATCTATAAAATCAGAAACAAAAACATGATGGCGAGTATGTGGATAATCCATATCATTTTGTAAGACGTTTAAACCTTCTAAAATCAAAATGTCAGGCTGTTGAATCAATTGTTTTTTACCGGGGATAATATCATAAATAATATGAGAATATACTGGAACGGTAATTTTTTTAACCCCTGATTTTATATCAAAAACAAATTTTATTAAACGATGTATATCATAAGATTGAGGAAATCCTTTTTTCTTTATTATTCCCCTCTCTTTTAAAATCTGATTTGGGTATAAAAAACCATCTGTTGTAATAAGATCAACTTTACGATATTTAGGCCAACGACTTAATAAAGTTTGTAATACTCTTGCTGTTGTACTTTTACCAACTGCAACACTGCCTGCAATACCGATAATATAAGGTATTTTAGTGTTCTTGGTACTTGTACCCAAGAATTTTTCTAGAACGGTTCTTCTGCGTAAATTTGAACTAATATAAAAATTAAGAAGTCGTGAAATAGGAAGATAAATTTTGTTTACTTCATCCATAGAAATTTCATCATTAATACCCTTAAGTTCTATCAGTTCTTTATCTGTTAATAGTTCCAGTGGAACAGAATCACGTAATCTTGCCCAGTGTTTTCGGTCAAATTCTAAATAAGGTGTTAGTGAAAAGTGTTGTTTTTTCATAATTCAACATTCATCTATATACAAGTTTTTATAATCATTTGTAAACAATAAAATAAATTCAATAATAACCATTGAATATTTTTAAATGTAAAATTTTTCTATTTCTTGTATTAATTAGATAATTGATTATGATCTTCCATTTTTTATTTTTATAAATAAATTATATTAAGTACAATATAATACAATTTTTAGTTAAAAACTTTAATATCACTTCTACTAAAATAAAATAATGATATTGAATAGCATAAATATTTTTATGATAAAAGCAAAAAAGAAAAATAAATTTTTTATATGCAAAAGAACAAATATTTAAATTTTTTATTGCAAGATTCTTTTTCTTTACTTAATATGCCGGAGAGGAGTAGTACATGATGCCGGTATAGCTCAGTTGGTAGAGCAACTGACTTGTAATCAGTAGGTCCCTAGTTCAATTCTTGGTGCCGGCACCATAAAATTTATATATAAGTAAGAAAGGTGGGATTCCCAAGTGGCCAAAGGGAGCAGACTGTAAATCTGCCGTCATAGACTTCGAAGGTTCAAATCCTTCTCCCACCACTATAATTTTCATTATTATTATTCAATTTAAAACATTAATTTCAAACTTAAGTAATTAAGAAAAGACTCTATTTAATTAAAAATTAAAATAGTAATGTTTATTGCGAGCATTGTATAATGGTTATTACCTCAGCCTTCCAAGCTGATGATGCGGGTTCGATTCCCGCTGTTCGCTCCAAGATATGCTGGTATAGCTCAGGTGGGTAGAGCACACCCTTGGTAAGGGTGAGGTCGGTGGTTCAAATCTGCCTATCAGCACCACTCTTAAAATCTATTATTAATTATTCTGTGAATTTTTCAGATAAAATAAAAAATAAATATAAATTTTATTTTTTTACTAATCTAGTATAACTGTTTTTATGTATTAAAGGGACGAATCTAATTTTTAAATTTTTAAACCTTAAAGGTTTACATTAGTAAATTTGGTAAAATCAGGAATTTTAATCATGGATTTAAATAACTTTAAAAGCTTTGAAAATCAATTTGTTAATTGAAAATTAATACCGAATAGGAAAAGTATATATTTATCAAATTAATAATATATTGAAAGGAAAATAAGAACTCAAAAGAATGAATGGGAAGGTTTAAAATCACTATTTTAAGATAAATTGTACCTTACCGCTTCTGCAAGAAAGAATAAGCAAATTATGTAAAATATACTCACGAATGAGTAACAACAAAATATCTATCGTAATTTATTATTAGCAGAACAACAGATAGTCTAATACCACTAACTTCATTAGTGTATCTTATTTAGTTGGAAAACTAGTTATTTCTTATAATATTATTTTCCTGAAAAATTGAATATCGTTAAATAATCAAAAGTTGTTATAACCGAATTGAAATAAAAATTTATGAACTACTTTCATAATATAAATACGTCAGGAAAACAAGGTATTTTTAAATTAATTTTTTGTTTGAAGATCATATAGAAAACAAAACTGAAGTAAAGAAGGAGAAAAATATTATTAAGTCAGAAAAAATTTTCTTGATTATATGAAAAAAACAATAAAGAAATATTCTATCTTGAATTTTTTTAAAAAATTCTGATGAAATTTGAGAAGATATATCTAACTTAATTAATTCTATATTTATAATATGAAAATTACGGATAAACACAAAGTTTTATTCATATGAAAATAGAATAGTTTCCCATTATAGGTGATAATAAATTTAGAAGAATAAGGTGAAATAAGTTATATAAATTCATTTTATCTTGAAATTAATGTTTCAAATTTTTATAAAAATTGTTATTAACTGTAATTTTAAAAAAATTCACATCTTTTTAATGGTATTCATTTATTAAATCTTTTTTAATAAATATAAAAAAAGAATCTAGATTTGATTTTGATAGAAGTTATCGAAGAATTTATTTGAATTAGCAATATTTTTTTTCAGAGTATTTTTCGAAGTTTTCTTTTCAATTATAAAGACAGAATCTATAATTTTTCTAATACTTATGGGATATTTGATAAAAATAATCGTATTGGTTTCTAGATTACTTACTCAGATTCCAATGGCGATAAATCTTCAACTAGAAAAGTCTGTATTTTTATTTGTTCCTATACTGAACTTCTATTCGTTAAATTTTTACATATTAATATATATAGAAACCGATTTTATTGCAATATTTATTTCTGAAAATAACTATTTATGCTTCTCTTAATCTGTAAAGAAATAAAATATAAAAATATTTTTATTAAAATGATAAAAGATTAAGCTAAAGAGATTTTAATGAAAATAAGTTAATTATATATCCCAATAATTATCTTAAATAACTCCAAAATAAATTCAAATTTTATTTACTATAAAAGAAGTTATTCTAGTATATAATATTGGAGATAATTTCTCTTTTAAAATAGATTTTTAAATTTGGAAATTTCTTTTGAAAAATTCACTAATAATTTATTAATATATATATTTTATAAATCGGTATTTTAGAAATATCCATACCGGTAAAAATAGAAAACGAAACTTTTTCCCAGAAAAGAAATCGTAGATTAGTTATTCATAGATATCATATATAACTGTTTTTTATAAAATTCTTATAATCCAATAATAGAAGTTTTTATGAAGATTTTTTGAATAATGGAAAATAAAAATAACAATAGTTAAAATTTTTTATACGAAAATTACTGACTATTTCCCTAATTTTTTCTTCAGAAAGAAGAAAAATAAGAGTGGGATTCGTTACCATAAAAATTTACTCTGTAAATTTATTGCTTTAAGATAGTTATTTTTTTAATAAAAGATATTTTGATCTAATATCGGGAAGATATTAGCAATAAGTTATATAGAAATATAGTTACTAAAGCTTTCTGAATAAATTAAGATTGCTGAAATTAAAAAAATTAAGAAAATGACTTGTATGAGATTAAAGATGTTTTACAAACATTTTCATAAATATTTCAAAAAATAAGGTAAGTATATTATTTACTTATAACTAGAAAGCATTTAGATATTGAAAACGTAGGAAAATATTTCAAAAATTAGATAGAATGCCATTTTTTTATTCAATCTGAATCAGACTTGTATATTTTAAATAAATATATAGAGAAGAGAATATCATATGATATTCTTTAACAATTACCAGAAAATTTATTCAAATATTAATAATATAACTAATATAATCTAATTATTAAAAAATAGGATCATAATCCTAATTTGATAATATCAAATATAAAAATAATATTGATCGAAGAATCATCTTAATTAGAGCGCGTATTTGAAGGATAAAATCATTGAAATGGTTCGTATATTAGATACTACGTTCGTTATAAAGTTATTAGTTTTAGATTGTAAATCTAAAAATTCTTTAGTCTAGATTAGTTATATAAATTCTATTAGAAAATATAAGAAAAAGAGAAATTTTTATTGATTATTAGTAGATATTTTAAAAAATACTCGTATTAAAAGTAAGTTACTTAACTAAAGATTAGTAAATGAATTTATTTTTTGTTTTTGAAATTTTTCCAAATTACAATATATTCTAGTAGAAAAATTTATATTTTTAATATAATTTTCTATTGTTACTTAATAGATTAATCATTTTTTTTAAATAATATTTCTAGATTTTTATCTAATAATTTCTATTTTCATTTTATATTTTGGATGGCTAGAAATATTAGAGAATAAAATAAGAACGTGATAAAAGGTCAATAATTTAAAAAGTTATTAAATAATAATAATTATAGTTAAAAAATTTATTCCATTAAAAATATATTTTTATTTAAAAAATAAAATAACATTTTTCAGTTTTAATTTAAAAAATTTTTATAAAATTCATATATATTAATTTTAAGATTAAATATTGGAATTAGATTTTTTCCTATACTCTATATATCAAAGGGAATCATCTTTCTTTTAAAATTAATGATATCAATTATCTTAATAGATTTGTCTGGTTTTAATAATGCTATTAACTAGATACAGTAATATGATTACTAAATATAAAATATATTAAAAAAGAATCATGCATTGATAGATTATTTCTTTTATTCAAAAAATCTATATTTATTAGATTTTTCGTTTAATATTTGAAGTATCAAAATTTTTGACAATAAATTTTATCGTTTACGGTTATAAAGATCCTGGATCTTATTCCAAATAAAGATATTTTCTAAAATATAAAATTAATATAATTTTTAATTATTTATTCATTATTTAATATTTATTTCTTATAGCGTTTTGTTTTTGTATTTATTAATTATATCTTAAGATTACTAGTAAATATTTTTTTGAAAAGAGAGAGTGTGTGACACCGATATTTAATCATATAAATTAAATAAATACTTATTTGAATGAAATAGATATTATTAAAAGGAAATATTGCAAGAGTAGTGGAAGGGATTTCATCCCGTAATTACTATTACACCTAAAAAACTTACAGAATTAAAGATAATCAAAGAATATCTTCTTAGACGAGTATAGATTAAATCTATCTTTTCGTAGTTTTCTGAGAAAATAATCATAATTTTATTTATTAAGTTTTTAATAATCACTTTTTAAATCTTCACTGATTAGTTTTATTGTTTAACTATTTTTAAATTAAAAAGATAAATATTAAGATGCTTATTTAATTTTTTCTACAATTTTGTAATGATAAAATAGCTCAATTTTAATCTTCATCTATTCGGGCAACCCGTTAGAAAAGTATTATCTAAAAAATAAAATTTTTAGTAATAATTTGTTTGATTAAATAATGTAAAAATATCTACTGTAATGAAAGTAATTTATTGGAAATAATAATCAAAGAAATATAAATTTTCTTTTATTACTTCACAAATCAATAATTTTAAAGAAGTAGTAGGGGAATTGGAACGTTTTTATTTTTAACTTTAAGAAAATTATTTATATGAAAAAATTAGACGATAAATTAAGAATATTTAAATATCAAATTCTTTCTTCCCTATACCTAGTTATAGGAAATAACACTCCTTTATTATATTAAAATAAATTTTGTTTATTTAAAAAATATTTTTTGCAATCAAAGAAATATGTTATTATAAGGAAATTATATTTCTAGCACTAAAAATTCTTACATTTCCCAATATATTTGGAAATTTATTCCTATATATCTCAATAACATTGAATATATAAAATCTCTTAATGAAATCAACATATTGATAAGTAATTAAAAATTTCTTGAAAAGAACTAGATTTGTAGTAGTTAATAACTAAATTAAATATTGATAAAAATATTGAAAAGTAAGTAAACATGGATTTAGTTCTTGAATTAGATAAAAGGGGGGAAGGTGGAAGTATCTGTGTTTAATAATTGCTTATGAAGATTCTTTTAGTTATTATTCTTAGTCGTAATCTATTAATTGAAAATACTAAGGAATAAAGAAAAAATATTGATCGGATTTAACTTAAATTGTATTTAATCCCCAAAAAGATTGATTTCAAGAATTATCTCAAATGGATTAACTCCGAAAAAAGAAATGATTTAATCAATTTATTAATTTTTTATAAATTTTCTGCTAATTAAAATATTTAGATAAAAATTTATATTCAATTTTTATCTAAAGCTTGTTCTTATTTTGAAATTACATATAATAGCAGGATCTTAAATTAAAGATCCTAGTTGTCAAAGTTAATAATATTTAAAATTGTTTTAGAAAATACCTCTGACTTAGAAGGTTTTATTACGAGGAATGATTACGCTACCAATTTTAATTCAAATTGGTAACATTTTAATTTTATTTTTAAAATAATGGGAGCTCTGTCTTCATGCAGAACCAAAGAATCCGTATCCGCTTGAAAGCTTTTGATCATCGTTTAATTGATCAATCAACCGCGGAAATCGTTGAAACTGCTAAGCGTACAGGCGCTCAAGTACGTGGTCCGATTCCTTTACCTACTCGTAAAGAACGTTTTACTGTTCTGATTTCGCCGCATGTTAATAAAGATGCGCGTGATCAGTATGAGATTCGTACTCATAAGCGCTTGGTTGATATCGTTGAACCAACTGAAAAAACTGTTGATGCTCTTATGCGTCTGGATTTAGCTGCCGGTGTAGATGTACAGATCAGTTTGGGTTAATCAAGCTTTATGTTGTTTTAGATTGAGAGGTTGAAAAGAATGATTGGTTTACTCGGAAAAAAAATAGGAATGTCAAGAATTTTTACTAAAGAGGGGGTTTCAATTCCTGTAACAGTTATAGCAATTGAAAATAACAGAGTGACTCAAGTTAAAAGATTAGAAACAGATGGTTATAATGCAATTCAGGTTACCAGCGGTAAAAAAAAAATAAATCGTGTAAAAAAACCTGAAGCTGGACATTTTGCTAAAGCTTCTGTTGAAGCTGGTCGTGTTCTTCGTGAATTTCGTTTAAATAAAAATGAAGAATTTATAGTCGGTCAAACGATGAGTGTTCAGATTTTTCATAATATAAAAAAAGTCGACGTTACTGGTACTTCTAAAGGTAAGGGTTTTGCTGGTACAGTTAAACGCTGGAATTTTCGGACTCAGGACGCTACTCATGGTAACTCTTTATCACACCGTGCTCCTGGTTCTATCGGTCAAAATCAAACTCCTGGTAAGGTATTTAAAGGTAAAAAAATGGCAGGGCAATTAGGTAATGAGCGTGTAACTATTCAAAGTCTAAATGTAATATGTATTGATGTTGAGAGTAACCTCTTGTTGGTTAAGGGTGCTGTTCCAGGTTCTGCTGGTAGTAACCTGATTATAAAACCAGCTGTTAAGGTATATCCTCTAGGAGGATAGAATGGAATTGCTAATAAAAGACGTGCAAAGCACGCTGATTGTTTCCGAAACTACCTTTGGGTGTGATTTTAATGAGGCACTTGTGCATCAAGTAATTGTTTCATATTCGGCTGGTTCTCGTCAAGGTACCCGTAGTCAGAAAACTCGCTCTGAAGTTTCAGGTTCTGGTAAAAAACCATGGCGTCAAAAAGGTACTGGTCGAGCAAGAGCTGGTTCAGTTAAAAGCCCAATTTGGCGATCTGGCGGTGTAACCTTTGCAGCTAAACCACAGGATCATAGTCAAAAAGTAAACAAGAAGATGTATCGTGGTGCTTTGAAAAGCATCTTATCTGAATTAGTGCGTCAGAATCGTCTAATTATTTTCGAAAAATTTGTTTTAGAAGCACCAAAAACTAAGCTTCTAGTGGAAAAATTAAAAAAAATGGCTTTGGATAATGTATTAATCCTAACAAATAATGTTAATGAAAATTTATTTTTAGCATCCCGTAATTTATATAAAGTTGATATTCGTGATGCAATACATATTGATCCTATTAGTTTAGTTACCTTTGAAAAAGTAATTATGACTACTGATGCTGCAAAGAAAATTGAGGAGATACTAGCATGATTCGTGAAGAATGCTTTCTAAAAGTGTTACATGCACCGCATTTTTCTGAAAAATCTTCTACAGAGATGGAAAAAAGTAACAGCATTGTACTTAAAGTAGAAAAACATGCGACTAAAGCAGAGATTAAGATTGCCGTACAAAAACTATTTGAAGTTGATGTAAAAGGTGTAAATACTTTAATAATTAAAGGAAAAAGTAAACGACACAATAAGAGAATTGGTCGTCGTAGCGACTGGAAAAAAGCTTATGTCACTCTAAAAGATGGGCAGAGTATAGATTCTATTATTGGTATAGAGTAGTAAATCGAAGGAGTAAAGAACAATGTCTGTTGTTAAATGTAAACCTACGTCTCCAGGTCGTCGACACGTAGTTAAAGTAATTAATCCTGAGTTACATAAGGGTAAACCTTATACTCCATTGCTAGAAAAAAGAAATAAAACCGGTGGACGTAACAATAATGGTCGTATTACTACTCGTCACATTGGTGGTGGTCACAAACAACATTATCGTTTGATTGATTTTAAACGTAATAAAGATGGTATTTTTGCTACTGTTGAAAGGTTGGAATATGATCCAAACCGTTCTGCAAATATTGCATTAGTTCTTTATAGAGATGGAGAGCGTCGATATATTTTGGCACCAAAAGGATTAAAAGTAGGTGATAAGATTCAATCTGGTATAGATGCAGAAATTAAAATAGGTAATACTTTACCTATACGTAATATTCCTGTTGGTTCAACGGTTCATAATGTTGAGCTTAAACCAGGTAAAGGAGGTCAGTTAGCTCGTTCAGCTGGCGCTTATGTACAAATCATTGCACGTGATAACAGTTATGTAACTATTCGGTTACGTTCTGGAGAAATTCGTAAAGTTCTTTCTGATAGTCGTGCTACATTAGGTGAAATTGGTAATGAGGAGCATATGTTACGTGTTCTAGGTAAAGCTGGTGCTAACCGGTGGCGTGGAATTCGCCCTACCGTTCGTGGTACAGCGATGAACCCAGTAGATCATCCACATGGTGGTGGTGAAGGTCGTAACTTTGGTAAACATCCTGTAACACCTTGGGGTGTTCAAACTAAAGGTAAAAAAACTCGTAGCAACAAACGTACTGATAAATATATTATACGTCATCGTTCTAAAAAATAATTAGAGGATAAATCATGCCACGTTCTCTTAAAAAAGGTCCTTTTATTGATCTACATCTGTTAAAAAAAATAGAGAAAGCTGTGGAAAGAGGCGATAAAAAACCTCTTAAAACTTGGTCACGTCGTTCAACGATCTTTCCTAACATGATCGGTTTAACCATCAATGTTCATAATGGACGTCAGCATATTCCAATTTATGTTACTGATGAAATGGTTGGTCATAAATTGGGCGAATTTGCTCCTACTCGTACTTATCGTGGCCATATAGCCGACAAAAAGGTTAAAAAACGTTAAAGTAAGAGGAGATGAGATGGAAATTATTGCTATGCATCGCTATGCTCGTTCTTCTGCTCAAAAAGTTCGTTTAGTATCTGAACTCATTCGCGGTAAGAAAGTGTCCAAAGCTTTGGAAATTCTAAAGTATAC
This sequence comes from Arsenophonus sp., assembly GCA_046530785.1. Classification (GTDB taxonomy): domain Bacteria; phylum Pseudomonadota; class Gammaproteobacteria; order Enterobacterales; family Enterobacteriaceae; genus Arsenophonus. Next base: position 178,718 of record JBHEQT010000005.1, read on the forward strand.
CAACAAGAAAGCTGCTTTTTTAGTGAAAAAAGTACTTGAATCTGCTATTGCTAATGCTGAACACAACAATGGTGCTGATATTGATGATTTAAAAATTACAAAAATTTATGTTAATGAAGGTTCAACTATGAAACATATTATGCCTCGCGCGAAAGGTCGTGCAGATCGTATTTTGAAGCGTACTAGTCATATCACTGTAGCTGTTTCTGATCGCTAATACTTTTGGAGAATTAAGAAATGGGTCAGAAAGTACATCCTAATGGTATTCGTTTAGGTATTGTTAAATCTTGGAATTCTACTTGGTATGCGAATACAAAAGAATTTGCTGATAATTTAGAGAGCGATTTCAAAGTACGAAAATATTTGAATAAAGAACTGGAAAAGGCATCTATTTCACGTATCGTTATAGAACGTCCTGCAAAGAGTATACGTGTAACTATTTACAGCGCTCGTCCTGGTATCGTTATAGGTAAAAAAGGTGAAGATGTCGAGAAGATTCGAAAAATAGTAGCAGACATTTCTGGTGTTCCTGCTCAGATTAATATTACTGAAGTTCGTAAGCCTGAACTAGATGCTAAATTAGTT
>JBHEQT010000006.1:0-97880 GCA_046530785.1 Arsenophonus sp.
AGAAAACACTAAGAAAGATAATAAACAAAAAAAAATTAATAAAGAAACTTTAAATCAAAGTAAAATAGAAAAAAACCAACTAATAAAAGAGCAGATAGAAAAAAAAGAAAGAGCAGAAATTCAAATTAAAAAAGAAGATAAAACAAGAAACATTAAATTAGAATCAGAGACAAAAATAAAAACTAAAAAAACAACTAAAATATTTGAAAATAACAAAAAAATAGATCCGTTAAAGCAAGATGATACAGTTAATAATTTACTTAATAGATTAACTTCTCAATATTTAACTCAAAAACCGGAATCTACTTTAAAATCAGAAGATCAAGAAGGAAATAAAAAAAAATTGGTATCTAGTTCAGATTTGGCTAATTATGTTAGCATGGTCAAAGCCGCAATTGAAAGTAAATTTTATGATTTTGATATTTATATAGGAAAAATATGCGAATTAAATATAAAATTATCTCCTAAAGGAAAGTTAGTTAGAATTGCAGTTACAAGTAATACATCAAATGATCAATCACTATGTGATGCAGCGATACATGTAGCTAAAACAGCTATGTTTCCTAAACCACCTAGTCGTAGTATTTATAATGCATTTAATTCACAGGAAAGCATTTTAGTATTCAAAAAAAATTAGTTAAATGAGATAATAAATATCATATTATTATAAATATTAACAAAAGTTTTACTTATCTTGTTTTATATATTCACTTTTCTTAAGAATCAAGTTAATTATTATGAACATGAATAATATAATAGTGGAGAAAAAATGAATCAGACTTTTAAATTATTATTAATTTTTTTAATATTATTGATTCCATATGCTAAAACAGAAATTCGTATTGAGATTACCAAAGGTGTCAAGAATGCGCAGCCTATTGCTATAGTTCCTTTTGAATGGATTGGAACAGATAATTTACCAGAAAATATAGAACAAATTATTATTTCTGATTTACGAAATAGCGGTAAATTTAATCCTCTTGATAAAATTAATTTACCTCAAAAACCGACTATCGCATCGGAAATAATACCAAATATTTGGTCTGGATTAGGAATTAATGCTATTGTGATTGGACAAATAGAACCTGCAGCTGATGATCAGTATATTATTAATTATCAACTGATTGATATGGTAAATTTTCCTGGTAGAGTATTGATTCAAAACCAATTGAAAATAGAAGAAAAATGGTTACGCTATGCGGCACATAGCATTAGTGATGAAGTGTTTGAGAAATTAACCGGTATTAGAGGTGCATTTAATACACGTATTTCCTATGTAGTTAAAACAAATAATTGGAAGTTTCCTTATGAATTAAGGGTATCAGATTATGACGGTTATAATCAGTTTACTATTCATCGTTCTCCTGAACCTTTGATGTCTCCAGCTTGGTCTGCTGATGGTAAACAATTAGCTTATGTAACTTTTGAACGTGGTAGTTCATCTTTGGTTATTCAAACTTTAGAGACTGGTGAAGTTCGTCAAATTTCTTCTTTTCCACGTCATAATGGTGCGCCTACTTTTTCTCCGGATGGCAAAAAACTTGCTTTTGCATTGTCAAAAACAGGAAGTTTAAATCTTTATGTAATGGACTTGGAAAGTGGAAAAATCCGACAAATAACTAATGATCGCAGTAATAATACTGAACCAAATTGGATGCCAGATAGTAAAACTCTTGTTTATACTTCTGATCAATCTGGATATCCACAAATATACAAATTAAATATTAATAGTGGTATTCCAAAGCGGATTACTTGGATAGGCAATCAAAATCAAGATCCAAGTGTTAGTTATGACGGTAAATTTATGGTAATGGTCAACTCTAATGATGGTAAACAGCACATTGCTAAACAGAATTTAGTAACGGATAACGATATTGAATATTTGACAGATACTTTTTTAGATGAAACTCCGAGTATTGCACCTAATGGGATTATGATAATCTATATCTCCTCAAAAGAATTAGGTACTGTATTGCAACTTATATCAACAAATGGACGTTTTAAAACATATATTCCGACGAGTAATGGACAGGTTAAATTTCCTGCCTGGTCACCGTATTTATGATTTAATATAAATAAATAATGGTTAATAATATTTAAAGGATCAAATAAGATGAAATTGAATAAAATTTTCAAAGGATTTATCTTAGTATTAACTATTTTAGCAGTTGTAGCATGTAGCTCAAAAAAAAGTAATGAAAAAATAAATCTTGGAAATAAAGAAGAAAGTAAAGATACTGATCTCACTTCAGAGGAAGTAGTTCATCAACAGATACAAAAGTTAAAAAATAACAATATTGTTTACTTTGCTTTCGATAAATATGATCTTGCATCAGAGTATACAGAGATTTTAGATCGGCATGTATCTTTTCTTCGTAGAAAACCTTTCCTTCATGTTATTATTGAGGGTCATGCGGATGAACGTGGAACACCGGAATATAATATTGCACTTGGTGAACGTCGTGCTAATGTTGTAAAAATATATTTACAGAGTAAAGGATTAAGCGGTGAGCAAATCTCTATCGTATCTTATGGTAAGGAAAAACCGGCTGTATTAGGTCATAACGAATTAATATATTCAAAAAATCGTCGTGCAGTACTTATATACTAAGAGTATTAGATGAACTCTAAATTTAGATATCTTTATTTAAGTCTGTCTTTATTGATTGGTGCAATATTTTCAGCAGTTTCTATCGCCAATGCTCCAATAATTCATATTGAATCAGGTTCTATGAATGAACGTCTTATTCAAATTGAAAAAATAGTAAATTCTCAAGGGCAGCTAGTATATCAAATTCATCGCCAGTTGTTGGATACTCAGTTAGATATTGATATATTACGTGGTCAAATTCAGGAAAATCAACATCAATTACATCAAATTACTGAGAGACAAAAAGATCTTTATATACAATTAGATTCATTGATGATAAATTCGAATAAGGTAAAGATAAATAATGAAATTAATAATACCAATAATACTAGTAGTTCTAATAAATTATCGAATGAAAAAATTGAATATGATCATGCTGTTGAACTTGCTATAACAAGCAAATCTAAACAACAAATTTCGAAGGCAATTAGTTATTTTCAAAATTTTATTAAAATTTATCCTAAATCTAATTATCAGTCTAATGCTAATTATTGGCTTGGACAATTGAATTATAATCAAGGAAATAAAGATAATGCTGCTTTTTATTTTGCTACTGTTGTCAAAAATCACCCTAATTCACAAAAAAGCGCAGAATCACTTTATAAAGTAGGATTATTAATGCAAGAAAAAGGGAGAAATGATAAAGCACGCGTCGTTTATCAACAGGTGATAAAAATATATCCAACTAGTTCAAGTGCAAAATTAGCAAAAAAGAAGTTACTATTCTTATAATAAATATTTTGAAAATTCATATATTCGATTTATGTAAAAATAAATATAATTTATATCTTAAATATTAAGAATATTTAAATTTTTTAGATATAAATGCACTTTAATAAAAATAAGGAATATAATTGAAAAAACTTTGATAACTTCAGATTTATTAGTTAAATAATTTAGTTGATAAGAAATTAATTCGATTTTTAATTAATTCTATTTATTAAAAATTTTAATATTTATTTATTGTTCACTATCGATATTAAGTTATCAACAAGAATTTTCTTTTTAATACTCTGAATTTTTTTCAAATTATTCTAGAGTCCATTAATATATAAATATTATTTATGTTTAAAAGTATACTTAGATGGGAATAATATAGAAAAGATCCAATCTTAGATTTTTCTAAAAAATTACTTGGTAAAGATTATATAAAGAAATTATTGATTTATTAAAATTATTAGGTGATAAATAATAAAGATCCTTCTACAAAGATTGAAATGATAAAAGTTGAAGAATATTTCAATTCATTATGGATTTTAAATAGGTAAGTTAGATTAGTAATGATCTTACACAGTCATCATTTAAAGATGATTAAATTTTATTGAGATAAAAATATTTTATTTATGATAAAATTATTTTTTTTAATTATTAAAGATCATATAAGAGATATTACGATTAATAATTAATATTAAATGATCCTAGAAAATAATTAGATGCATTAAAATATTTATATTGAAAAGTAAATTTTATAGTGATGATTATTTCATTATTAGTTGATTTTCAAATAAAATAAACAAATTTTAAAATTACAAATGGAATCTATATCTTAGATATAGATTAAACTTTTCTAAAGAGTAAATAGATTTATTGTTTCCCTTATTACGGGGTAATTATTAATAAAGTTATTAAATTAATAAAAAGACTTAAATGATTAACATTTTTAAAACTAAGAGAGAATAATTAACTTATTTAATTTATTTATGATGTTATTTATCAAGCAATTTTCAACAAAATCTAACTTTCTATTGATTGTTATTTATAACTGAATCAGTAATTTATATAATTGTTTTCGTTTTATACATAATCTAAAAAAATGATTGAACAATTAAATAACACTATATAATATTTCTGAAGTATAAATATCTGTATATGATATTTTATCATGAGGAAATATTTTGGAAAATTAAAAAAATTAAAATTTCTTTTTTTATTAAATTTTTAAAATTTAAATGTATTTAAATTAAAAAATTTATATATAATTCTTAATTAAGAGATTTATTTTCCATTTATAGTACATAATTTAGGAAAAATTAAATATTTATTTAAATTTAACAGTTAAAAAAAAGAGGGAGGTAAAAAGATAACGATAAAGATCTTCTTTCTATATTTAGTATTGTGATAAACTTTTATTCCGAAAAATAGCGTCATAGGAAGGATAGAATACAATATAAATTGTATTGTCCATAAAGGCATAGTTCTATATAGAGATTATTTTCAGAAATATTGAATTTTTCATTCTATCTTTATTATAGGTCAGATATTCAGACGGTAAAAAGTATATTGAGAGAGATATAGTGGTATCACTTAAATCTTTTATTGCTTTATAATACGTTTTTATAAATTTAGGAAATTATGATTTATTATAATGAATTTTGAAAAGGTTACTATGATATTATAATTTTCATAAATTGGATTTATTATTATCTTAACAAGAGATTGATTTTTATTAAAATTGGAGTTTTAATAATTTTTTTCTTTTACTATTTTTTCTTAGCAATTAACTCTTTTAATCACTTGTTTAACTTCAATTATTATATAAAATAAATTCTGTTAAATAAAAATAGTTTGTATGAAATATAATTAATACGACCATCTAAAATTTAAAAATTATCTATAATTTAAATACTATTATTTTATTGAGTCGATATTGCAATAGAGTTAATGGTGAGATTGAATTTATTATTATATGAAAAGAAGTTTAATTATTTAAAAATATGAACTTTTAATTTCACTTATTAATTTAATAGAAAAATAGTATAATAAATCTATGAAATTATAAAAAAATAAAATTTACTTTATAATTCATTGGAATTTTTTCACTTTATAGAGTTAATTAATTAAATATATATAAAATATATTAAATAGAAAAATTCTTCTATAGGAAATATTTTTTTATAAATTAAGTAGTAATAAAATATTCAGTTTATTTTACTAAGTAAATAGTTTTTAAGCTATAAGGAACACAGTAGTAATTTTAGTTAACTAAAATTACTACACGTTTTTAATTATAATTAAAAGTAATAATATCATATTTATTCTCATAGCTTTATTAATATATCATTAATTTATATCTTTTGCATTTTTTTAAAAAAAATAATGCTGTTACTTATATATAAATAATAATTTATATATATATAAAATTATTATAGCAATATATGATTTTAATTATTTTTTCGAGCAAAAGGATATTCATGTATATATTAATAAATTTCTCAATTTTTTATTTGAATTTTTTATAATTTAATCTATTTTATTTTTATTAATCTTATTAATTACAGCCTGTTCTAGAATTTTTAAACTAATTGTTATTATTTTTTGAGGATATATTTTATTAAACAATTAGTTGTTTATTAAAAAACAGCCATTATTTATGAAAAATAATAATTCAAATTAATTTGAACATAATAAAAGTTATTTACAATACGTTTATTTTATTTATAAAAATAGATCAGGGAAATTTATTATTCTGTTTTGAATAACATTCAAGAAGATAATAATAATCAATATTAAATATTTTTAAATTTATTCTATAGTTATTAATAAATCATTATTTAATGAAGCAATAATTTTATAAGGAACGATTATTTTTATATTTAGTAATCTAAACGATTAACTTATTTATTAATAGATTTTTAAAAATGATATTATTATACCTTAAAAAAATTAAACCTAATAATATTTCTTATATTTTTAGTGAGAAATAAAGAAAAGATTTGTTTACTTTAAGTTAAGTTAAGAAATTTTAAATATTTTAAGTGAAATTAAAAATTAATCTACAGATTAATTCAAAATAGAGTATAGATAGAACAATCGATAAATATTATAAATTAATAATAACAAAGCTTACTTTAATAAAATAAAATTGTTATTAATTTATTATATAATTCCCGTCCTCTGCAGGAATCGAACCTACAATTAGCCCTTAGGAGGGGCTTGTTATATCCGATTTAACTAAGAGGACATTATAATTTCAAATCTAGATTTAATTTGATATATTAAATTAAATCTATATAAACATCAACTTATATTCATAAAATTAAAATATATTTCTTTTTCATTTTTACTCCATGAAAAATAATTCTCTTATAGATTCTATAAAAAAATGAAGACTAAAATTAGATAAGCTCATCCTAATATATTATTATTCTCTTATTGAAGTTATTGATCTTTTTAAATCAATGAAATCATTTATAACTCCTAAGTATTATTTCTTTAATTATAAATTCTTTATAAATAAAAAATTTTTACCTCGTAAAACTTATTGATAATAATCAATATTATGAATTGTTTTATCTATCAAAATCTAGTTTTTAGATTTATTTTAATTCATAATATAATATAAATTTTTACTAAAACTAAATTCTTACAGTTAGAAAGAAAATCGTAATATCTCATTATATAAAAATTTATTTTAGAAATATAACTGATATATATAATTGTTTAATCATTTCTTTTTGAATTAATAATTATTTTCAGATATTTTTTTGTACCCGTATGAGAGGATCATAGTAATGAAAAAAAATTTTTGCATCATTCATATCCTCTTGTTAATATCTCAGTTTTAATTGATGCTATTGGAGTTAATATTTAAGTTATTAAGACTTATATAACTGAGATTGTGATATATATTTTCTTTATTTTCTATAAAATTTATTATTTTTAGATACTAAAATCACATTAATAAAATTGAAATAATTTTGTAAAATTGAGGATATATTGATAAATGATAATGAATATAAATCCAACGATTTCTTAGGTTTTCTGAATAAAATGCTAAAATCATATTCTGAGATCAAAATTGCCAATTAATTTTTTAAAAATTTTCACTGATTATATTAGTGCTTAAATCATTAACGAGTTATAGAAAGGATGAATATCAGAATATTGATTAATTTTTTTTAAGTATAAAATATTAATATCTAAAAAATTTTAATCCCTATTTTATTTTTCTGTATCAGAAATACATTATTTTATCTATAGAAGAAAATAAAATATTATATATTAATTAATTTTATTTAAAAGGTAGATAAAAGTTTACCTAGTATAATATGAGTAAACTATTTCTAATTACAGTAAATATAAGATTTACATCTTCTCAATAACTTTAAAAATATAAGTACTGTAAGTTTTTATTTAAAATTTATAAGATATATTTATATTGCAAATAATGATTATGTGATGAATGAAAATATTTTCTGATCCCTATTTACTTCTTTAGAAAAGCTAAACCTCTCACTCTATTAAAGGAGTTTATCAATGTATATAATATCTTAAATAACAATTATTTAGATAAATAATTGTTCTATTATTTCTCTATTTGAAAGAGAATTGTATTTATATATTTCTAGATAAGAAGTAATAATTTTATTATGTAAATAAATTTATTTAATTTTGAATAGGTTTCTATATACGGTTTAAATCATCGATTAAGTAGTTTTTAGTTAAACAAGATAAGATTAGGATTCCACTAGATATTAGATTGAAGTATTAAAAAATTGTAAATACTTAAAATAATTCTACCAGTATAAGAAATCCGTTAGATCTTTTCAATAAAAATAATTTTTTCTATTAAATTAATTTCAATAATAAAACTTAGTGATCTATCAAATAAAATAAAATAATCATAACTATGTATTAATTATTCATTAGTCATTACACATTCTCAATTTTAAGATACTTACTAAATTAAAATTTTAGCTATAAAATGAGCTATTATTTTGGATAAATTGAGGTTATGAATTAAAAATAGTGTATTACTTGATATACAACTAACAGATTTTTAAAATATACTTATTTTTTCAATTCATAATTGATAATAGTGTTTTGTCAATCTCTTTATAAGAGAAACTGAAAAATAATAAGACAAATACAAGATGTTTTAATTTATGAGGATATTAAATATGTGAAAAAAAATTTTAATTTGAGAGGAATTATGATACAGATTATGGATTATAAATTCATTAAATTTCTCCTATGTAAAAAAGTAAAAATTAAATTTTTTAGCAAGAGAATTTATCGTGTTAAAACATCATTTTCTTAATTATAATAGTAAAATCCTAATTTTAGTTAGTAAAATACCAATAATGATTTTACTCATACACTAAATATAAAGGTTTACTGATACAAGGAAATGGAATAAGTTTAATATAACTAGGTAAATACTTATTACCATAAAAGTAGATCATATCAAAATTAGTGATAAAATAGGAAAATCTTTTAAGAGAAGTAGTATTAAGAAATACACCAAATCAACTAAAATATGATAAATCAAATTTTGATATTACTTAAAATAAAACATTAAATTAGTGTTAAATATAAAAATATAAGAAATAATTTTAAATTTTGATTTTTAAAGACGTTAACTTTTTATTAAAGCTATTAATAATATCGAATATTATTTTTATATTAGATTTCTATATGTAAGAAATTAAAGGAATTAAAATACTAAACTTTAATAATCCGTATAGAAATTATTCGAGAGACTATAAAAAATAAAGTAATATAAAATTGTGATACTATTTAGTAGGTTTTTATTTCTACTAAATATTTTATATATGAAATTTCTACTTTAATCCTTACCATAGAGGATTTTATCTAAATTTTTAGAACAATATATAATTAAAATGACTAAATATATCTTAAATGTTCTTTCTTTAAAAGAAAAATTTTTCATATCAAATAGGTTTTATGAATGAAACTAATTTATACTTCACTATTAACGTTAAAGCTATATGCATTATATTAATTAGGTATCTTAGAATTTTATCGAAAAACAACCTATATTCTGCTAGATGAATACTAATTAAATTCTTATAAAGAAATTAAAAGAAAATAAGATTAAATTAATATGAATATATAATTCATGAATTGAAGAAAGAAATATATATGAGAATTTTCATTAAAGAAAAAACAAAATTTAAAATTTATCGAATATTATGGATTGTTTTATTATAGTATTATTTTCTTCCTAATTTTTATCAAAATTAAAACAATCAATAGTATTTTGATCGGTTAAAATATTTTAATTGAATTATCTTTTTATTTTAATTTCGGATACTTTTTGATCATTATCTTATGTTTCTAATTTTGATTATTTGATGGTAATTGTTTTCCTTAGAATATTCTTGTAGATAATCTATTTATTTTTATAATTTTAAAATAATCAATAACTCTGATAAATAATTTTACTATAGAATAATTACTTATCAAGCAATAAAAATTTTAATCGTTTTTTAAATAAAAATTAAATTTTATAGAAGAATTTATTCAATATTTTCAATTAAAGCTCCTAAACTTTTTAATAAAAGAACCTAATTATTTTGATATTTCTTTGAAATATCATTATATTGAATATGGAACTATATTTATTATTTCCAGTTATAAATAGTTATATTTTATAAAAAAAATCGGAGAAATTTGGATAGGAAAATTACAAAATGCCAAGAGTTATTTTACTTTTTGGACATCATTGTGGGATAAATATCAGAAAGAATTAAAAAGATCATTTTATAATATATTGACAAAACTTTATAAAATTCCTCCGAATCCATCGTTTGATAATTAGAAGGAGTTTGTATTTAAATACAACTTTAAATTGAAAAAGGATATAGAGGAAAACTTTTAAAATCGACTATTTATTCTAATACCAACTATAATTGAAAAATTCAATTTCATTGATAAAAAATTAATTTATATATTTTAAGTTAAATATTAATAATTTAAAATAATGGGTTAGATTATTTATTAATTTTAATATTTCGATAATTTTATTTTTATAAAGGATAGAGGTGTGTCTTTGCTAATAACTTTATCGAATAAATTGATAGTATCAATTATCAAATTTTTGATCCTTCTAAATATATTAGATTCTAAGATAGTTAGCAGTTTTCATCTAATTCATTTTTCATTTTTATTTTTCAACAGTAAAAATTTATATAAAAATTTTTTATTGGATTAAAGTAGAAAAAATTGCAACGAAGCGCATTCTCATATAACAAAGAGGTGTTATTTGAAAGTACAAATATAGTTATAGAGTAGAATAAAGAAGTTTTATTACCTCCTAAAAAATGGATTCTATTTCTCTTATATAGAGAAATAGAATAAATGAATGTATTGATTTCTCTGTTTTAAAATTTATTTATTTCAGAAATTTTAACTAGAAAATAGAAGTTTTTATATATTAAAATTTTTAATAAAACCAAGTTTATTTATTGCCATTTTTTAAAATATATTTGGGTATGATTAATTTTATCTCCTCCTTATTGGTGATTCTCGATGATAATATTTTATACTCTATTGATTTTAATAATGATATTATCTTTTTGTTCGAAAAATATGAGAAATGCAAACGGTTTATATTCATCGATAAAAATCATAATCAATTTATGGTTAAAAACACAATACCTAAAAGAAACTGAAGAGATCCAATCTTTCGATGCATCAAAGATCAAAGAAAATATTTAAGTGAAAATTTATTCACTTCTTTATCTGAAAAAGAAATTTAACTATCAATTTGATCAATTTTTACATATATATCATGATATCGGAAGTCTCACAAAACTTTTTAGATTGAGAGAGGAAAAGATCAAATTTTTTAATTCTGAAAAAATTAAAAAATTTATGATTGCATTAATCATAAAAAGTAAACTCCTCTATAGCTAGAGAATTAGATCTTTCTCTTTCAGTTAATGGGAATATTCTATATTTAAATCCAATATAATCATTATTTAATGTAACTATTTAAGATTATAATTAACAAAAAGTTTTAAAGAAAATTTGAAAATATAGATTTCATACTAAGTAAATTTAGTTATTCATCATTATTGCCAATTATTAAAATACATTATTTTGTACGGAAAAGTATCTGATTTTAGATAGGTGGATTATAAAAGAGTATTATACACGTCATTTATTTTTTTCTAATTATAAATTATAACATTAATTACATTGTATACATTTTTCTAAAATCTAATTATTTCATTTAAAGAAATTTAATAATACAATAAACTATTAATAATATAACTCTTACTAATTGGTAGTTTATAATAAATTTATCTATTATTGTTTAATTAATGAATTCTTATAGAATCAGTTGGCATTATTATTTTTTAAGAGAAAATAATTTGAAATAGTGATTTTTTTTTAAAAAACAATAATAATATCCTATATATTAGGGATCTCTCTAAGAGAAAGTAATCAATAAGTAATAATTCTTAAAAAGAATTACTTCCATTTATAAAAATTTAAAACTATTTTTGATTATTAATACTATACTTTTCTACTAAAATAGGTAATCTGTAAAATTTAAATTAAATATAAAAATGTTGTATAATTTTATTAGGTTATATTCATATCTATAATTATCTTTTCAATTAATACTATTTATCAGATAATGCTATTATTTTTTTCATATTATTAGCTATCAATTTCGTTAGATTGATTTTTAAAATCTCTTATATTAATTGATATAGATATAAAGTTTTTAAGTATTTAAAAAAATATGTTTTTATTAAACCCTTTCTAAAATTAGAGAATTAAAAGAAATTAATAAATTAATATGGAGTATATAAACATATTAAACAATGGGTGTATTATTTTTTATAATTACCTATTTTTTGTAAGTACTCTCCATGATGAGCGATAAAAATATTTAATGAGTTATATTAGTTATATTTGGGTAATGTAGTCAATAAGAATTTCTTTTTCTGAAGGAAAATTCGAGTAACAATAATCTCATGGATTAAATAAATATAAAGAAATAAAAGATTATCTGTAATTTACAAATAAATAAGATGCAATCTTATTTATTTGTTTATCAAAAAAAACAATATAACTGTTATTTTATAAATATATGAGTTTCTCGTAAGAAAAATCTTGATATATTAAAAATTGTATTTGCTGATTTAATTTTATCTAAAATTGTAGGAAATATAAAAATATTTAAAAATATTATTAATTTATAATAATTAAATATTTATTTATATTGGTTTTTAATATTAATAAAAATCTTTAATTATAAAAAGAAGAAAAACTAGTTTTCCATAAAAATTAAAATTTTTTAACATTTTTAAAAAATTATTCATTACTAATAGATATTTATTAATTAATAGTATATTTCTTAGGAAAATAACTAAAATTAATAATTTCTTTTTATATAATAATTTATAACACGTTAGATAAAACAGATCTTAATTTATCTAAATGTATAATTATTTCTTAATACCTTAATTTAAAAGAATATAATATTTAGAATCTTTTAATTAATCGATTTAACTAATAAATCAGCTTTAGTTTTTATTTTAAAAAATATTATTTAGTAGAGCTGTTATCGAACATAACAATTTAGAAGATTGATAATATAAAATATATAATATAATTTTTTTTAAAATACCATTCTTAAGAAATATAAATTATTAAAATATTTTAATTTATGATAATTGAAATAAAATAAATTAAAAAAATAAAAATTTATTACTTAGTCTTCAAAAGATATTTTTAATGGATTTTTTTCTAATTATAAAAATAAATATAATCTTTTGAAGATTAAAGTAGAGAATAAAAGTAGAAATTTTTAGAGAACCTCTAATAATAGTAAAATATATATTTTACAAAATTTTTCTACTTTGTTAAAAATAAAGTAGATATTTTGAAAATATATTAGATCTAATTAATAGATCTGTTTAGATAGAGGAGATCATAATAGATCCTTATATTATTTATAATAATAAATGAAAATTATTTTCAATATATTAAAAATAAGAAAATAATTTTGAATTATAATCGAAAAATAACAAATTCTTTATTAAGAATGAATAAAATAATAAAGGAATTATAAATCTATATAATCCTTTATTATATAAAATAAAGGATTTGAAAAATAAAATTTCTAAGTTTCTCTCCTAGACTATTCAAATTTTACAAAAAAGAATTTAAAAAGTAGACTTTTCTACTTTTTAACAAATTAATATTTATCACTAAATACTATTCATTTCATAAATTCTGAATACTAAGATAGAAAAAATTATGAAATTTTATAGAAAAACAATAAATTACTAAAGATTTATAATCTTTAAAGAAAAATAATGAAATAAAAATAAGATCTTAAATATAATTTTTATATCTATAAAACTAAACTCTATTTCTTATATACTAAATAGAGCTATATTGGTTAGTATATGATTATAGTTGATCAAGAATATTATATATTTCAGTTAAAATGAAAATAGAAATCAATAAATTATTGAGGGAATTTCCAATGAAAAGTATAATATAAACTAATTATAAAGTTTCATTTTAATAATTATTAGATTTTATCTAGAATCTAATAAATACTTATTTTAATTAAACTTACTAATTACTTAACGTAATATCTTTCATAAAAGAAGTAATCTTCTTGTTTCATAAGAAGATTACTTCTAAAATACTTGTTAAAAAACAACGTTCATATATTTAATTGCCAGTTTAATCTCTAATTAAATTATCCATAAAATAGTTTAATATTAAAAGGAATTTTAATAATTAATTATTGTTAATTAATATTAATATTTTAGTAATAAATTATTTAAAGGAGGCAATAACAAAAAAATTAAGATATTATCATCGAATACTTGAATAACTGATTAATAGATCTGCAATGAAAAATAAATTCAAATTGAGTGATGAAGAAATTAAACTATTTAAAGAAGCTACTACAGATATTAAACCTTTATTACATGATATTGTAAATCATTCATCATCATGGCCTCAACAAAAAAAAGAACAATTTATTAAAAAATATGTAATTAAAGAACAATTAGATACAAGTTATTATTTTTCAGATGAATATCAACCGGCACTAGAAGTAGATGGACCAACTCGATATTTAAGATCTGATGTTAATTCATATGAATTAAAGAAATTACGTAGGAGTAATTATATTCCAAAAATATTTCTTGATTTACATGGATTGTCACAAGGACAAACTAAACAAAAAATTGGAACATTGATCGAAGAATGTTATAAAAATAATACCTATTGCGCATGTATTGTGCATGGTCACGGAAAAGATATCTTAAAAAAGAAAGTTCCTTTTTGGCTTGCTCAACATCCTAAAATTATTGCTTTTCATCAAGCTCCTAAAATTTGGGGAGGTAGTGCCTCGTTGTTGATCTTAGTTGAAACTAATGAAACTTAATAAAAATAATAAATTAAATAGAAAAATTAGAATTTTATAATGATTTATAACATTTTTCAATATTTAAAAATTCCGTCGTATCGATATTCAACTTGTCGAATTTTTATATTCATTTTTAGATACTCAATTTCAGATTTTGTAAAAAATATTAAAATTTGTTATATAAATAAATTAATAAAAAAATAATTAAATAATAGAAAATATAAGCAAACAAATATTTTCTTCTCCTCTAGAAAGGAGATAATTTATATATAAATTTCAGATTTTCATAAAATATGTTTCGTTAACATATTAGTATTCCATAAATATAAAATAATGAATGAATTGGATAATGAATTTATATTACTTTTATATATATGACTTTTTAAAAGCTCTTTTAAATACAAATTTATGTTACACTAATTTAAAATGGATATTAATTTAAATTCTTCTCTTCTTTAAAAGTTAAATTCTCTTAATTCATTATAAATTACATTCAGAGTAGTATATCACATTATGGATCCATAATAAAAATTGAATAATTCACTATTTGAATAAAAGATTTTTATCTAAGAATATATTACATAAAAAGATTTTATTATTCGCTAATATTATTAAAAATATGTATGGAAAGAGAAACTCAACTTGAAAGTTCATCTTTATTCAATTTAGAGAAAGGATTTTTATAAAAAACAAATTTTTTTAAATCATATTTAAAAGATAAGTTTATTAAAATTTTAATATTATTAATAATATTTAGTTATGAAAATTTTTTATTTAATTATTTTAATTAATTTCTCTAAAAATATAATTTTTTATTATATATTTTCTAGTTATATTAATACGTTATGTTAATCTTGATTCATATATCGAAATAATAAAACAAGAAAAGGAAGGAAAAATTTTTAAATTTTACAATAATATCAATCATGAGTTATGTTATTGAACAAGAACTTTATCAAAACAACAAATATTTTTATTCAATATTAATTATCATAGTACAATGATGAAGAATGAAGAAATACTTCCAAAGTAGATAAATTTTTCAGTTTAAATATTAATTAATTTATAAATTTTGTGGAATTTTAAAACTATACCTCTATAGAATAGAAAAGTAAACTTTAATTTTTTATAAATATATCCTATTTTATTTTTCATTCTTTATTTATTATCATCTAATATGATATTTAATCTTTAAGGAACAGAAAATCGATTTCCAATCTATTTATTAATACATAGAGAATTTAATTCTCATATCAATTTCACATTTTTAATAAGTTCAATAAACCAATAAAAACAAATTTAAAATTAAATATTATTAATGTTTACTTAACTAAAGAAATAATATATATTTTTAATATAATTAAGATTTTCATATTTGATTGAGATAAAATATGAAAATAATAGCAATGATAATTATATCTTTCTCTATTTTGTTTCTATTCTAATAATAGAAATTATTTTATTTAATACTTTATTTACAAAAGATCGCTTTAATCTACTTTTTTATAAAATAAACTAAAATAATGAAACTTAATTCTATATTCTAAATATTTTAAAATTTTTCAATTTTTACGAGTAGGCAATAAAGATGTATTAAAAGCAATATGATAGCATCTGTTAAGTTTATTTTCGATAGAAAATCTTTATTAATTTTCCTGTTAAAGATCTTGATTAAGAAAAAAAATAATACTTAACTTAAATATCTCTATAATGAATATTTTCGACCAAGAAAATAAATTTCTATAAATTTAGAAGATACTCTTAATATTAAAAGATTAATAATCTAATTCATTAGGTTTTATTTCAAAAATTGATTATATCATCTTTTTTCTAAAATTTTTATTTTTATTATTTTTTTTTAATATAATCGTTATTAATAATAATTATTTACTTGAATATGGAGTTATTCATTTCCATTTTATTAAAATTTTTAGTCCTTATATAAAAGTGTTTGTTAGTATTTTACTGATCGAAAAATATTTTTTTAATCCATTCAGTTAAGGATAACTATATTTTACACGATAAATTCTCTTTCTATATCATTCAATTTTCTATTTATTTTGCTATTACGAAATGTATTCTATCTTTATTCTAGGATAGATAAGTTATTTTATGTAAAATAAACTTAGAGATCTGAAAAACAATTGAATTTCTTTTACAATAAATGATGTATATTATATATTTTCAAAATTAAGCTCTTCTTATATTTGAGTATTCTCAGTTAAGATATTTTATATATATTTTTTTACTATTGAATCTCTTCTATAAATAAGAATGATAATTATCATTAGTTATGGATTAAGAAAACTCTAGAATTAATAATCAGTTGTTAGATTAATTAATATATATTTATATTTTCTTAGTTCATAATTTCAATATCCATTGATGGTTTATTTCATCTAATATTTACTTATTAAAGTTATAAAATTGGAAATATAATCATCAATGAAATAATTAAATGAATAATTCTGATTATTTATTTTATTTTATTTTATGATTGGAAAAATTTTTTATATATATAAATTTAATTTTGAAAAAAATTATTTTTTATAAAAACAACATCAAACAGTTTTTACATTGCTAAAAATTATTAAATATTATAAGAATATTATTTAATATTTTAAGAAATCGCTTAGTATCTTTAATATATAGATTAACTAAAATAGTTAATCTATGAATTCAGTTGTATATTTAACTCAATATTATATAAATTATTATATATAATATAAAATTTATAAATATATATTTTTCCTATGAAAAAGTAATTAATAAATATGTCTGTAGAATTTATTAATTATGAAATAATAAGAATTATATATAATTTATTATCAAGCAATAGATATATTATGTATTACTTTCGTTAATTAATTTATATTTGTAAAAATTGATTTTGTTGGTATTTCTAATTATGTTTGGTAAAAGATAAAATATTACTGTTCATAAATCCTTTAATAGATATACCATCATTCGTTCATTCCTATTATCACTGAAACATATACCATGGGATTAATATTATTAATTGTTATTTAATCCATTCTACTCTAGAATGTAAATTTTGAACATATGTTCCATTTATCAAATAAATATTTAGCAGAATCTAAGTTTAGATATTACAAGAATTATTTTAATTATTTAAACTTGTCAAAGAAATTTTTATATACAGTCCTATTCATTCTTAATGAAGATAGGATTCTTATTTGTAAGATTGATTATTAAATTATTAATCTTATTGATCAAGATCCAAATATTCATTTTTGATTGCTTTAAGTTCAAATATGGTAGAATATAATTTTTATTCCAACTAAAAATAATTTGTTGAATATAAAAAAATAAAAATATTTATATATTAATGGATAATTTTATATATTAAATAATTTATTTATTAATTATTAATTTTAATAAGAAAATAGGAAATGAATAGAATATGGTTGGAAATTCGATCGGGCAGATTTTTCGTGTCACCACATTTGGTGAATCGCATGGTTTATCATTAGGATGTATTGTTGATGGTGTTCCTCCTGGTATGGCTTTATCAGAAAAAGATTTACAAACTGACTTAGATCGTCGTCGTCCTGGTACTTTTCGTTATATTAGTCAACGCACTGAACTTGATCATGTTAAGATTTTATCCGGTATTTTTAATGGAATAACGACAGGAACTCCTATTGGTTTATTGATTGAAAATCAGGATCAACGGTCGCAGGATTACAGTAAGATCAGAGATATTTTTCGTCCTGGACATGCAGATTACACTTATCAACAAAAATATGGTTTACGTGATCATCGCGGTGGAGGTCGGTATTCAGCTCGAGAAACAGCGATGAGGGTTGCTTCTGGTGCGATCGCAAAAAAATATTTGAAAGAAAAACTAGGTATAACTATTCGGGCTTATTTGAGTCAAGTAGGAAATATTT
Source organism: Arsenophonus sp. (assembly GCA_046530785.1). GTDB lineage: Bacteria > Pseudomonadota > Gammaproteobacteria > Enterobacterales > Enterobacteriaceae > Arsenophonus. The sequence goes on from JBHEQT010000006.1 coordinate 18,719, forward strand.
GTTGTGAATTAAAAGATTGGAATTTAGTTGAACAAAACCCTTTTTTTTGTCCTGATGTAACAAAATTAAAGGATTTAAATGCCTTGTTAAGTTCATTAAAAAAAGAAGGTAATTCTATTGGTTCTAAAGTAACTGTTATTGCTGAACGTGTTCCACCTGGATTAGGTGAACCTGTTTTTGATCGATTAGATGCGGATATTGCTCATGCAATGATGAGCATCAACGCTGTTAAAGGTGTTGAAATTGGTGCTGGGTTTAAGGTAGTTACATTAAAAGGAAATGAAAATCGAGATGAAATAACTAATAATGGATTTATCAGTAATAATGCAGGGGGGATATTAGGTGGAATAAGTAGCAGCCAACCTATTATTGCTCATTTAGCCTTAAAACCAACTTCGAGTATTAGAATACCAGGTAAAACTATTAATCAGAAAGGTGATGAAGTTAAAGTGATTACCAAAGGACGACATGATCCCTGTATTGGTATTAGGGCTGTACCGATAGCAGAAGCAATGATGGCAATAGTGCTCATCGATCATTTTTTACGCCATAGAGCTCAATGTAGTAAGTAAGAAATATTTTAATAGTAAATGTAGATCTTTATGAAAAAAATAATTCTTAGTTATTTTTTATAATATTTTAGGTTTTTATTTTAAAAAGTATGGTATTAATTTTTAATTAAGAAAGATGATGAGACTATATTTCATATCTATTAGGAAATGATAATAATAGGATATATCTTTATTCTTGAATTTTATATTCTATTTTATAGTAATTTTAGATGAACTTTCCAAATTTTGTACTTTTAGTGATAAATAGATATAAAAAAATAGATTTTCTTTATTTTATTATTTAAATAATAAAATAAGGAAATTTTAAAAAAATTAAAATTAGATTAAATCGTAAATATTTTTATGGATTTTATTTTTATAAAATTGATTTTCTTTTATGTTAATTAGTATTAATTTATTTACTAATTTAAGGCTAATTTAGCTTTTAGAATAAATTTTATCTCCAACTAGAATAAATCTTAAATTATTTTAAATAGTATTTTCAGAAAAAATTTCGAAATTTATTTAATGTCTTTATATTTATTTTAGAATAAAACCTCTCTTTTAAGTTAAGTAAAATTTAATTTTTCATGAAAAATTTTTAAAAATTAGGTAATATTAAAAATATAAAATGATAATTTTAAAATTAAAAACGTATTTTTTTGAAAATTGATAATAATATTGGAAATAAAGTATTTTCTCGAAATACGGTTTTTTAGTAGTTATTTATATAGAATATTAAGATTAGTTTCTGTTGAAGTAAAATTGAATATAAAAATAATAATGAAAAATTTTCTGATCATTATATCAAAGGGAATATTGATATAGATATAATTAATTATAGTAATTAATTTCTGCTGATCAATAATTGATATTGAATATTTTTCAAATATTATTAAAATTCATCTAAATAAACAAAAAATGAATAATTTTGAAAAAAGCATTATTTATAATATTAAAAATAAGAATAGAACATTGCAAGGATTCTTGTTTTCCGATAAATCAGAAAACATTATCAATATTGGAAACGTTCAGTAAGTAATTTTATTTATTTTCTCAAATTTTAAACAAGCTATAAAATTTCTAATTCATAAAAAATCAAATTAATCAAAACTTATAGTTTTATTGATAATAATTGTTAAATTTCAGATAAAAATCAAAAGTTTGTTGATTTATTAAATTTGAAATAATGGATTAAGATTTCTATTTATGGAAAACTTAATCTATTGATAATAAAAAGAAACATAATTACTTTAAATATTGTTATAGTTACTATAAACATCATCTAATTAAATTAGATGATATTTAATTATATTACTTTAACTATTTTAATAATAGTTAAAAAGATTTTTAGTAAATGTATCTTACACGGGGGAGTGTCTATGATAAAATTAAGTGCTCACTATAAACTTTTCTTAACAAGAAAAGTTTATAGTGAGCTTATCATTTATTTTATTTTTTAATTCAAATATAATACTAATGCACAATAAAGAATTTCGTTTTAATAATAATTAAATTTTTCTTAAAAATTAACACTTAAGTTTATTTTTCTCTTATAAAATTTTATTAAAAAATCAATTAAAATTTATATTTGTTAATATATTTTATTAAAAGTAATAATTTAAAATTAAGTAAAAATTTTCTTGAAAGTTAATTCGATAATAAGTTATCCTCCTATTACACTAAAAACTACAAAATTCTTTACTTATAATCGATAATAAAAAATAGATTCTATGAATTTTATTTAATAAAATTTTTTATTAAAATACTTGTATATAATAAATCCGTATTTAAAGAATAAATTTATTAAGATTTAACATATTCCGATTATTAGTAGGTAATCACTTTTAAAATAAAAAATTCTTTACATTATCCATATTTATCTAATATCAATTTCTTCTGTCCGATTGAATCGTTAAGGAAGATATTAATAAATTAAGAATAGTTTTTATTTTTTAATTTAGAAAATTTTAACGTCAATTGATCTTCTTTAATTTCTTTTTCCTAAAAAATAATACATTAATTAGTAAAAGTTAACTTTTGATATATAAAGATGCTTCATAATTGGTTGAATTTTAGAATTCCAAATAGTTAAATCAATTAATTTAACTTTAAACGGCTGTTAAATGAAATTTCTATTTAATTTAAATATAATTTAATATTATTAATATAATAGTGATTTTATACATTATTTTCGTTGTTCTTTTTCTTTTTTGAGTATTAACTTTTATCTATTGAAAGTATTCCAAAATAAAATAATTATTAAAATTAATTCTTATTTTTTATAAACAATTATCAACTATTGGAAATATCAAATCTCTTTCCTGTAACAAAAATCTAGATAATAGACTGTATTCATTTTAAAGCATTAATGCTATAGTTACTTTGTAATATTTTTTAAATTTTATAAAATGAAAAGTAAATAATAGGCAATATTTTTTAATATTATCAATTTTGAGTTCATAAACCAATTTGTTCTAAGTCGATTCAATCTTGTTCAAATATAATATTTAACCATTGAAGTTGTATATAATAGTATTTTGATATTATATATAAAAAGTAATAAAAGTTCTCTAATTTATTGTGAAAATAACTTAATCTTGAAAAGAGGAATTCTAGTTCCCTAAAAGTTATGGTTTTATGAGTAAATTTGTTATATTAATAAATTAATTATTAAAAATGGATGCTTTAGATTAATATTAAAGTACTTTAATATTAATTAATATAATTATATATTTATCATTGTAGATGAGAGATAATATTATCCTTATTATATAATAATTCTATAATTGATCTTGCTATATATTTAAAGTTATTTACAATAAATTTATTTTAAAATACTGAGTATTTCAGTTAATCACTAATGATTTTAGATCATATTAATAAATAAAAATGAATTTTTAAAACTAAAGATTTTAAGTGGTTTTTAAGGCTCTAATTATGAAACTTTAAATAAAATTAATCTAATAAATTAACATAAAGTTTAATCTGGAAATAGAAAACATCCTTTTTCAAAAATAGATATTATTTAATCTAATCAAAAGAAAAAAGAGATTTATCAAATACGGATTACAACAAAGAAGAAAACATAAATAAATTTTTCCAGAATATATTCTGAATTATAAAACATCATAAAATTATTCAAAGTATAAAGAGATATCTTGTTTATTCTAGATTAATTTAGCTTTTATCTCATCTTATCCATGAATATATCTAAAATATTTAGAATAATTAATTCTAATAAATTTAACTTGAATTTCGCTCCTAGTGATCAGTAAAGCTTAAAGTAAGAAGATAATATTTTTAGCAATTTTACTGATCGGACTTGTTGAGATTACAAGTGTAAGCTAAAGTAGATAAACTAAACTATTAGTAAATAAATTTTGACTATAAGGTAAATATAATTAATGAAGCGTGCAGTAATCACTGGTCTTGGCATTGTCTCCAGCATAGGTAATAACCAGCAAGAGGTACTGGCTTCTCTAGAAACGGGACGTTCTGGTATCAGATTTTCAAAAGAATTTAAAAAAATGGGTTTACGTAGCCATGTTTGGGGTAATATTCAGTTAACGGAAGATTATATTAAACAAAAAATTGATCGTAAATTTCTTCGTTTTATGAGTGATTGTTCTATTTATGCTTATTTAGCGATGGAAGAGGCTATTCAAGATGGTAAACTGATTGATGACCATATTTCAAATATTCGTACAGGTTTAGTTGTTGGTTCTGGTGGTGGTTCACCCCGTAATCAAGTAGCTGGATCTGATGGTATGCGTGCAAAGGGATTACGTGGTGTTGGTCCATATATGGTAACCAGAGCAATGGCTTCAGGTGTTTCAGCTTGTTTAGCTACGCCTTTTAAAATTAAGGGTGTTAATTATTCTATCAGTTCTGCTTGTTCAACTTCTGCCCATTGTATTGGCCACGCTGTTGAGCTGATTCAATTAAATAAACAGGATATCATTTTTGCTGGTGGTGCTGAAGAATTAAGTTGGGAATTAAGTTGTGAATTTGATGCAATGGGTGCGTTATCTACTAAATATAATACAATTCCAGAAAAAGCTTCACGAACCTATGATCAGAATCGAGATGGTTTTGTTATTTCTGGAGGCGGTGGTATCGTTATAGTAGAAGAATTATATCATGCCTTAGCTCGTAGAGCACATATTTATGCTGAAATTGTAGGTTATGGAGCGACTTCAGATGGTTATGAAATGGTTTCCCCTTCAGGTGAAGGGGCAGTTCGATGTATGAAAATGGCATTAGCAGATGTTAAAAACGTTGATTATATTAATACTCATGGTACTTCAACGCCAATTGGAGATATAAAAGAACTAGAAGCAATTAGTGAAGTATTTGGTATAAATATACCAGCGATTTCTGCTACTAAAGTAATGACCGGCCATTCTCTCGGAGCGGCAGGGGTGCATGAAGTTATTTATAGCTTGTTAATGCTAGAGCATGGATTTATTGCCCCAAACATCAATATTGATAATTTAGATGAAAAAGCGAGAGCAATGAACATCATTACAGAGCCAACTCATCGAAAATTAAATACTGTAATGTCAAATAATTTTGGTTTTGGTGGAACTAATGCCTCGTTGGTAATGAATAAATATTATTCATAAATAAATTCTATTTTAAAAATTAATCATCTAAGTAACAATTTAGGGATATAAATTATTTTTTAATAAGTAATTGGTTTTTATTGAATTTTAAATAATTTTTTCTTAATATTTATGTATATAGAGTTGTTAATTATTGTCTCAATTATTGAGATTAATGACATTAATTACTAAAAATATCGTCAATTAAAGAATAATTATTATCTATTTTATTTAAAAAATATCGATAATGAAATGGTACTAAATATAACCGATTAATAGATCCTAATTAATATTGAGATTTTATTTTCAAAAAAAAATAAAATAAAATTAAATTAAATATTTTCTACCGTAATTTTCTAATTTTTGAATAGTAAAATTAACAATAGTAAATATTATATATAATATAATTTAAATATAAAATGATCAATAATTGGGAAGTTGAATTAAATTCAAAATTTTATTAAGCATATATTGAATAAGAAAAAGTAGTGATAAACATTCAGTAATTAATTTTAATTTAATTTTCTTTATTAAAATACTAAAAGATCACTTTAAGTAATAAGTCAAATAGTCAACGATTTATTAAAAAATAAAAGTTTTACCAATCAAAATACTAATGATAAAATAATAAAAAGAATAAATTTTTGAATATAATAACCATTAATAATAATAAAAATTAATAGTAAGTATTTAAGGGATATGATAATTCTGTTTTAAAATAATAAGTAAAATTATTGTAAATAATCATCTCGAACGAACAATTAAAATAAAAAATTTTTAATTATGAATTAACACTACAACTATACCTGATTTTAAATACATCTCATCATAAATTAGTAAGCACTAAAAGAAGTAAATACTAATAAAATAGTCATAAATTTTAAAAATATTTTCTACTGTTCTAATCTCTAACTCTACAGAAATGATTATAGTTAAAAACTATAAATATGAAAAATTTAATTTTATTTATAATCTGTTAATTATTTTATATTTTAGTATTATTTTATTGATATAAAATTGTAATAGGATGATTGATGATCATAATTAGATTCTATCTGAATATTAAGAACCAAATATATCCTATACTATAGTATAGATATTATTAGTTCTCAATATAAGTATTGTAATAAATAGTTATTAGGATAATCACTTAGTGTAAAATAAATTATTATACACTTAGTAAATTAATTTATATAGTTAAAATATTATAAAAAAATATGGCTATTTCTTTTTTTTAAGATATATAGTTTTTATTAAAATAAATAATTATTATTAATGTTAAGTACTGATATATAATTAAATTATATGGAAATTTATTTTTGTAAAAAATTATTCAAATAAATAATGATTGAATAATTATTTATTTAAGTAACGTCAGAAAATACTAAAATAAACAAAACTTTTCATAAAGAAGAATTTTGTTCATATATCTTTAGAGGGGAAGAGAGGAGAGTATTAAAAGGATACTGTTTCTTCATCTCCCTGATTACTTAATAAAAAATATATTTATAAAACCTGTAAATATAAGAATTGCAATAATTTCTATATCCTTAAAATCACTAAGAAGTGAAAATTATAGCAGATATATATCTTCTTTCTTGATTCTAATTAAGAAGATATTTCTTTTGGCATCAAAATAAAATTAATAATTTTATAAAAAATTGATCATTATTTAATATTTATATGTTTTATATAGATAAAAAATTCTAATGTTGGCAACAGACTAGGAATTAAATAGGTTATTCTCAGTTCCATATAATTATGGATAGAAATTATATCAGTATTCTTATATTTATTTTTCAATGACTCATTGACAATTAAGCAGTAAAATAATCACTGTTTTTTCAAAAAGTGATTAGAAATAATGAAATCAGGGTTATGATTATTTGAATAAATAAGATATGAAATGTTCGATTTATTTTTTTGTTTTATGAAAAAATCTTTAATTATCAATGGATAGTATCGTTTTTAGAGATTGAAATTTCGATATCTTTAAGAAAATACATTTTTGAAAAAATAAAAAGAATTATATATTAAATTATTATTTATATAGATCAATAGATTACGATTTTCAATAAATATATAATAAAAATTATATTTTTATAGTATTCTCTAGAGTTAGATGGATCATTAATTTGATCAAATTGAAATAAATATAGCATGGAAAATAAATATTAAATCAGGAAGAGATGATTGGATGATATATCAGTTACATTTTAGAAATAATTTTAATTTGATGAAAATACGAACCTTTTCTTTCTGATTAAAATATTTTTATTTCTTTTATTAAAAACCTTCTAATAATTAGAAATTAAAATAAAATAAATCTAAAACCTTATTTTTTCATAGATTAAATAAGTTCAGAATCTTTTTTTTCAAAAAATATTTATCTATAATTATATTATCTTTAGTTAATGCAGAAGTATGATTTAAAAGGAAAAAAAGTTACTACTTAAATAATATTATCAATTTTCAAAAAGAAATAGACTTGGATAGTTAACATAGAAATGGGAAGATCTAATTAAAATTTTTGCGTTTATTTGTATGAATTTTATAAAATAATTTATATAAATAAAAATGAAAAAACATAATACTTCATTTTTATTTTAAAAAATTCTTGATGGATTTTTTCTTAAAAAATAGAAAAAATTTTAATAAAAGAATATTAAATTAATGCTATTTACATAATTTTTTAAAAGATTAGTAATCTTTATATTTAAAATACTTTATTTGTAATAAATCACTAATATTTTTTACTCGAAATATAAAATAAGAAAATATTAAAAATTAATTTATAGCTAATCTTTTAATTAATTAAAAGAATTTAATCACAAAAATTATTTATCTATGAGTAAAAAATATAGAAAAAACGTTTGATATTTTATCAAATATTAAAAAATTTATTAATTTTTATAAAGATACTTTGGAAGAGATAAGTGAAAATATTGATTGATGAAAATATTCCTTACGCAAAACAATTATTTCAGAAAATTTGTGAAGTTAAGATAGTTTCTGGGCGTTCAATTTTATCTTCAGACCTAACAACAATAGATGCTTTAATAGTACGTTCTGTTACTCAAGTAAATGAAACATTACTAAAAGAGAGCAAAATAAAATTTGTTGGTACTGCAACCTCCGGATTTGATCATGTAGATAGGAAATGGTTACTGCAAAAAGGAATTTTTTTTTCTGCCGCACCGGGTTGTAATTCAACGGCAGTGGTAGAATATATTTTTTCTTCTTTGTTGTTAGTGGCTGAAAATGATTGCTTTGATTTGCGAGAAAAAACAATTGGTATCGTTGGGGTTGGTAACATTGGTAGTCGTCTTAATGCAGCTTTAAAATGCTGGGGTGTTAACACGTTACTTTGTGATCCGCCTCGTGCAGACGCTGGTGATAATACTGAAAAATTTTATTCACTAGAAAAATTAATTAGTGAGGCTGATATCTTGACTTTTCATGTTCCTTTAAATAAGTTCGGACGTTATTCATCTTATCATTTATTAAATGAAGAGTTGTTTGCTTCTATTCCGTCAGGACGTATATTGTTAAATACTAGCAGAGGAGAACTTATTGATGATCAGGAGTTATTAAAAGCATTAGAAAGAGGTAAGAAAATCGATGTTATATTAGATGTTTGGAAAGATGAACCTATTATCTCATTACCTTTATTAGCTAAAGTTAGGATTGGTTCTCCACATATTGCTGGTTATTCCCTTGAAGGTAAAGCGCGAGGTACCACTCAGATTTTTAATATATTTAGTGAATTTTTAGGGAAATCGCATAAAATAAACATAGATGATTTATTACCTATCTCTAAGTTTAATGAACTTAGTTTTTATGGTAAATTAACACAAGCAAATTTAAAGTCTTTAGTGCATTTAATTTATGACGTAAGAAATGACGATAAATCATTAAGAAATGTTGCTCATATTCCCGGAAAGTTTGATTATTTACGTAAATATTATCCAGAACGACGTGAATGGTCATCTCTTAAAATAAATTGTAATAATCTAGATACAGCTAATATCTTAAAAGGATTAGGTTTCAATGTACAAAAATTAATTTAAACTTAAAGTGCTTAGAAAATTTGAAATTCTATAATAATAGAAAGTTGAATCAAAAATTTATTAGATATAGCAAATTTTTCAAGTGGAAATCCGTATTTAAATTTATTATAAAAATCTTAGTTTAATTTTGATAAAACTTATATTATCTGAATAAATAAAAACAATATCAGAAAAATAATATTTATTATAATAAATAAAAGACTCTATTATGGATCTATAATTATTTTTTGATAAAAGTATAGATATTTTTACTTCTAAAAAACTTTTCTTATTATTCAAAATAAAGTAACCAGAAAATAGTTATTTTATTTTTTAAAATAGTAGTTTTTATATATAAAAATATATCCGATTAATCGTTTTAAACTAGATTATTTATCAATGTTATTTCCTGATTACCCTTACCACCCATGATCGTAAGATCATTTTATTTTATGATATAACTATCAGAAGATTATTATTCCTTTATTAATTTATTAAATTAATATTCCTTGAATTAATCGCTTATATTAATGAAATTATTTTTTTGTTTTAAAGTATGTTATAAAAATGAAAATGGGATGATTTTCTATTAATAAATAAGTTTTCTTATTAAATGGGATAACATTTAATTTATTAAAATATTAATAAATGATAATATAAAATTTATGGTGAAAGGGAAAGTTTAGTTGGTCAATTGAATATATAGATTTGTTAGAATAATGAATTATTAATATTTATCAAATATTTATAATTGCTTCGTTTATGCTAATTCAACAAGTAGATTATATAAAAATATTATGTATAATTAAGTACAATAATAAAAAACTAGAAAAAAATTACTTAATTTAATGGATATTTACAATATTACAGAAAATATTTTTCAATTCAAGTAACAGATGTGCTTCAAATAGTGATCTGATTAAGTATTAGTTATAATTATAATGGTTATGGAACAATTTTAAATATTACATTTTCGTTGATTACTAATTATTTAATTTAATAGTAGTTAAATATGAATAGAAATCTCGAAGCGATTAATGAATAAATAAATAATATTAATATTTAGAAAAGTGAAATTTTGTACAAATGAATAAAATTGCGTTAGGTGTTGAATATAGTGGAAGTAATTATTATGGTTGGCAACGTCAACAACAGGTAAAAAGTATTCAATCTTGTTTAGAGTTTGCATTAACTAAAATTGCGAATGAGTCTATTCAAGTTTATTGTGCTGGACGTACTGATGCAGGTGTGCATGCTACAGGTCAAGTAATCCACTTTGACACATCCGTTATACGTAAAGATTCTGCCTGGACGATAGGTGTTAACAGTTATTTACCTTCTGATATCGTCGTACATTGGAGCAAAATTGTTACATCAGATTTTCATGCTCGTTTTAGTGCTATTGCACGTCAATATCGTTATATTATTTTTAATCATTGTTATCGACCAGTAATATTAGCAGCAGGCGTTACACACTATCATGCACCATTAAATGCTGAGAGAATGCATACTGCAGCTCAGTCACTAGTTGGGGAGCACGATTTTACTTCATTCAGATCTATTAACTGTCAATCTAAATCACCTTTTCGTAATATAATGTATGTTCATGTAAATCGTTACGGTAAATATATTGTGATTGATATTAAAGCTAATTCTTTTGTTTATCATATGGTACGAAATATTGTCGGTAGTTTACTTTCAATAGGATCTGGTAATCAAAATATTAGCTGGATAGAAGAGCTTTTAGAATTAAAAGATAGAAAAAAGGCGTCAATAACCGCAAAAGCAGAAGGACTTTACTTGGTTTCTGTCGATTATCCCTCAAAATATAAACTACCTAAGAAGAACATAGGAAATTTTTTTTTATTAGAAGAATAAAATTTAATTTTTTGTTTAATTACAAACTGCTATAAGCTATATTAAACTATTGATTTTTATAGAAATTGAATTTTATTTATATGAAATAGTTTCTAAGTATAGAATTTAGCTATACTTCATTTTATTTTTAATAGGTTTTTTCTAAAACTGAATTCATTATTTACTACTTTTAGTAAGTGATTTCCTATTATTTATTATTGGTGCATTAAAATAACTAGAAAGTGATAATCTAGATATTCATTTTAATTTAGTACTAATAATTATTGCTTACGATTATTGGTGATAAAGTTTAGTTATAATATTTGTCACTTTATTCACTGATCATTTGTTTAGTAATTCTAATTCAAGAATTTTTGTCTATTTATTTTGAAAAATAGATTTTTTATGAAAAATAGAGACAAAACGATTATTTTTAACTAAATTTATATTTTTTATTAAAAAATTTATTTCAATTCTTACAAAATTGAGAAGAATATAATATCTTTATTTTACTTTTTTAAAATGTAATATTAGAGAGATTATTACTTCTTCGTATTATTTTATTTATATGTAGATTATATTTTAGTAATTTACTAACTTTCAAGAAAGTTTAAAATCATTATTTATTTTAATTTCTATTCTTCTAGTATAATATAAGATATGTACGCTATCATTAAGTATTTTTAAAAGAAAACAGTTTCTTAAAAACATTAAATAATTTTTATCTTATAATGTTTAGTAAATTTTATTCAGTATTCTTTAGTATTTAGTTAATTATTAATATAATAATAAGATTGATAATCTAGTTTCCAATAAAGGGCTATTAATGAGCTGGATTGAAAAGATTCTTAATAAAAGAAATATTATAAAGACTCGCAAAGCGAATATTCCTGAAGGAATTTGGACAAAATGTGATAGTTGCGGACAAATATTATATTATCCTGAATTAGAAAGTAATTTATTTGTATGCTCAAGATGTGATTTTCATATGCGTATTTCAGCCCGTCAACGTCTAGCTTCTTTTCTTGATCAAGGAACTATGAATGAATTAGGTAGTGAATTAGAACCTAAAGATATTTTGAAATTTCGTGATTCAAAAAAATATAAAGATCGCATATTATCGGCACAAAAAATAACAAATGAAAAAGATGCTTTAATCGTGATGAAAGGAATGCTTAAAGGTATGCCAGTTATTGCAGCAGCTTTTGAATTTGCTTTTATGGGAGGATCAATGGCTTCGGTTGTTGGTGCTCGTTTTGTTCGTGCGGGTGAAAAATCATTGGAAGATAATTGTCCATTAGTTTGTTTTTCTGCCAGTGGTGGTGCTCGTATGCAAGAAGCATTAATTTCGTTGATGCAAATGGCAAAGACTAGTGCCGTACTGGCAAAATTGCAAGAAAGAGGAGTTCCTTATATTTCAGTACTTACGAATCCAACCATGGGTGGTGTATCAGCAAGTTTAGGTATGTTAGGAGATATTAATATTGCCGAACCTAAAGCTCTGATTGGCTTTGCTGGTCCGAGAATTATTGAACAAACTATGCATGAAAAATTACCAGTAGGTTTTCAAAGAAGTGAATTCCTAATTGAAAAAGGTACAATTGATATAATTATGAGACGGACTGAAATGAGGGATAAATTATCCGAAATACTATCTATTTTAACTCAACAGACTGCTCGAAATATAAATCAAATTGATACCACTACTTTAATTCAAGGTAATCTGGAGAAAAAGTGTTGTGAAAAACACAAAATTAACAACAAATCTGATTAAAAATGAGAAGATATTTGATCATTTAATAGTACCAGAAAAAACTTCTTCTTTAACTACCTGGTTAAATTATTTAACTAATCAACATATCAAAATTATTGATATGGGACTTGATCGGATTAGTTTTGTTGCTAAAAGATTAGATCTTTTAAATCCAGCCAAAAAAGTTATTACTGTTGCAGGAACAAATGGTAAAGGAACTACCTGCCATATACTGGAATTAATTTTAATTGAAGCAGGATTAAAAGTTGGTGTTTATAGCTCTCCACATTTGCTGCATTATACTGAGCGTGTTAGGATTCAAGGTAAAATGTTATCTGAAAAGATATTTTGTAAAGTTTTTTCTGATATCGAATCTAAACGAGGTACAACTACATTAACTTATTTTGAATATAGTACTTTAGCTGCTTTGAAGTTATTTAAACAAGCTAAACTTGATGTAGTTATTTTAGAAGTAGGTTTAGGTGGACGTTTAGATGCAACTAATATTGTGAATGCAAATATTTCTGCAATCACTACAATTGCATTAGATCATATTGATTCTCTTGGTAGTGATCGTGAGCAGATTGGTTATGAAAAAGCGGGTATTTTTCGATCAGGACGCTACGCAGTTATAGGTGAACCAGATATTCCTAATTCGATTAATAAGGTTGCTCAAGATGTTGGAGCAGAGTTATTTCGTTGTGGGATAGATTGGAAATTTAAATCGCAGAATGATTATTGGCATTGGCAATCTCATGAAACTGAATTTAAGAAATTAATTTTTCCAAAAGTCCCATTATCAAATGCTGCAACAGCATTGGCAATTATCAATTGTTTAATCAAGGATCGTGATCCTATTATTCAAACTATATCAGAGCAAGATATTCAGAATGGGCTTCTTAAAGCAAAATTACCAGGTCGTTTTGATATTATATGTAAGCAACCTTGTGTAATTTTAGATGTTGCGCATAATCCCCATGCAGCAGCTTATTTAGCTGATAAAGTATCCCAATTACCAAAGAAAAAAAATACTAAAGTTTATGCAATTTTAGCTATGTTAACCGATAAAGATATAAAAAATACTTTATCTTATCTACTTCCTCAAGTTAATGAATGGTATCTTTCTTCACTAAGTGGGACACGTGGTGCTGATGTTGGACAATTAGCACAATATATTAATTCTTCATATCAATTAGATACTGTTAAAGATGCTTGGTTTCAGATAATGGAAAAAGTTAATAAACATGATATTGTTTTAGTTTTTGGCTCATTTCGTACCGTTGCTGAAGTTATGAAGTTGCAGATAAAAAGGAGAATTTAGGTGAGCAATAATTTTCAAATTCGATTAGTGAAACCGATTGTTGTTATTACTATTAGCATTATTGTATTATTCTTATTATTTGATAAAAATAAGAAACATAATAAGATTGAATTTGAAGAGTTTTCCTTAATTCCTAAGGATAGAAGTATATATAAAATTGAACCTATTTCTTTAATTAATGCTAAAACAGTAGCAATATCTTTAGAAAAAGATGAGGAAGGAATTATCTCTAATAACGTTTCTAATTTGAAAGACAAATTGGAAAATAATTTATCTTTTCAAGAAAAAAAAACTAAATCAGTAATAAAAATTGTTAAAAACAAAGAATTAATTCTAGAAAAAATTAATAAATTAAATAGAAAAATTAAAATACCAAAAGGTCGAGCTTATGTTATTCAGTTGGGAGTACTTAAGAATATAGAAAAAGCGGAGGAAATTATTACAAAATTACGTTTTTCTGGTTATCAGGTTTATAGTAAACCATCATTACCAGTTAATGGTCAGTTGACACGAATTTTTATCGGACTAAACGCTTCGAGAGAAAAATTACAGTCTATTTTACCAAATCTGAAAAATTTAACTGGTTTACAAGGAATAATACAAAGTTATAAACCTTAAAATAGATGTATTAATAGAAAAATATTTGATATTAAATAGTTAATATAATTATTTAATATCATTAATTTATTTCATAGGAATAGTTAACATAAACATTTCTATTTTTATAGAATGTATTTAATAAAATTAATGTTTATTTTTTTTGGATTAAAATTATGGTTTGGATTGATTATATTATTATTGCTATCATTAGTTTTTCTACTTTAGTTAGTTCAATTCGTGGTTTTGTACGAGAATCTCTATCACTTATTACTTTAAGTTGTGCTTTTTTTATTTCTATCAAATTTTATCCTTATATGGCAACACATCTTACTAGTTTCAACGATATGTTAATTAGGAATGGTATTGCCATTTTGATTTTGTTTATCTCAATTTTAATTATAGGCGCTATAGTTAATTACATGATTAGTTCTTTAGTTGAGAGAACTGCATTATCTAGCACTGATCGCTTATTAGGTATATGTTTTGGTATATTTCGCGGTATATTGATAGCATCTATAATTTTGTTTTTTCTGAATACTTTTACACCTTTGCCAAAAACTGAAAATTGGCAACACTCTGAATTAATACCTAAATTTAATAGTATGATTAAATTAGTTTTAAATTTTTTAAAAAATGCCTCAAGTTCTTATTAGAAAACATCACCAGATTAGATGATGAGGAAAAGTAGAGATGTGCGGTATTGTCGGTATTGCTGGTTTTACACCAGTTAATCAATCAATTTATGATGCACTAATAATGCTTCAACATCGTGGACAAGATGCTACAGGCATTGCAACAATTGATGAAAATAATCAATTTCGTTTGCGAAAATCAAATGGTTTAGTAAAAGATGTATTTACTGCTCGCCATATGCTTTGTTTACGTGGGAAGATGGGAATTGGTCATGTTCGCTATTCAACTGCTGGTAGTTTTAGTGCTTCTGAAGCACAACCTTTTTATGTTAATTCCCCTTTTGGTATTACGTTAAGCCACAATGGTAATTTAACTAATGCGCATGAGTTAAGAAAAACTCTATTTGAAACAGCTCGTCGTCATGTAAATACTTATTCTGACTCAGAAGTTTTGCTCAATGCTCTTGCTTATGAACTTGATCAATTTGATCATTTTCCTTTGACTGCAGAAGATATTTTTAGTGCTATTTCTGCAATGCACAATAAAGTTCGTGGTGCTTATGCTTGTGTAGCAATGATTATTGGTCATGGTTTAGTTGCGTTTCGTGACCCGTTTGGTATTCGTCCTTTAGTACTTGGTAATCGAATATTAAAAAAAGGTCAAAATGAATACATGGTTGCTTCTGAAAGTGTTGCTTTAGATACACTTGGTTTTGAATTTTTGCGTGATGTAGCTCCAGGTGAAGTGATTTATATTACTGAACATGGTCAACTTTTTACGCATCAATGTGCAAAAAATCCAAAATTAGTTCCTTGTTTATTTGAATTTGTCTATTTAGCCAGACCAGATTCTTTTATCGATAAAATTTCGGTTAATAAGGCTCGTTTGCGAATGGGACAAAAATTAGGTGCAAAAATTGCTCGCGAATGGCAGAATTTGAAGATTGATGTTGTGATTCCGATTCCTGAAACTTCCTGTGATAGTGCATTAGAAATCGCTTATATTTTAAATAAACCTTATCGTCAAGGTTTTGTTAAGAATCCTTATGTTGGTCGTATTTTTATAATGCCAGAACAGAAAGAAAGACGTAAATTAGTACGTCGTAAGCTGAATGTGAATCGAGCAGAATTCAGAGATAAAAATGTTTTATTAGTCGATGACTCCATCGTGAGGGGAACAACTTCTGAACAAATTATTGAATTAGCTCGTGAAGCAGGGGCAAAAAAAGTCTATTTTGCTTCAGCATCACCAGAAGTTCGTTTTCCTAACGTTTATGGTATTGATATACCATCTTCCAATGAATTGATTGCTCATGGACGTGAAATAGATGAAATTTGTAAACTTATTGGTGCGGATAATTTAATTTTTCAAGATCTTACTGATTTAATTGCCGCAGTTAGAGAAGAAAATTTAGATATAACTACCTTTGAATGTTCAGTTTTTAATGGTATTTATGTTACTAAGGATGTTGATCAATCTTATTTAAATTATTTAAAAAATTTCCGAAAGGAAAATCAGTTCCAAGCATATAATGAAATTGAGAATCTGGAAATTTATAACGAAGGTTAAATTATTTTTATGTTTTGACTTAATTTAGATTTAATTGAATATCGTTAAGCCTATAATATATAAAATTTATTTAATAGTTATTATTGAGCGAAAATAATGCAGAAAATAATTATTGGATTAACAGGCGCTAGTGGTGTGATTTATGGTATTCGTTTACTTGAGGTTTTGCGTAATATTGGTGATATTGAAACTCATTTAATTATTAGTTCAGCTGCAAAGAAAACATTAGGATTAGAAACAATTTATACCTTACGTGATGTTCAAGCAATGGCAGGTGTTGTTTATGATAATAGGGATATTGCTGCAGCAATATCTTCTGGTTCATTTATTACTTCTGGTATGATTATTATGCCTTGTTCAATAAAAACATTATCTGGTATTGCTAATAGTTATAATGATACGTTAATTACACGATCGGCTGATGTAATTTTAAAAGAAAAACGTAAATTAATATTGGGCATCAGGGAAACACCTTTACATATAGGTCATTTAAAATTAATGATGAATCTTATAGAGATTGGCGCGATAATTTTTCCACCAATGCCTGCTTTTTATCATAAACCAAAAACAATACAAGATATTATCGATCAAACAGTTAATCGCATATTGGATCAGTATGGTATAAGTATGATTATATCAAAAAATTTATTTACTCGTTGGACAGGATTTTAAGGTAATTATTCATTTTATAATAAATTTAAATAATGATTTTAACATTTTTAGTTTTAAATTGAATTAAATTATTTTTTAATAAAATTAATAATATTTTTTATTTAAACATAATAAAAATATAGTATTTTTTTTATTAATTAATTTTAAAAATAAATTTTTTATAGTTCTATCATAATTAGATAATAATTAAAATTTTTTCAGAAAAATCGAAAATTTATTCCATATAATAATTATTATAAACGAGAGGAAAACTACCTTCAATAATAAATCACGGAGTAATTTGAGTAAAACCTTATCATTTAATTTTTTTAACTTTCAAATTCAAAAGTTGATTTACAATTTTTTATAGAAATAATATGGATCTATTTAGATTTTCTGTAATATAATAACTATTATGAATAAACTTCAAAATATAAGAAGAAAGTAATATTAAATTAAGAAAGATACTAGTTACAAATATCTCAATTAAGATTTAATAAAAATTAATCATATCATTAATTAGGATTCATAAAGTATAATTTTCTCTTTACCAATTAAGCCACCTAATTCTATTTTTAATATTGGAAAAATATCTTCAATATATCTCTTTCATTATCTAAAAGAATTTTCAATTTTAATAAATAAACTTTTTATTATTTATAGGTTTTAATGTAGAAAAAATTCCATCTTGGATACTATTTGTTAATAAATTCGGATATATAGAAAATGTTGAACTTACTTAGAATTTCCTTTTAATCATAAGGATAGCTAATAAATATGGTCCAAAAACTTTGGTAATTTTTCTATTATTAATCCACAATTCACTTTTATTTATCCCTCTTTTATTTTTAGTAATTTTCATAAAATATTATTTTTGTTCTTTAATCTATAAATGAGTACGCAAATTAAAGTTATTTATTGGACCATTTAATTTATTTATTTAATGATCTAAATAATGTATCTTATTTTCGTATTTTGGATTTATAAAAATATTTTTATAAATCCAAAATACAAAGAAAGAGAGAAATCAAATTCTAAATATATCCGTCCTGGACTTTTTAGAAAAAGAGATTGTTTTTTTAAAATTGATGACCTAAGTTTTAGTCAGTGATTCTTCTGATCTTAATCTTTCCTCTTCTAAATATTTCAAGTAGTATTTTTCTAGAAAAAAATAAATTAGTAAAAATTGATATTAATAAACGTTTTCAATTTCTATAAAAAGTTAATTTTTTAGATTTGTTTTTTAATATTAAAATATTATAGTTTCATTTATAATTAAATATAAATATTGAAAATAGTATATTTATTTTCAAATATAAAAATAAAGATTCTTATAATAAAGGATTTTAATTGAATTAATTATACCTTTAACAAAGTAAAAACAAGAAAAGATATCTATTTTTTATTAAATTTATTGGTAACTAAAGTAATTTTATAAACAGTAGTGGGGTGAATATATACATTCTTTCAACTTTATTGAGGTTAATACTTATACTGAGCAATACAATGCTTGTTAAAAACATTAAAAATAAATAGGTTTACTATATATTTTACACAATATTTTATAACAGTTAATAGAAAATAAGAATATATAATAACATTAATAAAGAATTATTATTACTAATTTATTTAGTTTATTTCAAGTTAGAGAAAATTTTATATATTATTTATAATAATAATTATTACATCCTAGATATCTATAAATATATTAATAATAAGTATTTTATTTGGAATATTTTGTATTCAATGATATGAAAATTCATATAAACTCTATTTATGATATTGAACCACCGTTTCAATCATGAATATAAGAATTAAGAATCTTTATAAAAATAAAGTTTTTGAAATGATCATTTTGTTGAATTTTCTTAAAAAATGATTTTTTTAAAATTCAACGAAATTAATTATTTTAATATTTATTATTATTCATAATATAAATATATTTATAGAATATCTCTATATAATTCTTTTATTGATTTAAAATTATTTAAACATAATGAAGTTTATTCATGATAGGATTCCATTTATAAATTAAAAAACAAAATTATATAGCAAGAAAAGAATATTTATAAGATATTAAGATGATTTTCTTATAAATTTAATTTTTTAGAAATAATTTCTTCTATAGTTTATTAAACTAGTAATTATATTTACTTGATGATATCAATAATAAAGTATTGATTATAATAAACTAATAAATAGAATCCAAATGTTTATTTTTATAAAATTATAAAAATAAAATCAAATGGCATGTTTTATATATTACCGTTACGTTACATATAATCGTAAATAAAAAATATATTTAGTATATATTCTCTCTTATATTTTTTTAATAATACTAATTCTAAAATAACTTATAGAGATCATAATTCTAAATGAAATATCTTTCCTAATACATCAAGAGAAATATGATATACGATTAACTTAATTAAAAAATAATTTTAAGTTAGTTAGGAGAAGGAGGAAGAACCTATTTTAATAATTCTAATTTAATTTAATTTATTGAATAAAATTAATTAATTAAAAATAAAATCTAAAAATTAATCATAAATTAATTATATTTATTCATTTACTTGTTAATAAAAAATTAAATCCATTTATTAATGTTATTTATTAACTAATTCTTTAGTGAATAAAATTAAAATATGATATAGTTTTTGTTTTATATCAACTAAAATAGTTATTTTAATTTCGTATTAACTATTGCCTGAATAGCAGTAAGTGCAATAGTATAAACTATATCATAAACTAGTGCACCACGGGATAAGTCATTAACAGGTTTACGCATCCCTTGTAAGATGGGTCCAATAGAAACTAAATTAGCAGAACGTTGCACCGCCTTATAAGTGGTATTTCCAGTATTAAGGTCTGGAAAAATAAATACTGTTGCTTGACCGGCTACCGGAGAATTTGGTGCTTTAGATTTAGCAACATCAGCCATAATAGCTGCATCATATTGCAATGGACCATCAATAACTAAATCTGGTCTTTTTATTTTCGCTAAATAGGTTGCTTTACGAACCTTGTCCACATCACTACCAGAACCGGAATTTCCAGTAGAATAAGAAATCATTGCAACTCTTGGCTCAATACCAAACTCTTTAGCAGAGTCAGATGATTGTATGGCAATTTCTGATAATTCTTCAGCAGTTGGATCTGGATTTATCGCACAGTCACTATAAACTAATACTTGTTCAGGTAACAACATAAAGAATATTGAAGAAACAATTGAGTTACCAGGAGAAGTTTTTATCAATTGTAATGGTGGGCGAATAGTATTTGCTGTGGTATGAATAGCACCAGAAACTAAACCATCAACTTCATTTTTTTCAAGCATCATAGTCCCTAATACTACATTATCTTCTAATTCTTTATTCGCTAAAATTTTAGTCATGCCTTTATTTTTTCGTAACTCAACTAAACGATCAACGTAATTTTCACGAATTAACTTTGGTTCTAAAATTTTAACTCTTGAACATAATTTAACTCCTTGAGAATCGGCAACTCTTTTTATTTCATCTGGTTCACCTAGAAGAATACAAGTAGCAATTCCTCTTTCAGTGCAAATAGCAGCAGCTTTTATCATACGTGGCTCATTACCTTCCGGAAGTATAATACATTTGTTAGCTTTACGTGCTAACTCTGTTAATTGATAACGGAAAGCAGGAGGAGATAATTGTTTAGGACGTGTTGAATCAACACTAAGTGAATCAATCCATTTTTGATTAATATGTAAAGAAATATAGTTTTGTATTTTTTTAATCCGCTCATAATCATCAGTAGGAACTTTTAAACTGAAATTTTGTAAGTTTAATGAAGTTTTCCAGGTATTACTATGTACCATTAATACAGGTAAACCGGTTTTAAAAGCACGTTGACAAAGATTGTATATTGGTTTAGCAATATGGTAACCTCCGGTTAATAGTAACGCTCCAATTTTAATGCCATTCATTGCTGCTAAACAAATTGATAGAATAACATCATGTCGATCGGAAGAGGTTACCAGCAATGACCCTGGATGAAATAGGCTTAACATATTTGGAACACCGCAAGAACAAAAAATAACCGATTTTATTCGACGAGTTTGCACCGCTCCTTTATTAAGGATAATAGCATTCAGATGATTAGCAATATCAATAGCACGCGTGACGATTAGATCAAAATTCCATGGAATACAACCCAATATTGGAATTTTACTATTTTTAATTAAAATTTTTCTATTAATTTTCGAGAGAGTATATTTAATTGAATTATCAAATATTTCTGACAATTCAAGTCGGGTACGACCATGCTCATCAAACGGTGCATTGAGTTTATTGATAATCACTCCAGTGATATTTTTATTTTGTATACCGCCAAACTCTGCACTGAGTAATTCAATACTATGTTCTTTAAAGTGTTCTTCTGTATTCTTTCCTACCAATTCAGTTACAAATATAATATCAGCTCCAAGTGCTTTAGAAATGTTATAATTTAATGACTGCACAAAAGTGTGGTTACGAGTAGGGGTTAAACCTTCAATTAAAATAACTTTAGAATGTTGTGTATTTTTATGATAACGTCCAATAATCTCTTCCATCAGAATATCTTTCTGATTATTAGCTAGCAACGACTCAACATAATTCATTTTCAGTGGTTCAGAAATCTGAACGCTAGAATAAAATCGTAATATTTCAGTTGTTTCATCTCTATTATCAAAACAGGATTGAGTAATAGGTTTAAAAAAGGTTAAGTTAACTTTTTTTTTCTCCATTGAATGGGCTATTCCTAAACTGACGCTAGTTAAGCCAACACTAATATCAGTCGGTATTAACATTATTGTACGGGCCACAAAATCTACCTCTTTAAAGTTACAAGATGTTCAACAAAGCACTTTTCTAAATTGATAAATTGGAAGTATTTAATCTATTAATGTTATTAGGCGACTAGCATCTTGAGCAATAACCAACTCTTCATTAGTTGGAATAACCAAAGCAGGAATGCTATCATCCGTTGTAATCTTTCCTAATTTTCCAAATCGTGCAGCTAAGTTACGTTTATGATCATACTTAATACCAATTAAAGAAAAATTTTTAAGTGTTAACTCACGTACCATGGCTGAATTTTCTCCAATACCGCCTGTGAAGATAATTGCGTCTAATCGACCTTTCATTAATCCACAATAAGAACTGATATATTTACTTAAACGATGACAATAAACATCCATCGTCCTTTTTGCATTTATCTTAGTATTATAATTTTCTTCGATATAACGGAAATCATTAGTGACTTCAGTTAATCCAAGTATGCCAGACTCTTTTGTTAATAATCTATTTATTTTATCAATACTCATTCCTAATTCGTTATGAAGATGAAATACAATAGCCGGATCGATATCACCACTACGCGTTCCCATTACTAAGCCTTCTAGAGGTGTAAGACCCATTGAGGTATCAATAGATTTCCCATTAACTATAGCAGTAACAGATCCACCATTTCCTAAATGGCATGTAATTATATTCAGTTCATTAATTGATTTATTAAGTTCTTTGGATGCTTTCTGGGAAACATAATAATGGCTTATACCATGTGCTCCGTAACGACGGATACCATGATCTTTATAAAGATTATAAGGAAGAGCATATAAATAAGATTCAATTGGCATAGTTTGATGAAAAGCAGTATCAAATACAGCAACATGTTTATTATTTAAATGTGGAAATGCTTTTTTAGCTTCTTCAATTCCAATAATACCAGCAGGATTATGCAATGGAGCAAACGGAATAGATGCTTTAATACCTTCAATAACTTCATCATTAATAACAACTGATTTGGTAAATTTTTCACCTCCGTGAACAATACGATGACCAATAGCAGAAATTTTTCTTGCTAATTCTATTTTTTGTGTAAAAATTTGATTGACAATAAAAGTTATTGCTTCTCTATGTAGAGCACCTTTACCTAAAACACTTTCCTTTTTAATACTATCTATTTTCCATTTAATACGTGCTTCTGGTAGATTAAAGCATTCTGCTAAACCAGATATTTCTTTTTTTTCATTAACAGGATCAATGATAGCAAATTTAAGGGAAGAACTACCACAGTTAAGGACAAGTACCAATTTATTTGACATGGATATTTATACCTATTTATATTGTTTTATCATGAAGTCTTTTGTTTAAATTAAGCAGAAAGAAGACTATGGTTAGTAAATATTTATTTTTAATAGAATATTAGTAACCTATCTTATTTTTTTGGATTATATTAAGTTGATTAATATAATATTTACGTAACATCACGATAATTTAATCAAATTAATTAACTAAATAAATATTTTTGCAAAATTGATATTAAAGATGCAATATAATAATTATTATTATTTATTTAAAATATAATAATAGATTAAATATAATAAGATTGAGTGGCAACCATTGATTTCCTTTATAAATTTTATATCAAAATTAATTGAAGTAATGAAATATATAATGAATAAACATCAGAAAAATCCTAAATTTCTTACAAAACTCAAAATTAAGTCAGAAATTTACCAAATTCTTTCATTAAAGAAATATTTAATGTTTGTTTTTTCTAAGTATCAAACAATCATAGTTAGTAGATTGTTATTTTTATATGCCTATTATTTCGCTTTTTACGATTATCTGGACAAAAATTGGATTAGTTGGAAAGTATTGTGGGTTTGCTCTGGAAATAATATTTTTCGTATCATTTACCTTTTATAGGAATTATACTTGTTAAATAAGCGTTCATTTACAGATTTCTATCATTTTTATTATTTATTTTTATTTTATGAAGTTTACAAAAAATTTAATTAAGCTGAAATTATCATTAATTTTGTTAAAGAAAGATCTAATTATCAAACGATTGTAGAATTATTGAAATATTTTTAAACAATTAAATCGCTTTTTATTAATCCTATTTAACGTAATTTCAAAAAAATATAGGTTTATCTAGTCAGTAATAAAATAAATAATATTATGTTTTAATATCACTTTGAATTTTTCATTATTAAAAAAACTTATTATTTTGAAAGATCATTTTAAATAAAAATAAATTAATATTTTTAATATATATATGTTAACCATAATTATATGAATTGTAGAAAAAACAAATAAAGCATATACTAAGACTCTTATGTAAAATTAAAACCGTTTTCCATACCTTATAATTCATTTAAAATGATGAGTAATATAATAAATTATAAAATTCACTTTATAATTAATATATATTATTTTAAATTTTTCTAGATATTACTGTTGATCATAATTTTGATAATTTGTATGCTTTCATTACTTAACTAATGAGAGTGATAATTTAGATCTAGATTTTATGTAAGAAAAATACAGGAAATTAAGTAAAAATAACTTTTCTCTATTCAAGTTGAAGTTTTTAATTATTATCGTTCTTAACCGGAGACAATTTTATAATTTTCTTAATTATTGAAAATTTAATAAAAATGATTGCAGTGATAGAAAAATAATAGTTATAAAATGAAATAAGGTGATAAATTTTAATAAAGATAATTTTTATTTATTCTACAATTCTATATATGTTATCGCTAAATTTTTAATATAAGTATCGTGTTATGTGGAATATCTAGTTATGATGGAAATAGTTGTTTTGATCTACTATTTCCTACAATCCCTTTCTTTGATCAAGTTTTATAATAAAAATTTATTAATTGAATCTTCCTATACTTCCAAGAAAAAGAAAAAATGATTGAGTTTTTAGAGAAAGACGTATTTAAGTTATCATGGATTTATATCGCGAGAAATTAAATTTCAAAAACATTATATTTATAATGTGTTGGATAATATTTCCATAAAGGATAATATTAATTATATTAAATTAATATTTAATCCAATATTATTTAGTAATATTTTACTGATCGTTATTGAGTAGAAATTAATTTTTAGTTCTTAACTAATTAAAAATTATAATTTATTTTTTTAAATTTATCACAGAATTATAGAAGTTCTTTCTTTTACTGAGGATAACAACTACCAAATAATATTTTCTGATTACTAATACTTAAGAGTTATATTAATAAATAGAAATTTATAATTTTATTTGCTGTGTTTATTTTATTTTTTATAAAAATTTCTGTATTGATATAAAAATTTCTTATTATGCACAATATATATTAGTAATAATAGAATAAATTTAAGGATAACGTTGATTTATTTATTTTCTCTTTAATACGATGAATAGATTTATTTATTTCTAGTGTTAAAATAACCAATATTAAAGATACTTACTTTTATTCCCTAATCATATTGATAATTTATTATTTATTTTTATTGGTAATTAATGTTGTTGATTTATTGATTTTATCATTCTAATTTTTGGATGATTAATATTTAATATTGGTTTTTGATTTTATACAATTACTTAAAATCAATTTTTTAAAAAAAATCTCCCTTTTACTTTTAAGTAAAATTATAAATATATACTTAGTATTCTTAACTTTTTCAATTTGAAAATTACTTTCATATAATATAAAAATAATAGTAAAAAATATTTTTTATAATAAAGTTATTAACTAGTAAGTTAAATATAAAAATTTGGGAGATGATGATCTTAGTGGAATTATGATATATAAGATAATAGTTATAATATAATTATATTCATTTTACTATTATTTTTTCCACTTCTTAATCGAAACTTGAATGAGTGAATCAGATAATTTATAGAATACATTATATTCTATAATATTTTATTATAGACGGTTTCTCATTAATAGAAAGAAAATAATTAATTTTATACGAAAAAATTAAAAATAACTCGTAAAATTTTTTCATATCATTGATTTATTGATAAGTAAATTTTATTTATTATAACTTAACAAATAAATTATTTAAATAATGATATAGAAATTCCTTAAGTAAATTAAAAGAAATTTTATTTTTGAATATCTATTTAGTGATAATTCATAAAGAATTGGCTAAATTTATTAATTACAATTTTAAGATCACTAATATAAGGCAAAGTGACAATTCTAACATGATCTGGTTTAGTCCAATTAAAAGCGGTTCCTTCAAACAAATAAAACTTTTTCTTGTAATAATAAATCGAGTACTATTTTTTTATCATTTGAAATATTAAACTTTTTAATATTAATTTTTGGAAACATATATAAAGCACCTTGTGGTTTAACGCATGATACCCAAGGAATTTCATTAATTAATTTCCATGCAAGATTACGTTGTTCATACAATCTTCCGCCAGGACAAATAAATTTGTTAATATTTTGATAACCTTCTAATGCGCTTTGAATTGCATATTGCATAGGAACATTAGCACAAAACTTCATAGAGGCTAATATTTCTATCCCCTCAATGTAGCTTTTTACATTTTTTTTTGGGCCATTAAAACACCACATCCCTGACGAAAACCAGAAACCTGATAATTTTTGATAAACCGTTAAAAGTGATGGGGTTAGCAGATCCGGTGCTAGCTCAGCAATTGAATGGTGTTCAGCATCATCATAAAGAATTTTGTCGTAAATCTCGTCAGAAAAAATAAGAAGATGATTCTTACGGGCAACTTCTACAATCTCTATTAATAATTCTTTACTATAAACAGATCCGGTGGAATTATTTGGATTGATAATAACAATCGAACGTGTTCGTGAAGTAATTTTTTTCGAATATCATTTAGATCAGGAAAACAATTTTCTTCTTCATCACATCTGTAATGTACCGTTTTTCCACCGGATAGAGATATTGCGGCAGTCCATAATGGGTAATCAGGGGAAGGAACTAACATTTCATCATTATTATTTAATAAGGCTTGCATCGAATTGCACAATTAGTTCAGAAACAACATTACCTATGAAGATATCTTCAATATTAATATCAAACATTCCTTTAGCTTGATAGTATTGCATAATTGCTTTCCGAGCGGAATAAATTCCTTTTGAATCACTATAACCTTGTGAGTGAGGTAGATTCCGTAGAACATCAAATAATATTTCATCTGGCGCCTCAAAACCGAAATGTGCTGAATTACCGATATAAAGTTTAAGAATTTTATGACTGTCTTTTTCAAGACGATTAGCTTCTTTAAAAATTGACCCTTTTATATCGTAACATACATGATCTAATTTATTAGATTTATTTATAATATTCATTTATTCTGTTTAAACCTTTAAGGTTAATAGAATTAATATATTTTATTGTTATATTTATTTTTACACTCTACTTTTACTTGGAAAGTAGTTTGAAGATGTATCCCTTATTTTGTTAAAAACTGATTTGATAATTCAAATTTATTCAAATATTTTATCCACTTATTATTAAATAAGTATTTAAACAATTATTTTATTAGTTTTGTATTTTAAATATGAATTGATTGTTATTTAATAAGAATCAATAATATTAATATAATATGGTAATAATATACTAAAAAAATTTTTATAAATTGTTGTTGTTTTAGTGATAAATTATTTTATTAATGTATTAATAAAGGTATTATATTATTTAATTGTATTGAAAAAAATTTTTTATAAATAATAAAGTTATAGACTTTTAAACTCTATTAATTTATGATGAAGTAATTATATTATAAATTCAGATATTTAAATTAATAAAAATCTATACATAATAATAAATATATTATATTAATAACAATGCAATTTCAATGTATAAGTTTTATTTTTTATTTCTTTAATTATTTCAGTAGATTTAATATCTATTGAGTTTATTTAAAGTATAAATGGATCCATTATATTAATAAAATTAAAGATTCAAATCCTTTAATCATAAATTTCAATCTTGATTTACTTAGAACTTTTATTATTGTCACTAATCGTAATATATTTATAGAAATAGTAAAATTTATTTGTTGTACTCAATAAAATCAGCCACTAATTTAGTGGTTAGAAACAGTTAGTTTTCCGTAATTTTTTTGAACGACGTTTTATAATAAATCATTAACAGATTATAATTTTCCAATTATTGAGATTATACAAGGAAGATATTACTGGTTTAAATAATGATACTTCAACTTCATTATAAATTAATGAAGTTGAAGGTAAATTATGTATTCTATTTTGATGATTCTATCAATATTTTATTACCATTTTAATCATATTGTATCAAATATATTCTGAATAATGGTAAAATTGATTTACTACTAATATCCATTGAATTAAGTTAATATCCAGATGCTATTTTATATTCTGTATTATTTTTTGGTATTAGTGTGTTCTGACCTGATTTTCAATATCAATTAAATGAACAAATTCAGTTGTTTGTATAATGAATAAAACCAATTCATTTAATGAAGTTACGATAAGAACTCTTAAAGAATTGCGAATATTAAATAGTGGTATTATTTAAAAAAGTTGCTTCGTTATCAGGCGAGGATTACAATTAATTAATTACTCAAATCGGTATTACTGAGAATTTTTTGGAAATGTAAAACAGTGATTTAAGGATTCTAATAGAAATTGATAGTTTACTATATTACCTGAAATTAATTATATCATAATATTAATAAAAAACGAGCTATTTTAACTATATTTAATGCAATTAAATATAAATACCTATAAAATATAATTAATAAACTAAAATAAAATTAATAAAAAATTATTTACTAATTTAAAGAAAAAATTTTTTTTATTTTATCGTTTTTGTTTAAGTTTAAATATCGAAAGAAATTTCGATAATCTAACAATATTAAGCTTCTTTTATTTAAAAAGTAAATATTAAATATGAAAAAGTTTTCAACTTAAACAAGCTTAATTTACCTAAAATTAAACTTTGTTTATAGATTTTAAAAAATCATTATTTTATAGATAATAATAATTCTAAAATTATTATAATTATATTTTACAAGTTCTTTCTATTATCCAAGATAACTAAAGTAATACTTGTTTTAAAGTAGATTATATTTCAAAATAATTGATTAGTAAAAACAAAACATAAGGGTATATTAAATACTAATTTCTTAATGTTAGTTAAGTTAATTTTATATTTTAATTTATTGATATTTTTAGTTGTAATTAAAAATAAAAATATCAATAAAATCTTACTCCATAATCAAAAATAAAAAGAAAGAAAACTAAGTTAAAAAATAATCTTTATTGGCTTATTTTGTTTTTCATTTACTTATAAATAAGTAAATATATAATTTTATGGTAATTTAAAGGGAGAAGAATACTTCTTTTACTTATAAAAGTAAGATCTAGCGAACTATATCTAGATTTATTGAAATATTTTCATTGTTTTGTTTTTCTAATATATCTTATTAATTCTTTTAGTTTATATTCCTTAATATTTAATTAGAGATTAATGTTTGAATAGTATATATTAAATTATTGAACACTATGTTCATAAGAACCATGGTGTTCAATTTATTGATAATCCTCGTTGAGGATTAAATCAAAAGATCTTATTTAATTATTATATTTTTATTATTTTCTATATTGAAGTGATATTCCTTTATTTATGAGATTTATTTACTTTTAAAGAAAGTGCTTAGTTTTTCTTTATTGAGGAATACGATTTTATCTTTGTATTATTTTCTTAGTTTATTTTATTTAATTCCTTTTAGATCCCTTAATTTGTGTATTCCAAAATGTTCAATTTCTCATGTTATAAAATCGAGAAAAGCGCTTAAAACTAAAAATATTTATTTCTCTTCTAGGTAATGGAAGATATTTAAAAATGAATTAAATTTTTACTTTTGTTTATCTAAATACTGATTTATATATAATTATCCATTATAAAAAAGATAAATTATCTTTAAGATTGATTAGAAATGGGTATATTACCCGTAAATATTTTATGAATAACTCAGAAAATATTTTAGATAGTATGGTAGATTTAAGTAGATAAATTTTTATAACTTTAAAATTAGTATTTTATATTTTTATATTAAAATGGGTTACTTTTTACTGAAGAGAATGATATTGCCAGATTTTGTGTTGAAGTATTACAAAAATAACTATGTATCAAGATGCTTTTATAGTTATTTCTAGATATCTATTTAATTAAAATAATACCGGTTATCAAAAGATTTATAATTAAGTATTAAACACTTTAAATAGGTTTATTTTTATAAAATTTATACTTATATTAATGTAGTATACAATACTATTCTTTTATTTATACCAAGAAGATTTTTGATAAATTTTCTTTTTTAATTCTATATATCAGATTATTTTTTATATCTTATATGAATCTTATGTATAAATCACTATTATTAAAAAATCAATTGGTAAAAAAGAACGTCTTTCAACATAATATTATGGATAATGGGGATGAATTTAAGAGATTTGTCATGTTAATATTCAATCTAAAAAGAGAAAATATAGTAAAAAGAATAAGGATTAAAAACGCTACGAACACTAGATGAAATATAAAGATTTAAAATATTCTATTCAAAGTAATAAAAATGTGTTTATGGTATAAAGAGATCATATAAGCTTGATTAATCATTATTGGTAAATAAGGGTAACAAGATTAAATAATTGGAAAAAGAGAATTATTAGAGTACGAATGGAAAACTTATACTTATTATAAGGACTAAATATTTTTAGTATTACGTAAAAATTTATTCCAGATTTTTAGCATTTAACCAACTAGTATCGGAAATAGTTACTTTATATAAATTAAAAGTGAATAATTTGTTTCGTGATAAAGTTTTTAAAAATAAGCCTAAAATTATATTATGTTATTTTATTTGAATTGGATTAATCAAAAATAAAATGAAATGGATTGAAGTTTTACCTAAAGATTATTTTCTATTTTCATCATCTTATTTCTACTAAATATAATCGAGATATTATATTAGAAATGAAGTTTAACGAGAAAAAATATTAAGATCCTATTTATAGTTCCTTTATTTTCTAAGGCTAACTGAAATGAATATCAACTATTTGGATATTATCTATAGCATTTAATAATCATCAAAATTTGTAGTTATAGTGATTATTAATTTTAATAACATGATAAGGAAATTTTCATTATCTAAAATAATTTATTTTTAAATAAACTGAATTTAATCTCTGTTATCTTAACAAAATAAAAAGTTTGATTTAGAGATGAAGGATATGATTTTTAAACAGAATAGTAGGTAATGAAAATAGATAATAAACATGATAATTTTATTTTTAAATTTGGAGAGATAAATGATATTTTATCTCAAAAATTTTTCGAATTATCCTGTAACTAGATGATAAAAAGATTATCGACTATGTATCAAATGATGATTTTATAATTACCTTTGTGTTAGAAAATAAGTGAGCGATAATTTTAGAATAAGTTAAATCCCTTATACTGAAAAAATTTGAATATTTATATTTTTGTGTTAATAAAATTTTTTATTTATTAGAACTATAAAAATGGTAGAAAAATTGAGTTATTTGATTGATTTAAAATTTTTTATAATGATTTTAAAGTTATTTTATATTAACAGTTTTTTACTTTATATTAATATTTATATATAGAATATAGGTGGTAATGACGCTGTTTTTCATTACTGATCATCAAAATATATGATATTGTTGAAGTGATTATAAATTTTTCATTTAGAATCTGGATTTGTTTTGAATTGATGATATTTTTGATAATTCATCAAAATAGGATATGGAGAAATTATTTCCAAAATTTTTTGATTGGATCCCCAGAGAATTTGAATTTTATCTTAAAGGGAGATATTGGGTAGGGTCTCCTTTCTTAAAAAGAATTCAGTTGATGTAGAATTTTATATCAACTAAAAGAAGTAATAGAGATTGTATTTATTAGATTTAGATTATACTGAAAATGAATCTTAATTTTGGTATTCGCAAAAATGTTTTTTCAGAAAATAAAAAAAACTTTAAATTGAAAGTTTCTCTATTATATAACTAATTGATGATTATTATAATCAGATGATATCAAAACTAGAATAGGTTGGTACCCAGGCATAAAATTCTAATATTCCTAAACAATTCTTAAATAAGATATCAGAAAAAACTATTTAGAAGATCATATATTATCAATGATTTTCCACCGATAAAATCCGTATCTCTCACAGTATATTGAAAATATAATTAATTATTTTTAGAAGTTTTATAAGAAATAGTTATACTATTAAATCAGACTTTTGAATTATTCAAGTAACAAAAAATTAATAGTTACTATTTATTTAGTGATTTCTAATATATAATGGATTATCGACAATGAGTTTATATATCAATGTTTCCCAATTTATAATAAATCCATCAGATGATACCATAGAATTAAGTCTGATATACTACTTATTGTTTATCTTAGTAGTAGCATTAATTTTTTTATATCAAATATGGATCTGGATCATTAATGATAAAAGATCAATTTAATTCCAAATCAACAGGAGAAGAAACTCGTATTTAATAATTATCATAAATTCTTATGAAAAACATGATTCTTTTTAACAAAAGACGAGAATGGAAAGAGATTGAAAAATAAAAAATTGTTATAAGATTTTTTTCTAGAAGTTATTCAATTCAAGTATTAAAAATTGTTCAAAATACGATTGAGTGGTAAGATAATGTTTTTATTTATCAATTACTGATTTATTAAATATTTCTATTAGTGATGTGAAAAGTA
Source organism: Arsenophonus sp. (assembly GCA_046530785.1). Lineage (GTDB taxonomy): Bacteria > Pseudomonadota > Gammaproteobacteria > Enterobacterales > Enterobacteriaceae > Arsenophonus. The sequence continues at coordinate 51,885 of JBHEQT010000006.1, forward strand.
ATAAACCTCTTTTTACACTCAAATTTATAACTACAACCTATTGTTTAAAATACTATTCGCTATTTTGATGATCTTTCTTTATTATAAGCAAGTTATCAACATAATGAAGATAAAATTATTAATTTATTAAAATTTCTTCTGGATAAACAATAGAAGATAGTTATCTTACTTTTTTACTAATTTTTATTGTTTAGATAACTGTTCGATAAATGTTCCATTATAATCATTAATGAGAATATCTATTCTTACGTAAAACAATTTAATATTCAATTTTTATTGAAGTAATACTTATGCTAAAAAAGCGATAACTTGATATTAGGTTTTTGATGTAACAATTAAATAACTTGTCAGTTATGTGAAAGATTATCCAAACCTGTATCTAAATTGGATACATCTATAATTAAAAATGGTTTTTAGTACTAAAAACCATAAAAGTACGTTGCAAGATCAATTTATTAGTTTAGTTATAAAGATCTTAATATTTAAAGTTAATGGTAAAACTTATTTTTCTACCGATTTAAAATGAAGTTTAATATCGAAAAATAAATAAATTAGTATTCCTTATCTTAATTTTCAATGTTGATAAAATAGAGTTAGAATTTTATAAAGGTTATCTTTAAGAAGAAAGAAGAAATTATTGTATTTATTGATCAATCAAATTTTGATTTTCGTTGTATTAAAATTATACTGTGAATATAATTTCCTGCTTAATGAATATATTAAAATAGATAAATTTTTACATTAAACAATTCAAGAAATAAAACAGAAAATTTATTAGAAAATAATATTTTTCCGGTTTTGACATTTAGCTTTTATGGATATCAGTTTTAGTATTTTATAGGTAAAGAAAAACGTTAATTAACTAATTTGAAAGGATGGGGAACGAGTTAAATCTTCGCCTTCAATCTCATTTAAGTAGAATCGGGTGTTTTTAATATAATCTAAGGAAGACTTTTCAATAATATTGAACACTTTTTATGATACTCCTTGTAATCATTGAATATAAAAATAACATTCTTAGATTTAGAAAAATAAAATTAAAGATGCTGCAATAAAGTTAATTGAATTTTGGTTTAGTCAATAATTTAATGGTTATTGATAGTTATATTTTTTAGTATATAACTATTTATTAGATCTTGAAAAATTATGTAGTTAGAATATATAAAGTTTTAACGATTAAAGTATGGTATCCAGATTATTGTTGCTAATATAGATTTTTAAACGAAACGTATTCCAATTTAAAAAAATAAATTTCAATACTATTTCTAAATATAAAAACTTATTTATCTGCAATTTTTATATAAAAATTAATTTTTAAAATTAATACTTTTTCCTTAACTAAATAATTTTTCCCGTGAATTATATGGGGTGGTGTAGACTGTTGTTATGATGGTTTATTTTGGAGTCTAAAATTTTAGAAACATTAAAATTTTGTGTGATGAAAGAAAAAATTGATATTAAAAGATTAGATTAACTTTTATCTCTTTTTTGGATTTAGGTAAAACTTTTGTGATTTTTTTATCGATACAGAAGAAACTTTACAGATTGCTATCAAATATTTTTACTTTAATTTAAAATTATGGTATTAAATTAATTAATTTTTTAAATTTAAGAAAATTATAAAAATTAAATTAATTTTGTTAAAAATATTTTTTGATAACTTATCTTAGAGTGAATAAAAAAATAAATTTCCGTCAATTAAATTTTTTAATTAATACCTTTCTGAAATTAAAGCGATAGATAGAAAATATACTAATATTATTATAACACATGTTGAATATATAGAAAAAACAATATAATATAAAATAGAAATGAGAATTTTTTGAAGTCATATTCTTTTTATTTTGGAGGTAATCTTATTTTCTGATATTTATAGATCAGATATATATTTCTTCTTTCCGTAAAATTTCAGTTAAATGATATCAAAAATCTTGATGATACAAAAATAATCATCTGATAATCTTTTTATATATGAAAAGGGATTATGATAGAAGAATCTATATTTTATCGATGGGATATAGATGAATCCAGGTAGTTTCATTTGAGTGTTATTGATTGTTATTGATAATAATCATCTATATGATTTTCCAGTTTTCGAGAAAGAAAAAATTTATCATTTACAATGACATGATATACAGTGATGATTGGTAATACAATGCGTAAATGTCATTTTATAAAAAACATCATAATCAGAATCTATAATTTATTTACTAATCACGAAAATAAATCGTTATATCAATTATTATTGATTTTTATTTATTATTATAATGGTTTAACTCTCAGTTAGTATCCGATCCTAGGTTGTTTATAGTTCTAACAATCTCTATTTTAGAGGAGTAGAATATAGTTCAGTAGAACATGAATTTTATCTGGAAATTTTCCCTATTGATTTTTACTAATAGAATTCATTCTTAGTATTACAATTTAAAGTAGAAAATTTAATTTAGACTAGAAATATATGTATAATTAATACTATTATATATACTTCTAATATATATAAGTGAAAATTTTATGGTAAATTATGAAAGAATTAAAAATTCTTTACGAAAGCATCATAAATCAATATTTTATTTAATTAGATAACTTTTTTAAAAAATCATAAAAGATCATTCCCTAATTTTAATAATTATTTAAAAAAGAAAAATTATATACTATTTATTTATGGAGAATAAATGAGTGCAAAATTTTTTATTAATCAAAAATTATCGGTATTAGATAACTAAAAGCTATTGTTGATAACAATCATATATTACTGAAACTTATTAATGAAGAAAATTTTCATTCAGATATTTCTAAATTTGGAGCAATATTATTATTTTTAATTAAAAACGGTAAATACTATAAAAATAAAGGCGCTTATTCTCCCAATATTGCGAGAAAATTGAAAATTATAATTCGATGCTAATTTTATGGAAAATTTAACAAAAATTTTACTATATACAGAATTAATTCAATTCGTAAAGTTTTTAAAGGTAAAGAAAAATAAATAGCTAAAAATACAAAAGAGGAATATTAAAAAACTTATCACTGTACTTAAATATTAATAAGTATGTTAAATATTCTCTATTTATTACCAATAAAATAATAGCCATTTATATAATATATCCAAATTAATTTATTATATCCCCCAATTGATGATCAAGTTCGTTTTTACTTTTTTAGTACTCACTCTTTAAAGAGTAATAAAACAGTTTTTGATAATTTATAACTGAAAACTAAACTGAAAATTAAAGTAGTTTCGAAAATATTATTGTAGAGGAAAAATCCACTTGTTATTGATAGTAACAATTTCGGTAGTTATATGCGCATTTATTAAAAGATTCTTTTAATATTTCTTTTCATTAAAAGAAAATAATCTAGAAGAAAAGAAGAATTATTATATTTTGTTTACTTAAGTTAATAAGATTTAGTATTCCTTAATAAACGCTTAACTATTAAGATATGGAAATCGAGTATAATCAATTATATCAGATGATATTGATAACATCAATAATATTTGATGTTATTTTTAATAAATTCATTGTTATAAATCATCAATATAACTCTAATCCTATCTGTTTATAGATAAACAGATTTATTATTTATATTCCGATAACTTTTTTGAAGATTCACTGGTTCATACTAATTAATAATAAATATCCTGCACAAACAACTTTATTTCATATTTATAAAATAAATTGTTACTAACCATAGGGTTAATATAAATGAAATCTAGTATTATTTTTATTTTATTGGATTCAGAAAAAATGAAAAACATCTTTATATAAATTGGTTTTAATTATATTATATATTCAATACTATAATAATAAGATATACATTATTTATTATTTTTATGTGTGGAAAATCTAATATTAGAGATTTCGTGCTCTGGGACAGAATTAGCGTAATCTTTAAATGATTAAAGTTAATCATAGATTATACTTTAATATTGGATAATATTAAATTTATTGAACCTGATCAGTTATGCGATATTGGATACACCATTTACTTTTAGATAGAAGGTTAACAATATTCCAGTTATTATTCGCAAATAAATTCTTATTTTTTTCCAAAAATAAAAATTTACTTCAAATATAGAATAAGTTTTAAAATAAAATAGATGGAGAAATTATGTTTTGACGATCTGGATATATTTGATTATTTAATTCGATTAATACTCAATTATATTATTTTGTTTTTATTTTATATTCTGTGATTGAAAATCAAAAGATAAGAAATGAATAAAGTTTCACCTTGATTATTATATTTTAGTATTGATGAAATATCATAAATTCTGAAAAAAATACAAAACATATACTAATAGTATATGTTATATTCAATATTGAAGATCCTGAATACTTAATTATTAAAAGTCGAAAGAATTCTTGAACTTAGTTATGTTAAAAAGTTTTATTAACTTCAATTTGTTTCAATTAGTATTTTGTTAAAATTCAGATTTATTTATTTTTATACATTCCTTTAATGTTACCAACAATAGGATATTATTTACCATAAAATTTATTGAGGGAACAAAATAACCCTCCTTTACAGAGAAAAATCGCTACGGTTATTTTTATATAACAAGAGATAGTTATCTTATTGTTAATTATTATTGTAACGATCTAATAATTTTTGAAGATATTGTTTATTGAGAGAGCTATTCCATAATTGTTATGGAGACATAATTGTATATGTAATTGGTGGTTTTCTTGCAGATTATTACTAATATGATCAAATATTTATTTAAGGAAGATTTAATCCAAAAATTTTCAGATAAAAATATTTTATATTAGTATCAGCAATTTTTTTATTTCATCTTATTTTTATTGTTATTATTGCTGTTTAGGTAGGGGAAACACTTGATATTTTCTAGATAATCTTAATATATTATCCTGTTATTTTTTTATGATTCCTGGATTAATAATTTATTTGATACTGTTATTTTCTATCTAGTTAAGCAAAAAGTATTTTTACTAAGTTTTATTTGTTTTTTGCTCAGAATTTAGATTCTGAAGTCTTTTTAAAAGTTTTATTAATGAATGTCATTTTCTGGATCCGGTTTCTTTAACTTAATTAGATATTATTAATTCCCCACAAAAAATATTCTATATTTTTTTTGGAATTTTAGATTTTAATTTTTATCGCTGATTTGGAGTTAATTGACTTCATTCGTTTGATCAATTTGAATAAGAAAAATAATTTTTCGATGTTTATCATATTGAATATTTTAGTATTCTTATTATTTCTTAATTAAATAAAATCTTATTTTCTGTGTATCTCTTTCTTGTACTATTACCTAATCTTTATTTGTTTTATCTTAAAATAGTCCTCTTTATGATAATTTTTATTCTTGTTTTTTGTTTTATATCGCACCTTTTTATAAATCAACTGATAGATATCTTTTGGAAAGTATTTTTTCCATTGATGTTGATTAATCTGGGTTAGTGACCGGAAGAGGTTATTTTTATGCAGCATTTAAATTAAGAAAAAATAGAGGAATGATATTAAAAGAATCATCTCCTTATTTAATTATTCAATTATATAATAATTTTATGATCTGGATAAATTATTTTTATAAAAGTTAAAATGTACCAAAAGGGAAATATTATTTATTTATTTTCATTATTATCACTGATGCATTATTATATTTATCTGTGATTCTGTTTGATGATAAAGAACGTATTATATAGATTGAAATTTATATGTTGTACTTTATCCTGTTAGGTATATTCAGTATAAAATTAGGAATAACCAAAATGGTGGGTCATTTGATATCCAGAATTTTCTAGATCAATTTTTCTTATTGTATTTTTAGTTTATTTGAAGAATCTTTTTCTACTATAAGAGATATAATTAATGCATGATTTTGATATCATGGAACATAAACTTCAAGATCTGATTTATTAAAAATAGGATTTGTTTATTTTTTAGGAATAGATAAAATATTTAGATGATAATCTTATCACAAAATAGGAATAAAATTATTGGTTAAATAAAAATTAAGGTTATAATGAAGATAATTATATTATTAATATAATTTTATTATCATAAATAGTAATAATTATGGAATTTAAATTTTTAAATTACCGTTGGGATTGATTACTGTTTTTTATTTACTTTTATTGGTAGCAACAAATATTAATCTATACATACTTTTATTATATTTTATAGTTCCCATATTATCTCTTTATTAATATTTTTATTTATTAAATTTTATTTTTCTATCTGTATTAGAAATTATCATTTATCCTAGGGATCGATCATAATTATTATTATTTTTTATTTATGAAATCCTTAATTTATAGATAAATTAATCGTTAACAAGAAAAGTATTTGGATAGAGATAAAATCTGGACTAGAAGAGATAAGTTATTCTTTCAGTAGTTTTACTTACTTTTGTTATTTATGTTATTATTTCAATATAAGAAATCTGGATATTAAAGATGAGATGATTAATAAAAAACTGGTTTGTATTAATTTATTTTCCTATTATATAAGAAGATATTGAAATTAGTTTCTTTTATTATTAGCGAAGAGAATTATTGTAAAATTTCATATAGAGCGTTAAATAACCTTAATTATCTTGATAATCATTCAAATCTAGAGGAAAAATTAAAACAGAAATTTTTTATATAATATGGATTAATTTTAGAAGAAACTTTATTTGTTTTAGAATTATGTTGTCTTTTTGATTAATCTTAATTTTTTTATATTATTTGGATTAGAAATAATAATTGATTTAATGGCATTAATCTTTTATTACTTTTTGTGGTTTTATTTGAGATAGAAAATGGTAAAGTAATTTATATTTAAAATATTAGGTTTAGTTTGTTGCAAAAGTGCAAATATGGAATTATTCTTTTATTTCAACTTCATCATTATTCTCAGAACTTTAATATTGATGAAGTTATTGAGATGTATAGATGAGTTTACTTTATTTAACCATTTTGATTTTTTCTATTAGAGTTTTATTATTATATTTTACCTTTTTTTGGAAAGTTTCTTTGATATCCTATGGATAGGTTCTGTAGATTTTAGAAGTGATTACATAATATTTTTCTAGAAATTAATTTTTTGTGGTAATAAAAATATGACGTTGGATATATTATAGTCTGATATCACGATATTATGGATACAAGTAGATATTTTAAGTATTCTTTAATATACTGGTGTTTAATGTGGGTTATTATCAACCATGTTAGTACTTGTGACTATTGTTGATTTTTAAATTCATTTATATGTTTCTTAGTATATAAATAATAAAAAGATCATTTCTTTTTTTGTTTACACCAATTTGGTTATTAACAGTATAATTTTTTAGTTTTATTTGAAAATATCATTCTAATTATACTTTGCTTCAAAGGAAGTCTATTTATCTAGTTAGTTGCCAATCTATTTTATTATACTAATGTTTTAAGTAAAAAGATATCTATAAAATTACTATTAGATTTTATTTAGTATGTATTTTAATAATTGATATTATCTATGCTTTATAAGCAGTTTAAAATATTGAATTTCCATTGATTAAAAATAGTAATAACACCAATAAATTAGAGATATTTTTTATTGATTAATCTGGTAATGTTATTGATCGTTTATATCGCAATCGATAAATATGCTTAGTTATCTAAAACTGATTATCTGATGTCAAAGATAGGTTCATAATTTATTTATTTGAAATTTTTATTCATGCGCCTACTATAAGGATCTTTTTTTTTAATTTCTAGAGACCAAGATGAACATATTATTTTGTGGATGGCACAAGAAAAATTTGTATTTATTCTTACCATTATTGCAGTTATCCTAATATTAGATCTATATTTGGATTTAGTAAAAATATAAAACGAATATTGAATTATTAGATTACAAGCAAAAAGTCTATATGTTTTTATATTTAGTTTTTTATAATTGAGATATGATTATTTCATTTGAACGAAATACTGTTATTTAAAATTTTTATATTTTTATTTTTCTATTCATTAATTATTTTTTATCATCACGAACAAAATATATTTAATATTGGATTATTTTACATAGGATATTATCCTTTTATTTTTATTTTTAATCTTCGGTAATTCGCTAACGACAACTCCGATAATTCATTGTCCGCTTTTATAGTAAAAAAGATATTTTATGGGGAGAGATGTACACCAATAAGTAGAAAATATTTACTATAAAACTGGAATAATTAGGATATATATTATCAAATTTTTATATATTCTATATGATTTTACTGTTTTCATCGTATAAATAATATTTATGGAATTAATTTTTTGATATTAGTCAGAGATTTTATCATTAGTAATATTAGCAATATTATTAAAAGTTATTAATACACTGATTGTTCAAATATTATCTGGTATTTCCTCATAAATAAAATAATTAATAATTTCTAGTAATATTATGATAGAAATAATTTTAGTACTTATGTACATCAACTTTATCTTATCATTATTAATACTTTCCTATCTAAAAAAGAGTAAGGTTTGTTAAATAAAATACCAAAAAATGAGATATGATCTCTTACCGAGAAAGTAGCAAAGGAATAGAGAGATTAATCAACTTTATAATCTTATTTTAGTTAGTTTTTAAAGAAATTAGTTAATTAGTAGAAAAGATCTTATCAATTCATTAATAAATTATTTAGTAATCATAGTATTATATTGTGGAAATAAAAGATTAACTTTCTTAATCAGAACTGAAAAGTTCATTGGAATTGAATCTTTTTATAATGGTTAAAATCAAGAATTTATTTAGAACTGTTTTTCTCTGTTGATTTAATTCAAAAGTAAATTTCTGTTGTGCTTATTATTTATCTTGATTAATAACTTCTTCTCTTATTTGAAGAGAGAGTGTTCTATGTTAGAAAAATCCGATTGATTTAATAAAAGAGTATCACGATATTTTCTTTATCTGTTATTGAGTTATTAGCGATGGCTTCTCTTTGTAATATTCTGTTAAAGGAAAATCATTTATTTAACTGGAGTAGTTTGCATTACTACAATGATAAAAGATCCTTTATTATCTCATATAGATTATACAAACGAATCTATTAGATATTAATATTTTTCCTTAACAATTGATTCTTTATTATTACTAATGATAGTGTTAATGAGATCTATTATTAGGATTTCTATATATTGAGTTCTGAATAATTTAAATTGATAATAGGGTATTTATTGTGTATTAATTGAATATTTTCTTTTATTTAATGTATTCTATATGAATAAAATAGATCCAAATTATAATGTATCGAAAAATCATAAAAGTGCTACTAATTTTAAATAATCGCGAAATATTATTTTTTTTGAAATTAGCATTTTATTTATATGGAATTAAGCTTTTATTTAAAAAGACTAGTGTTTAATATTTTTGAAGTATTTATAAAATCTCTTCATATACTATAATTTTTAGAAAATTGGAAATAGATTTTCATCACTTTTTATTGTATGGTTTATTTAATGTTAATTGTTTTATATTATCCATTTCTTTTTAGTTTTGCTATTATTTAATTAATCCAATATATAAAACTATACCCAATTTTATTATTATTCTTTTCTTCTCTTTTAGTTGGGGATAAATTACCATTTGAAGTAATTTATTAATTTTATATAAGATAAATATTACGATTTATATAGCACATTAATTTTTAATTTCCTTTATCATGGAAATAAATCTTCTATACTTATAGATGGATTTTAGTATAACTGAATAATAAATAATAATTTATATTTATTAGTTATTTATATAATAAAAGAGATGTTCATTATTGATACTTTAATTATTTAAAGCTTATTCATTGATATTGAATTAATTCAATTTGTTATTATATTGTTTTTATTTATGGTGTATCTTTATTCAGAAAGATACATTAGAAGTTAATATTAAGTATATTTTGCTATTATCCATTATTTTTTATTTTATTGTTCGGTATAGTATTGTTTTTATATTAAATAAGGTAAGTTAATATTTAGAAAGTCAAATTTAATCCTAAATGAAAATGTCATTCATTAATCCAAATTATTATAATTGATATCGGGGATGATTGTTGATTGCAATTTAGTTTAAATTCTCTTTTGTATCTTTTAATTATCAAAGCAAAAAAATATTTATCAAGATAACCTTGGTAACTACAGTATAGACATTTTTAGAAACTATTAGTAAAATAGCGAGTTTATAGTTTTAATTTGTTTATTAATAACATTACATATTATAAAAAATAAGGAATTACAGTAATAATGCTTTAAGTATTTTTTATTTATTCTGTATTTTTAGTAATTTACTAGATATTCTACAATAGAGTATTAAGCATTTTTAGGTTATTAATCTATTTTTATATTTAGAAAATACTACTTTTATTAATCGTTTTATAATTTAATTTTTTACATTGAAAATGAGAATATTAATATATTTTATAGAATATTTATTTTTTAATTTTAGAACACTTTAGTATTTGTCAAGTATTCTTTTTTAGTTACTAATCTTTAGTAACGGTAGCTACGATATCAATCGTCTCAAGTGAGTAATGTTATCGTCAATCGATTATCGTAATTATTTTGTATATTATGATAATATTGTTAGCAAAGGATACCGATTTATCTTAAATTTATTGATAAATTATATATTATCATTATCTTCTTTTAACACTAAATAATAATATTCAACTGATTTTTCTTTATTATTAGTAGCATGAGAATTTGAGTTTATACTATAATTTGTATTTATAGTTAATTTATAATAAAACAGTGAATCAAATAGTAAATACAGATGTGGAACCTCACGAATTATTAATTTATATATTTTTATTGTATACAGTTATTATAATTTTATTAGGAATATGGTCACAAAACCTTTGTTTGAGATTGCAATTACTATCTTAGAAGACAGTCTGAATATCATTAATTTTTAAATAAATTGTTGTAATATACTATGTTATTTTTATAACAAAATATTATTAATAATGAAAAATTAATAATTAGATTAGAAAAAAAACTACAAATAAAAAATAAATAGTAGATTAATGAGTTAGTTTAATAAAACAAATTTATTGAATTCTTATTAAGAAGATAGGTTATTATAGTTAATATTACCTAATTCATAGGAAAAATTTATCAAATTTATCTAAATTAAAATTTAATGTCATTAAAAGAATATAGAATAGGATTTTATTAATTAGATATTATATCTATGTATTATAGTGATTAACAATCAACCAATTAGAAATTTTATTAGTATAATTGACGATAATTATAAAAAGTTTTTACTTAATAAAGAAAAAGATTTTTACTACAAATTTCGATATTGAATAATTTTATAGTAATAAAAAGTTACTAAAATAATTCGACTCTCTTTTTTGGAAGAAATTAATCTTTCAGATATAATATATAATAATGAATATTTGATTAATTTTTGTTGGTGATAAAAATTATTTAGTATTTCTTCAGATTGAGTTTTGTTATTATCAAGTAATTATCAATCTTATTGATCAATAAAAGCTTTTTATAATCTCCTATAATTTTATTAAAATTTCAATAAATTTAAATTCAACTTAATTTCTTAAGTTCTTATTAATAAAAAATTTATTTTATCTTCCTGAATATAAAGAGTATCTTAATTGAACCAATCAGATAGTATAATTTTATTAATATCATATATTTTTTATAAATATTTAATTGTTTTAACTATTATTGTTATAAATTTAGATAACTTTCCGATGAAAATTTCAGATAAAAATTATATAAAATATTTTAGTAGTATCGATAAAATATTTTAAGAAGAAATCCTTACTTTCTCGTTTATTTTTATATATGATTATATAGATCATATAGAAATATTATACAGGATTTAGATTTTTCAATTCTTTCAGATTATTAAATGCAGAAAATTAATATATTAATAAATTGTTTATTTTTAAAGCTAATATGAAAAACCACCTCATATTTTTAACTTATTAGTTTAAAAATAACTTGATATTCTATTTCGATTAATATAAATAAATTTTAACTCATGAAATTTTATTTCATATCAGATATTCCTTATTATTAATATATACAACTATATAAAAGAAATTTTTATTTTTATCAGTAACTTTTAATATAACTAAAATTAATAGCATACTTTTATCTAGTTTAGAATTATTCTTTCCTTTGCATTATTAAAGATTTTAATCTTTATTATGTTAGTAATCGTTTATTAGGTTTATTAAAGTTAATTATAAATATATTTATACAATAAAAACTCTCTGTTATACTATTTTATTTCTTAAAATAGACTCTCATCCTATATCTAATTTTAGATATAATCTAAAACTTACGTTTTGAAATAAATTTAATTTATACATATAAATAAATTAAATTCTTAATAATCAATGATAGATATCACAACCTTTGTAAGGTTAATATTTTATTTCTTTAATATTCAAAGAATGCATATGTTTTTTGAACGTTTAAGTTATTTCCAGAATAGAATTTGAAATTTATTATTATCAATAATGGATTTAAAATCCATATAATTGGAAATTTATTTTTCATTAACCAATAAATTAATTTTTAACTTATAACTAAAAATCCTTTATGAAGTGTTTTTTAGACGTTTTTTATTTATTTTGATAAAAAAATTAAGTTTGTTATTAATTATAAATAATGGAAGAGTAACTATAAACTGTTTTTATTTTATTTCATAGTTAGGAAGCTATATTATTAGCTGATTTAAATTTTAAAAAAAATTTTGTTATTAAAGTTTTTAAAAACTTGTGTATTAGTGAAAGGTTTCTTTTTAAGACTTACAGTATTTTAATATGGAATCCAATTGTATTATAGATGTAAAATATTATTTAATATATTAATTAATCGACGATTTAGTTTTTATTAAAATCAGAATTAGATAAGTTATATATACAATAAAGATTAATATTTAATTAATCTCAAAATATGTAAATATTATTGATTTTAAAAAGTTTTAGAAAAAATAAAATGAATATAAAAGATTATACTTTCCTATTAATACCAAGTGAATAAATAGTTATATTAATTAGTATTTTAAATTTTATCACTGTAGAATAAGTTATTTTTAACTTTTTATAACTATCAATATTGAAAAATATTTCTATATAAGTTCTATTTGGGTTAGACCATGGATCAGTATCTTCTTTTTGAAAAGTTTTGTATTTATTTTAATAAATAAAATTGGGAATTATTTCAAAAATTTATAGAGGATTATTACTCAATATCATTGCAGTACTGAACAAGAATATATAGTTAAATAATATTCATTATTAATTAGAATTAAATTTTAAATATGGAAACAAAAACAAGAGATAAAATTTGTATTTTAAAAATTATATTTAATCTAAAACTAAAACTTAGAGAAGTATTATAAACAATAAAAATACGTCTTATATTTCCTATAAGAAGATATTAATCTAAAATTTGAAAACTGTCCGTATTATTATAATGTAATTTTTGTAAGGATAAGTAATAATTAAATGGGGGTCAGATAAATCAATTTTTATTGATATCAATATTTTACTTATAAATTCAAGTTTATATAAATTTTTTGAAAAGTCTTCCTTGGAGATGTCAACATTGCTAATATTTATAGAAATTAAGAGAGAATTTATATAAAATATATCAATTTCCAAAATTTTAGTTATCTAGTGCAAAATGTACTAGATATTAATACTTATGTATCGGATAAATTAAAAAATATTTCATAATCTCATGGTTGAAGATATGTTAATAGAATTAAGGTTAACATCATATTCAATTATATGGAATGAATAAATTTCTGTCTTGACAGTATATAAATTACTATTTCTTAATAGAAGAAGATTATCAATTTTAAAGTTGAATAGCATTAAAAATATAAATATATTCAAAACTAGGTGTTTGTTGACCCAACATAAAAATTAAATTATAAGAAGAATATAAAAACTGAGCATTTTATAAATTTCACAATTTATCCAGATTTTCAATAAGTATACATTTATTTTCTAATTTCTTAATTATTTCGTAGAAATATTCATATCATGCATGCAATAATATGAAAAACTATCAATTTTCTAGATTCTTTATTATATTTTACTATTTTAATCCAAACAGTTAAAATATTATTTTTTTGATTTAGGTAATTTAAGTTAACTACATATTTTAAGTAGAATGGAAATATTTAATTGATCTTTAAAATGTTAAGATTAATCTTCTTTATCTAAAATAGAAGTTTACATCGGATTTGAATATGCTATTTGAATATCGAAAAATTTTGATGAGATCATACAATTCATCTGAAATAGGTATTTTTATAAAATGAATAGATATTTTATTCTTCTTATCTTTATGAAGTAATACTTCTAATAGATTTTATCTTTAAATAAATAAAGTTAACTTTGGATAGTTATTTATTTGATCATTATATTCATTATTAATAGTTTAATAAAATAATTATTTATAAAACATTATTTTTTTACTTTTATATTAAAAGTAAAAGAAATGTAAATAGAATAAATAAATGTATGATATACTTTATAATAATAAAAATAAAATACTTATTTTTTGATTTTAAAATCAAATGTTAAAGATTTGCTATTACCCAATAACTTTAGTTATTATAAGAGAGTATTTTAATATATATTATTTTTAATACAGTAGAAACTTAACTTAATTAATGACCTAATTTTATTTTTTCTTTAATGCATATTAAGAATTACTTATGCTTGATAAGTGCAATATATAATTAATTTGAATATTTGATGTTAATGAAAATTTATTGCTAAAAAGATTATACTGCAATCCGATGATATCTTGTTCTTGTAACGATGTTTTATCTATCCAGTTGAGTAATTCAGAAGGTCGAATAAATTTTTTTATATCATGAGTTCCCTTTGGAACTATATGTAAAATATATTCGGCGCAAATAATTGCTAATAACCATGCTTTTTTATTGCGATTAATAGTGGAAAAAAATATATGACCTCCTGGTTTGATTAATTTTGCACATGATTTAACTACTGATTCAGGATTGGGTACATGTTCTAACATTTCCATACAGGTAATAATATCATAAGTTTTAGGATATTTTTTTACATGGTTTTCTGTTGTTTCTTTAAGATACTTAATTTTTATATTACTTTCTAATGCATGAAGATAAGCAACTGAAAGGGTTTCTTCTGCTATATCAATTCCTGTCACTATAGCTCCTTCTTTTGCCATACTTTCTGATAAAATACCCCCCCCGCAACCTATATCTAATACTATTTTACCAAATAAACCATTAGCCTGTTTCAGAATATAATTTAAACGTAATGGATTAATTCGATGAAGGGATTGAAATTCACTTGTTTTATCCCACCAATGAGATGCAATAGGGTTAAATTTGTTAATTTCAGATAAATCAATATTTGATTGACTAGAAGAATTTTTATATCTCATAAGAAATTTATTTTTTAATTTTTAGTTAAATAGAATGTATAATAACAAGTATTATTATACTAGATTATTTATTAATCATTATATATATATTATAAAATATTGATTTGTGATATAATACGTTATTAATGAATAAGGAGTATAAGGAATACAGTGAGTACATGAATAAGATAGGAAGAGAAATTAAAAAAATTAATCTTGAAGAGGAAATGAAAAGCTCTTATTTAGATTATGCGATGTCTGTGATTGTTGGACGCGCCCTTCCAGATGTACGAGATGGATTAAAACCTGTTCACCGTCGCATATTATATGCGATGAATGTATTAGGTAATGATTGGAACAAAGCTTATAAAAAATCAGCTCGTGTAGTCGGTGACGTTATTGGTAAATACCATCCTCATGGTGATAGTGCGGTTTATGATGCGATAGTTCGTCTAGCGCAATCTTTTTCAATGCGTTATATGTTAATCGATGGGCAAGGTAATTTTGGATCTGTTGATGGCGACTCTGCTGCTGCGATGCGTTATACTGAAGTACGAATGGCAAAAATTGCTCATGAATTATTGGAGGATCTAGATAAGGAAACCATTTCTTTTATTCCTAACTATGATGGTACAGAAAAGATTCCGGATGTTATGCCAACGCGGATCCCAAATTTGTTACTTAATGGATCTTCAGGTATTGCTGTTGGAATGGCTACCAACATTCCACCTCATAATGTTAGTGAAATCATTGATGGCTGTTTGGCTTATATAGATAATGAAAATATTAGCATTAAAGGATTATTAAAATATATTCCAGGTCCGGATTTTCCAACTGCTGCAATTATTAATGGTCGTCGTGGTATCATCGACGCATATCAAACGGGTCGCGGAAAAGTTTATATCCGTGCTCGTACTAAAGTTGAAGTTGATGATAAAAATGGTCGTGAAACAATTATTGTTAATGAAATCCCTTATCAAGTTAATAAATCTCGTTTAATTGAAAAAATAGCTGAATTGGTTAAAGATAAACGTATTGAAGGGATTAGCGCATTACGTGATGAATCTGATAAAGATGGAATGCGTATTGTTATTGAAGTAAAACGGGATGCAGTTTCAGAAGTTGTACTTAATAACCTGTATTCTCTCACTCAACTTCAAGTCTCATTTGGTATTAATATGGTCGCTTTATGTAATGGCCAACCTAAACTTTTAAATTTAAAAGAGATTCTTGAAGCTTTTATTCGTCATCGTAGAGAAGTGGTTAGTCTACGGACTATTTTCGAATTACGTAAAGCACGAGAGCGTGCTCATATATTAGAAGCGCTATCGGTCGCATTAGTAAATATTGATCCGATTATTAAAGTTATTCGTCAAGCATTAACGCCACATAAAGCAAAATTAGATTTAATTGTTCGCCCTTGGCAATTAGGTAATGTTTTTAGCATATTATCAAGTGTAGACTATAAGATAACTCGTCCTGAATGGCTTAATTCTCAGTACGGTGTACGAGATGGTCAATATTATTTGACTGAACTGCAAGCTCAGGAAATTCTTGATTTGCGTTTGCAAAAATTAAATAACTTAGAACAAAATAAAATTTTAGATGAATATAATACTCTTTTAAAGAAAATTTCTGAATTAATATATATATTAAAAAGCCAAGAACGATTGATGGAAGTCATATATAAAGAGTTGAAAGCTGTTAAAGAAGAATATCATGATGTCCGTCGCACAGAAATTACTGAAAATAGCGCAAATATTAATATCGAAGATTTAATTAACCAAGAAGATGTAGTCGTTATCTTATCACATCAAGGTTATATTAAATATCAGCCATTATCTTCTTACGAAGCACAGAGACGCGGAGGTAAAGGTAAGTTAGCAGCGAGAATAAAAGAAGAAGATTTTATTGAACTTTTGTTAATTGCAAACACTCATGATACAATTCTATGTTTTTCTAGTCATGGGCGTCTTTATTGGATGAAGGTTTATCAATTACCAGAATCTAGCCGTGCTTCTCGTGGACGACCAATAATTAATTTATTGTCATTAAAAAAAAATGAACGAATTACTGCAATTTTACCGATACGTGAGTTTAATGATGATCATTATGTATTTATGGCTACTGCAAATGGTATAATTAAGAAAACATCTCTAAAAGAGTTTAGTCGTCCAAGAAATATGGGGATCATTGCGGTTAATCTTAATAAAGGAGATGAATTGATTGGTGTTAATCTAACTTCTGGTAAAAATGAGATAATGCTTTTTTCTGCTACTGGTAAAGTTGTTCGTTTTTCGGAAACCGTGGTTCGTCCTATGGGACGAATAGCAAAGGGAGTTCGAGGCATTAAATTAAAACTTGGAGATAAAGTTGTTTCTTTAATTATACCTTTTGATGAAGGTGATATTTTAACTGTTACAGAAAATGGTTACGGTAAACGAACTGAGAAGAGTGAATATCCAACAAAATCTCGTGCCACTCAAGGTGTTATTTCCATTAAAGTTAATGAACGTAATGGTAATGTAGTTGGGGCGATTCAGGTAAAAAAAACTGATCAAATTATGATGATTACTGATGCTGGCACTTTAGTTCGTATAAGAGTTTTAGGGGTTAGTATTATTGGAAGAAATACTCATGGTGTTATTTTGATTCGTACTACTAAAGATGAAAAAGTAGTTTGTTTACAAAGAATTATTTTAAATGAAGAAGAGAGAATAGGATTATCGTAAAAAATATCTTGATATTAATAAATGTAGATAATTGTTCTTTAATGAACAATAAATTAATTTTATCCCTCGTAGGTATATATTAAGTGGTTATTTTACAATTAATCTCTATTATTATTAGAAATAATTTTATTATTCTTTCATCGAAAAGGAATCCAGTATTAATAGATTTTTTATAGTTAAAATGAATATTATATTTTCTTATAATAGAAATTTTCTTTTTAAATAATTATGTTTATGAGTTAAATAATTTTTTATATTCCTCTAAAAATAATTAAAATCTTTAAATTAATAAAAATCGATCACTAATTTTTTTTTAAATACCATTTTCTAAATCTATTAATAATAGATTTAATGAGGGATTGACTTATAAATTATAATAGAATTTTTATTAAATGTAATCTCATTCATTTTAATAATTTTCTAATTTAATTATTAAAAATAAGAAGAATCTTTTATTGATAGAAAAAAGATAGTCTTTAAAAGAAAAAATGATTAAATCGTAAAATAGTAACACTCATAGAATCAATTGATATTAATATCTTATATTTTATTGGATAATAGTTAGTATATTAAATAATGAATTTACTCATACCGTATTTTAATTATTAAATTTTCATAAAATATATATTTTATTATTTATTTAATATAATTATGTTTATATTATTAGAAATAGTTATATCTGTTTATAAATAATCTATGTGGATTTATTTATTAAAATAAAAAGCTATCTATATATTCAGATCTTATATAATATCTGAATCATATTCAGATATTATAATTATAATATCATTTATAGAATGTAATCAAAAATAAGTAAACCAAAATCGATACATTATGAATAATTTATTATGAATTATAAATATTATTTTACTATATCTTTATAATTTAGAGATATTATACGTTTATAAATTATATATTTAAGAATTCTTGTTTCTTGACGAACAAGGATATTTTTATTAAAATACTAATTTATAATTAATAATATTTATTATTTTTTAATAACTAAATTTAAATAACTTAATATTAATTTTTCATCATTTGATTATTCTAAAGTTTTTGTTTATTAATTTGATAATATTCTGATAACAAATGATTTTGATAAATTAATATATAGATTAATAATCTACTCGATATCATTAATTTCAGAAAGAAAATTTTTTTTTTGAAATCTTATAAGAAATTTATATTTATATTGAAATTCTAGATTTAAAAAATTATGATTTATGAAATAGATTAATAAAACTATTTAATATTTTTTTTAAATTAAAGTTAAAATAAGGTTTTTCATAAAGGATTAATTTTAATATATTTTATTTATAAGTTTTAATTCAATATACTAGACTCTATTAATAAAATTAAAAAATAGATTGGTATAAATAATAATCTCTTCGTAAGAGTTACCTTATTTAATATTAAATATATGATTTGTTGAAATTAATTAGTTTTATTTAATTATACATAAATTATTTAATTTTTTCTTGATTATAAACTGAGAAAAATTCCTTAATGATAAATATATCTTGTCAAGAAAATTTTTAAAAAAAATTATTTTTACTAGTTATTTTAATACTTTAATTAAATTTTTAAAATTTTTATAATTCAAATTAGATATATAAGAGCAATACCTCGCCCTTAATCATAAAGTTTTATCGATACATAACTAATTAATATTAACTTGTTTGAAATAAGTTTTAGATATATTTAGAAGATATTTTTCTTTATAAGAACTAATAAATTTGGTAAATCAGGAGATTTGCATTCTTTTAAAATGATATACTTTCGATATTTAAATCGAATACATAATCTAGTATTGTAAAGTTATTATTTGTATCTACTAAAAGATTTATAAGTTAAGGTAGTATAGTTTACTATTTTAATATATCTAATTCTATTATCGCATTTATTAGTAGTATTGAAAAATCAGAAATTGGAATATTTGAATTAATATTATCAATATTATTGACATTATATGGTTAAATATTAAAATTATAAAAACAATTTCAATTAAAATTCCTAAAGAGATTTTATTTTATCAAATAACATAGTTAGCTATCATTAAAATATAATGATGTTTAAAATCATTCATATTTTTAAAAACCTCAAACTTTTTATAAAAATATATTTTTACTCTATATACTATTATATTTTAATTTATTTATATTTTGTAGTATACAGTTTATTAATAGCTACATTTTCTATGGTAAGGATAATTACATAATCAATCCACTATTAATAATTCATATTTTATAATTATAAAAGAATATAGAGTCTGAATTATTCAGTATAATAAATTATATTAAATATTTATTTATTTTTTTATCTCTATATATATAATTATATTATTTAATTTAAAAAAATAATAATTAATTATTATATAAGGAATATTGATTTCCTTTTATCAAAAATTCTATTTGATAATCAATTATAAATAATTAATATTATAAATTTTATTCTATAAAAGTAATACATATATAAATTATTAGCTATTTTAAATAATTTCATAAATTTCAAAATTGATAAAATCAAGAAATATCTTGATATTATCAAAGAGAGAAACAAATTAAACTTAATTGTTTCTATTAATAAAAAATTAATTTTTAACTCTACTCTTACTTTTGTAATAATAACTGACTATAGTGATAAAATATCATACTTAAATTAATAAGAATACTTATCATTATTTATGAGATAGTAAATAAATATTAGGAAATATTTCATATTTATTGGTATCAATTCCTATACGTTATTACTTATATTAAGTAGTCAATATTTATTTATTCATTATTTTAGTTATTTAAATAGATTTAAATTTATTTAGCCGTTCTATTTTCCTTTTACTAAAGTTAACAATATAAATTGTATTTAATATTATTTATGAAATTAAGAGAATTACATATTATAATAAATAATTTATTAATTGTGATATTTTTAGATCTTTTTGTTAGAGGATTTTTAAGTTGATTTTTTTAAAACATAAAGAAAAAATAAAAATTTTCTTTTTTAAAATTATTTATTTTTATATTTTCGCATCAGTAATTTTATTTATCAATATTTCTTAAATACTAATAAATAAAAAATATATAAGTATTAATTTATATACTTTATCAAAGATAGTTTTATTGTTAATAAGAAATCTAATAAAATATTATAAATTAATATAATTACTTAATTGTATTTATATTTTTCTTATGAAATATATATTATTAGAAATTAAATAAATTTAAATATAAATTTTTGATAGTAATAATAAATTTATTATAAATAATTACTTATTATATCTATATTCAATAAGTTATTAAATAAAAAAATTTTTAAGATATTTTAATTTAATAATTAATAGATTATCTGATAAATTATTTTTAAATAGATCGAGTAAATAAAAATACAACGAAAAAATATAATGTTAAATATCAAGTAGTTTTTTATTTTTTATATTATGTTATTTAACAAATCAATTAATAAACATTTAGGATTAATATTATATTTATTAAATAAATTTATTAATATTTATAATTATTTTTTAATTAACCTGATAAATTAATTATTTCTTAGAAAATACAATAATATGAATTATTAAAATATATAAAATTATTCATATATAAATTTTCTTATTTATATATATCTGATGATAAGGAGATAGTATCATTTTAATGATTTTCTTTTTTGTATTAAGAATTAAACAATTCTCTATAAAATATTTCTAAATTTTGGAATAAATAAATATTTATAAAAAGTTTTATTAATTCTTATTAAAGAATATATATAAAATTTATATTTATTTTAAACCTTTATTATTATTTATAAAATAAATTAATTTTATATTCCAGATTAATATTTTATTATTTCTTTTTATGAAAAAATCGATTAAGAATCTTATATCTGTTATATTGATCTAAAAATACCAGAAAGAAAATTTATGAATAATATGGTATTAATTTTAAGTTTTATTTTTAGTGTAGATTAGTAATATACTTAAAATTGAATTATGTATCAAAATGATATTTTTCAATTTTTATATTTAAAATATATTTAATTATCTTATTAATCGTATTTTTTATTGTTATTAATTCAATTATAAAATTAATAATAAAAAATAAAAATAATAAAATCGATTTAATAAATTATTATAAAAGCCGTGTTAATTATAAACTTTGTAAAGTTGATTGTTTATATCCATTGATAGAAGGAGATGATAATTTATCAAAAAATTAGCATTTAATTATTATTTAAATAAGTTTATTTTACTTTTTTTATTAAGAAATAGTTTTTCGTAAAATTATTTTAATCATAAAACAATAAAATAATACTTTTATATAAAAGTATAGACAATGTTATCACATTTCGCCATAATTCTCTCCATTGGAAGGATGGCCGAGTGGTCGAAGGCAGCGGTCTTGAAAACCGACGATGGGAAACTATCCTAGAGTTCGAATCTCTATCCTTCCACCAAAGTTCATTGATTTATAGAAAATTTCTAAAAATTTATTTTTAATTTATTGATCATAAATTTGCATCTTATATATGATATGGTAATTAAAATAATTAGTTAAAATATATTTATTGTTTATAATTTTAATAAAAGTCTATTGTAAGATATAATCTTACAAGATTGCGTAAAGATTATATATCTTTAATAAGATACTTTAAAAGTAAATTTTTACTTTATAACTTATGCATAATTTTTATAAATTCTTACTATTCTCGTTTTTCATGAAAAGAGATAATACAAAACATATAATTGAATTAATCAATTAGTCAATCTGTAAGATTGAACTCATGAAAGTCAGAACTATTCTATTTAAATAGTTTTTTCTATGCAGAATTTAAATTAACTTTTATTCTATTTTAGAATAAGATAAGGGTTATTATTTTATCTTTGTGTTCATATTTTATGTAAAAGAAAATTTATTGATGATGATTTTTATTTATCTATATAAGACTTTTACAAGATATTTGTTTTCAACTAAAAATATTAATTTATCTATCTAATTTAATATTTTTAGAATCATTCTAGTTAACTCTTCTCAAAATATTAATTAAAGATTATTTAAAATAAATAATATTAAAAGTACTAGTCTTTATAAGGAAAGAAAAGGAATAATTGATTCAATTGGATTTTAAATATTTTTAGTAAATGTTTTTGATTTTCTTTATCAAAAAAATTTCTTTATTTTTAGTAAATTTTAATAAAAGTATCTTATCAATCTATTTCTAATCTTTCAGTGCTGCGAAATGAAGATTTGATAAATTCTAAATAGAATAAATTTCTTTCAATGCTTGATAATTTATAATTGGAATATTTGTAGCTTTCATTTTTAAATTACTTTTCTTTGAAATTATTTCATCTATTTTATTAACTATAGTGATTATAAAAAAATAAATTTTGATTTATTAAAACTTTTTTAATAGGTTTTTCTTGAAAAGGTTTTACTAAAAAACAATAAAATAAAGTTTTTAAATATTATCTCCGAAAAATTTAAATTTTATTTTTCATAATTTAATTTAAAATTAATTATAAAATTAATAATTGGGATTTTTTATAAAAAATATAATTTTAATTATCCTATTGATATAATATGGTTTTATAGAAATATATAAAATATTTAAAGATTAATATTTTTTACTCCTGATAATTTAGATCCTAAAACTCAGGGGAGTTCAAAAAATTATTATTGATTTTAATTTTTAATAAATTTAAAAAATTTTTGCAAAAATTTTTTGATAATTAATTACTTTGATAACTTATATTTAATTAATAATTCTCTTTTATCTATTTTTATAGTTACTTCTATAAATAAAAGTAAAATGTTTAATAAATTATATTTTTATTAAAAAAATAGTAAGATTTTTCTTTTGATTACCAAAAGAAAATAAATTTACTATATGTAATAGTAATTACATTATTGGTTATTATCTTATTATTTATAATAGTATTTATATTATTTCATTATGATTATAATACAACAATGTTTTTCTTAAATAAATTTTACTTATTTTTTATTTTTCATTATTTACTAATAAAAATATAATTTTTGAAAATTATTTTTTGAAATTACGGTTATTTATGCTCAAGATTAATTTTATTTAATTTCTTAATAATCGATATTATATTCTGTAATAGAGAAAAAATCCAAATCTATCTCCTTGTTATAACTATAAAATGTTTATTTTATTTTGAGTAATTTAAACTTATCACTAACATAAAAGAACCTTTAAATAACTCATATATTTAGTGCTGTTCACTTTCGATTTTATCTTATTAACTTTATATTCAAATTTCTTTTTATACAATTAAAATCCTAATTCTCATTCCCTTTATATTACTGATATATTTTTAAGATTTTAATAAATTTCTAAAATCTTCTTTTAAAGTTCAATAAAGTATTTATTTACCTTTTTATTAAGTTATTGATTATAGATAGATTTTTAGTTGATTTTATAGAATCTTCTTAAAGATCAATTATCTATAGTTCTCTATCTTTTTAAGATTAAAAAAATAAAGTTTTGAAAAAATATACTTTTATAAAGTATATAGATATAGCTTAAATTTAGTTATTATTCATTTTTTAAAATCTTTTTATTTCCAAATAATAAATTATATCTTCATCAAGATTAATTATTTTTAATTAACTTATTATTAATATTTAAATTTAAAATGAATCCAGATATAGGAGAATTTTATTTTTCAATTTTTAGTTATGAAAAAATTCATTATAAAATATATACATAAATAAATTAATAATTTAAAATTTAGATAGATCTTTTATCTCTTATATTCCTATCAAAAACCATCTCTTTATTTACAATTGATGAAATCGTTTTAATTAATAATTTTTTAAATTTTAATTAAAATTTAAAATAAAATAAAGTGGTTAAGAG
The DNA here is from genome assembly GCA_046530785.1 of Arsenophonus sp. GTDB lineage: Bacteria > Pseudomonadota > Gammaproteobacteria > Enterobacterales > Enterobacteriaceae > Arsenophonus. The sequence goes on from JBHEQT010000006.1 coordinate 76,879, forward strand.
GAAATAAAGAATTGGTAAAAATCCAGATCAATTAACTTTTATCTCTGTAAGAAACATAATTCTGTATTTATTTTTTTTAACAATTAAAAATTCATAAACTTATAATAATTATAGTAATATCTTTTAAATAAAAAATAATAAGATTTAATGAAATTAAAATTTTTTAGAAATTTATTGATATATTTTCCAATTATTTATTATGAAAATAATATTTATTATTCATGCTTTTCCTATTTTGTTTGGTGAACATAATCATAAATATACAACTTTACTACTTTTTTAATGTTATAATTTTAATACTGTTATTAAAGGATTGAGCAACCCTTCCTATATAATATAAATTAATGATTTAGAATATATTTTTTTGAAAAATCTATTTTAGAATCACTAAAAATAGCATTTTTAAGAAATAACATTATTTTCAGATAAATCACCCTGTGAGATGTTTTCATCTGAGACAGAGGAGGAAAGTAGATAAATCTATTATTTTATAGATTTTCATTAAATAATTACAGGATAGAAAGATATTTCCCCTAAATTATTTTTCTAGGAAAAAATTCCGTAATTTATTTTTATCAAAGCATCTTTCACAAATTATGGAAAGTTTAAGAATTAATCTTTTTTATTTATTTTTTTATAAGTTTGTAGAGAGGATAATCTTAATTATAATTTCCATTTTTCGTTAAAATAAAAAGAATTAGTATATAAACTATTAATATATTGAATAAAAAATTTAATTTTATTGAAAGGTGACAAAGTTTGTTTTTCATAAATAAAAGTTTTATTTCTAATTAAACTAAAATAAGGATATGTATATATTTCTTTATTAACTATTCATTTTTTTTTAAAAATATAGATATTACAATTTTTACATTTATATATTTTATAGATTCTTTTCCTAAAAAATAAGGAAATGAAATAATATTTTTTAATTTTCATTAGTTTTTATACAATAGTCTAATATCGTCTCTATAACGATCTTCATCCATTTTGATATAAGTTGTTTCTGACCATATTTAGATATGGAATAATTATTTCGTTTTCCTTCTATCTGAAAGAAGAATTCGTTGAAATAAATATATATGAAATTATATTCATCACTAAAACTAAGAATAGTAAATAGATTAATAGATTTTTAATTCCCGACGAAGGTGAATAAATATTCACTTAAGTTTTTAACTTTTAATAAAAATTAATAAATTATAACTATTTTACTCTACAAATTTAAAAGAACTTCTTTAATAAATTTTAAAATAGGATTTCCTCTTAAAAAACAAAATTTTAGTTATATATTTATTTAAATAAATATTAATAATTTTATTGTGGATAACTGTTTTATTAATATAAAATAGAAAGAAGAAAGATTAGATATTTGATATATTAAGATTAGGTATTTTACTAATTCTATAAAATTTTTATTAATCATCACTCAAATTATGAAATTTTATAATTCCTAAATTAGAAAAAATAAGAATATTGTATGCATAGAATTAATTAACTTTTCTCTCTCATCCTCATAATTATGCCTATCTCATCTGAATCATTTATTTATTATGTGTAGGAAATTTTTCAATAGTACAAAATAAGATTGTCATGACCCCCTTAAAGGGGATTATAATTAAATAATATTTATTATGGTTAATTTTAAAAACAAATGTAACATTTTACATATTAAAATTTTTAATCAATAAATATTTAAATTATATTTAATAAATTAGGTATATTTTAGGAAGAAATCCTAGGAATAAAGAAAATCCTATTCTTAAAATTGGTATTTTATTTTATAAAATAGAATATTTAATAAATTTTTATAATTTTGTTATATAGGGATAATAATTCTCTCTTTCTATCTAAGGGAGAAAAATATAATAATAAGTTTATAGTGTTGATATATTTCGCAATTTCTATAAAAAGATATTATCTTCTCATATATAGTTTTCTTGATAAATATTTTGACATGGTAGAGGTATTTATCAAGAAGAGAATACTTTTTATTCGTTATTCTTATCTCTAGCTATAGTTTTAATGCGTATTGGATGTTTTCTTTTCCCATAATAAAAAAGAACATCTATATCTCTGAATTTAAATAGTTTATTTATAATATTTAAATTGAGAAATAAAGTATTTAGTTATTAGTTATAACTTTATAATCTTTGGAATGTATACTGATTTAAATATCTCAATACTAATTAAGAATTTATTTAAACTTTTAATTGTTTTTTGATAAAGTCTTATCTGATCTCTAATATTTATTTTAATCAAAATTAGAAATAATTTTTATTTTTTGTTTTGATACATAAGTAAAATATTTCTCTTTTAAGAGAATTTTCTAAATTTTAAGTTAAATAATAAATATAATATAAATTATGAATTTATATTTAATAATACTATAAAATAAATAAAAATTAATTATTAACTTGATAATTAAATTAACTAATAAATAATTATTTAGTAGTTAATTGAAAATATATTTAAATGAATTTATCCTTTCTTTAATTTTTATATTTTAGTTTATGTAATTAAAAATAAGATATTATTTTTAATAATAATAGCATATAATTATTATGGATATTTGTTAAATCCTCCAGGTAGGTAAGAAACTCCTTAATATTAAATTTTAGTTAATGATTTAACATCATTATTAGTATTAATTATTTCCATATAACTTTCGAAAATAACTAAATTAATATAATTATTTATAATTTTTAACATTTCAATAATAAAATATATCTTATAATAAAAAATAAATGTTTTTCATTTTCTTATTAAAAAATTTTTGTAAAAGATTTATTCTTGTTATTATTTCTATAATCGATAAAAAGTAATAGAAATAATTCTCTAATTAAGATACTTTAAAATAAATACATTGAAAAAAATATTTCAATTTACTTTAGTTATAAAATAACAATATTTATTCATGTTATAAATATTTTAGTTGTTATAATAATAAATAGGAGTAGTGATAACAAAAAACTAATGTTAAATATTAGTTTATAAAACAAAGGGAATTAACAGTAAGAAAATAGTAAAATTATCATAAAAATATTTTTAAATAAAGTAAGTTTTAATATATAAAGATTCATCCATAAATGATAGCATATCTATTATATAATTATATTTATTTTAAATTCCATAAATTTTTTCATTGTTTTATGCTTTTTAATTCAAGAAGTTTAAAACTTATTTTTAAAACATTTAAACATGTTATTAAATTTATTTTAATACTAAAAATAGAATTTAATATTAATCAATCTAATAAAGATAATCTTGTAATTAACTTTGATTGAATGAAATCTTTAGTAAAGATAAAGATCTGTAATTTTTACGTATTGATGATATTTGGATTTTTATTATTTTCAATATATAGAAACCTACGGTTTGATGATAATGAACAATAAACTCTACCTGATCTAAGAAAAATTAATAATATAATCTTATATTTAATCAATTTATTTGAAAATACTTAAGACAATTTAATCTTGTTAATAGGTTATGTTATGAACAAGATACTTATTACGAATAAAGATAGAAGATTATATAAACAGATATATACTAGGATACCAACGCTTAAATAAAAGAGAAATAACAATATATAGATATTGATTTATTTATTTCTAATTATATTGTTTCTTGAGCAAGAAGAAAGGTAAATTGCTACTACTACTTACCGTTAATAACAACTGTATTTTATATCATATAATTTTTATTATTTTATGAAACTATTACTTCTTACAAATTGTGTCTACAGTATATCTAGCTTACTTTAGATAAAGTTATATTCATCTGAATTTAATTTTTAATATTTAGGAAATTGAATAAGGTTCATGATCAATTATCTATACCATAATAATGATATTCTAAAATTAAGATATTTTATTTCTAAGTATTTTCAGTTAAAATATTTATATTTATTTTCTGATTTTTCAATTTTTCTCTATAGTAGAAAAAGAAGATTTAATTCTCAAATAAAGACTGAGAAATTGCTAAAATTAAAAATTTATTTTCGATATATAGTATCAACTAATAAATTACTTTCTAATTCATAGTCTATATTTTTCAGATAAAATCATTCTAGATCTTACTTACAATATAGGTGAAAAATTCAGTGTAAGTAATTATGAAAATAAAATGAATAATTTTAGATGTTTATTTTATTTTATAGTTAATAATTTCTATTATCAGTAAATTTTAATGATAAAAAATTTTCTATTAAAAATATGAAAAAGTTTTCTAGTAATTAGTTCCTTTCAACGATTGTAAGAATATTTAATATCAAAAATTAATTAAGTTCAAATATTATTTATTATTTAAATAAAATAACTAGTCGACAATTAAATTATGCACTTAACTATAGTACTATATAAAGTTATATATTAATTATCTTTTTCTTAAAAAATATTAGATATTTATAATTTCGACATGGGAAGATTTGAACCTCCTTGATCCCCGTCACCCTAATGATGGGGTGCTACCCAAGCTACGCTACATGCCGATATAAAATATCAATTTTATATTATTCTTAAAAATTAATAAAGTGGATACGAATACTTTCTTTTTAAGTATTAATTAAAATATTAATTTTGGTTGTTTTAAAAAACTATATAAAATCAGATTTTTTATCTTTATCTTTATTTTTTATCTTAAAAGCTAAAACTTCTTTCTTGATTAAAATAAAAAATTTATTAAAATTAATAATTAATACTTTTTAGTGTTTAATAACACGAGAAATAATAGTTAATTACTTTAAAGTGCAAGATTTTTATTTTGAAAATAATCTTTTGGTGGATTATCAATATGAAATTAACTTGTATTTAAAGATAGTTAATATTTTTGGATTATTAGTTAGTTTATTAATTTTATAGGAGAGATACTAGATAAATTTATTCATAAAAACCTTCATTTTAAAAATCAAAATTACTATTATTGAAATATTTTTTTAATTGTATCATTTTTTATTATAATATCACTTATCGTTTTAATAATTACAACTTTAATAGTAAGTATTATTAAACATATTTTAATTTTTTAAAAATATGTTTTAATTTAATAATTAAACTTTAACTGCACTTTATATTATCTTTTGTGATTAATTTTTATTAAAATTAATATTGAGAAAAAAAATCGAACATCTTATTATATATTATTAATCCTATTAATTGATAGTTTGATAATCATTATTAGTAGTGGTTGTTTGTAATAAATAATTTGTAAAAGTTTGATAAAAAATCATGATTTTATTTATTTGATAATATAATCAAATTTAATAATTTTGATATTTGAATTTTTCATCAAAATAGAGGATTTTTTAATTATACTATTCAAATAACTAGAAGATAAACTATGAAATAAGCTAAATAGAAAATATTATTGGGTTTTAAATACTTATATTTAGATCTTAATTCAATTTTATAGTAATTTCTTTAAAAGAATTTAATTCTGATAGACACTTAAGAGTCTTGTTTTAATAATAAAGATCATTAACCAAGAAGAAAGGGTAAATTGTACTTTTGTACTTGTTTTGATATGTATTTTAAAATGAATATTCGATAGATAATGCTGAGAAAAATTATCTTTCTTATTTTTCGTTGATACTGTATTTGATTAAAAAAAATAACGTTTAAAAATTTTTCCTTATTATTGAATAATATAGTAGATCATTTAACTTTTTAAATATTTATTGGATAAAAAATTCACGATTTAAATATATATTAAAAATTAAACCAATAAATACTGTAGTATAAAAACATACCCTACTAAATATTTATCAAATTATTAACGGGTTTAGATTAAATAATTTTTTCTATTTAATTAGTAAATATCAGAAAAGATTTTATCTTATTCATCATTTTCGGATTTTATTAATAACTTTCCAATAATATTATATTAATATTCTTAAATTTTAAAAATATAGTGAAAAGAATATATAAAAAAATGAAAAAGTATAATTATTGATAATATAGATAGAAATTTTAATAGTCTCTCTGAAAGAGTAATAAAACTAATAGGAAAGACAATTTAAAAATGTAACTAAAATAATAAAATTAAATCACCTAAACCTAACTAAAAAATAGAATAATATACTCAATTTATAGCAATAAGATAATTAAAAACAAATATAGTACTTGGTACTTAATATTAAGTTGATTATTGTCTTAAATAATGTAATCTAAGTTCGATTATTAATATTTTAGAGACTAATTTACAATATTTTAAAAGTTTATTATTATAATATCATTTATTTTTAATAACTAATTTTTTAATAGAAAAAAAACTGAACGAATATTTAAAAATCTATAGCGTAATAGTTTCTTATTAATTAAATTTATTAAGTATGATATTATGATACTATCAATAATAGATTATTTTATGATTTTATCTTTTCAGTTATTTTAAAAATATTTTATAAAAATGTTTATTTTTTATTATTAATAATTAAGAGATGATTATGAAAGATTTTTAAATGAATAAGGTTTATTTTTAAAGATTTTTATTAAATTTTATATTTATTTCTTGTATAATTTAATAAGAAATGCTCATTTAGTAATAATTTTCAATTAATATATTAAAAATAATATCTTATTTTTAATATAAAATAAAAGTATTTTATTAAATAAATAAAAAATTTAGCTTCAGAAAAATTATTTATTTTTAATGGCATTAATTTCGTATCCTATAAATAATTCAAGAAATAAATGATGAATTTTGATATTTCTAAATTGTTTCAAATTAAATTGTTGAAAATTATGAATAAACAGTAGAATTTTTTTAATGAATCTTATTAGAGATTAATAATTTAGTAAAAAATAATTCAGAATTCTATAAAATTTATAACTCTTAAAAGGAAGAAGTATTTTAAAAATCAATCAAACGATTTACTTGAAATGTTAATTTCAAAAAGAAGAAATAAAATTTTTAAGATGTAGCTATATTTACCTAGTTTAATTTTTCATAAAATGAATTATTAAAATATTCATTTGGATCGAATGTTATTATTCTGCTTTTTTATACTATTATTTAATTCTAAATTTTTTAATAAAATCATATATATAGGTATAATAATATGGTTTTTAATATTTGTTGGTCTTTTAAATTTTATAGAATAAAAATATATTTCTAAATGTTATTAACTTTTTTTTAAAAAATTCGTTTGAAATAATATATATATAAATTTTTATAGATTTTTATAATCTCTTGAATATATTTAAATACTAAATTAAAAAAATAAAAATTACTATAATGTAAATTTTAAGAATTATTGTATTTTTAAGTTTAATATAATAGTAATATAGAAAAATATTCTGTAGAAAAGTTTATATCTATTCTAATAAGTAAGAACAAACTAGAGAAAAAATTGAATTAAAGTATATATCAAAAAAGTTATTAGATTAAAAAATAGAATTTCCTAAATTTACTTAATAAAATAGCTATTGATTTGGCGAAATTTTTCAGCAAATTGGAATACTCTTAAAAATTAACTAAATATCTTAAATACTATTGATGCATTAATTACTAATTTTCATTTTTTATTTAAAAGAGAGTTTTTATATTTAGAAATATATTAATTAAACAATTAAAAATATGATATATAGAATTGCTATTTAGTTGAATAAGTAAAGTATTATGTAAGAAAAACCGTTAATAACGTTAAAAATCAATAACGCTTTTTATCTTATTGATTTTCATTTAAGATTTATAATCTTTATTTATTAAAATCCGTAAAAAATCTATATGTGTTAATTTAGCTTTAAAGAGATGACGCTGAAGTGCTTGCACTTTAACTTTAGTTTTTTCCCCATCAATAATAAGAGTTAATACTTCATAAAATTCAGAACTACTTTCTTGATTAATAACTTCATCATGATTTAGGTTAATAGAAACGGGTTTCTTGTTTCCACCATATACGATAGCAGGTAATTTATTTTTTTTAATCAAACGACGACTTGCACCTTTACCCTTTTCTTTTCTAATTTCCGCATTAATAGTTAACATTATTTTCTCATATTATAAAAAGCATGCGACAGTATAGTCCTCAGTAGCAAATTTGATAACAAAATTTGTTAGTTATTACTAATCAATCAAGAGAAATTTTAGCAAAAAAATCGCTCTATAGCAAATGTTAGATTCTTGAGAACTACTAAAGAAATTTCTATAATTAGTTTTAAGGAAACCAATTACATAGAAAATAGAAATAAAAATCATTATTTTAATTTAGTTATTATTCAATAAATGATACTTTTAGTAGTTAAAATTTTTATTTTTAAATAATTGATTTATTAGATATATGACAAAATTAAGATGGAAATTTAATCTCTTTTTAAGAGAAGATACTTCCACCGTTATAGTTTCTATTGAAAAATTTTGGTAATCTTCGTAAGAATATAAATAAAAACTATTCATAATATTTTTAAATTTAGTTTAACCACACTTAATTAATAGAAATACTTTTAAAATATTTATGCCACTTTATCATAATAAACTGATTTCAATTATTCTCTTCTTCAATAGAATCTACTAATTAGTTATCTTTTACTACAGAAAAGATTAGAAAAATTTTTAATTTTAATAATGATTAAAACATAGATTTTAATTAAATCAAATTTTCTTAATATTAGTGATTACATCGTCCTATAATATATTTTATTATTAAACTTCAGGATTATTTAAGAAATAATCAAATTATCTTATATTATTTATTTATCTTCTTCTCCTAAGAATTATATAAATCGATAGTAGTAATCTTTAATCCACTTATATTCATCTTAATGATTTTTATAATAAATTTTTAAAATATTAGAAAGCAATCAAAAATCTGAACTATACATTTTATAAATTATTTTTGTTTTTATTAGTTTATAAAATAAAAGATCATTTTTATTTGATTTCTTTCTTAGAAAGAAAGATTAACCTTTATAATTAATATCCTTTTCTTATTATAAAGTAATTAATTCAGTTTGATCTAAATATCAATTATATAAATAAAATTGTCCATATTACTTATTATGAAAGATATATTTAAAAATAGAAGATCTTTTCTTTAAAAGAAAAATAATTTTTACGGAAATATTACTCTTCTTTTTTATATAAATTAATATCTTATTAATTTATATAAACTATAGTAATAATATTGTTGTATCATTAACAATAAATTACGGAAAAGATTATATATTCATTAACAGGAATAGACATTTTTATAAATATCTTTAATAGGGGGATAGGGTTCTCTCTTTCTGATATTTAATTTCTTATCTAGATTAATGTGAATTAAGATTCAATTTTGAATTATTTTGAAATTGATTAAAGTTTTATCAAATAATAGGTATATCTTATTTGTTTAAGCAAATATATAATATGATATTTTATCATATTGCCTAAATAAGAAATTGTAATATAATTAGAAAAGAATTATTATCATATTTTAATTTATTAAAAAATGATAAATCTATCTTTTCAAATAGAAAATAAAGTTTTACCAATTAATCTTAAAATATATAAATTTTTTATTTTTGATATTTTTTAAATAATTTTTTTTGAATTGATTACTTTGTTTGAAATAATTAAATGATAAATGATATCCATAAATAATTAGGGGTGAAAAGTTTTATTAAATCAATCTAAATTTAAATTTACTAAAATAATTTTATTTTTATTCTATTTTTATTTTATTTTTATTAAATTAAACTGTATTGATGTGAAAATTTAATTCAATATAAATAATGGATTTTATTATTATTCTCTCCTACTAGCTCTTTTAATTAGAATAATACAATGAATATTTCATATTTAAAAATATTATTTTTCAGATTTTTTATCTTAAATAAACGGTAGTGAGTTACATTCTTTCAATAATATATTAATTATTAATAAAGAATCTTTTTTAGAATCTGATTCGAATTGTAATAAATTATCATATGTTGCTTGGAATAAGAAATAAATATATTAAAAATTAATAATTCTAGTTAGTTATGATAAAGAAAATTTTTCATAAAATTATTATTGAAATATTTATCTTGAGATAGATTTTTATAATCTTTCTATCTTTTGAAGGATTATATAAATTCATAATCGTTATTGATTAGAAGATAAAATTATATAGAAAGAAAATATACAATATTTTAATAACTTATTCATTTAAATAATTACTTGAATAATCATTTATTAAAAACTAAAAATGTTTAGATCAAAAAACAATTATATTTGAATATTGCATTTTGTGAATGGTAATTAACCAAAAACCAGTTATCTTGATCCAGTATTAGTCTCTAAAAATATTTTTCTAAAAAAATTAAATAATTTTTGTTTTTCTATTTTAGAAAATCTTAGAATGAAAGATGACTGTTCTTTTTAACTTTATAGTTAAATTTTAATTTAAGACTTTATATACATTAGTTATGTATACGTTTTGATTATTTTACTATTGATAAAAATACTTTTCAATACTGATTAACAATCAAAGTTCATATAAATAAAAACTTATACTTCTTTCTTTTTAAGAGATTTAAATATTTCTATAATCCCGATATTTAATCGTATCGATTGTAAATTATTATTAAATATTAGTGAAGAGAAATTTTTTGATTACTTTAAAATAATTATCTAGTGAATCACAGTAATATTGCAAAAATACATATCTTATTTATTCATAAAGATTATTTACATTATAAAATTTTTATTCATTATTTAATGAGAGATATTTCAAGTACTAGTAAACTTTCTATGTAGGATATTTTTATATTATTACTAATAATGATTTATTCATTATTACCTATGATTTTTAGATAGTAAAATGATAATTTTCTTGATATTCTATATTTTATATTTTTATAAAATAATCATAAGAATTTATTATTTTATTTTAAAAACATACTTAAATAAAAAAATGAAAATTTCATTTATTTAATGTTATAAATAAGCTTTTATATTTTTATATGCAATAAAAGTAAAATTTTTTCTAGTGAATTTTAATTTTTTATTCTTTTATATTTTGAGTATTTTCTTACTTCTCTATAATTTTTAATTAAATGAATTTTTAACTAGAATATTATTCTATTGTTTTGGTTTTAATGTTTTCTTTCTTTTTACTGAATCTGATTAATTCTTAATAGTTATTATATAATTCATTTTAGTGCAATGAAACTCTATATATGTATTTAATATAGAGAATTTAGTATAAGGAAGATTACTAGTATCTTAATAAAATTATTTTTATTATCATAATATTAATTATTACTAAATTGTATTAGTGTTATAGATTAATTGTTTCTAAGATAATTATCTAAATCCATTATTATAATGAATTTCAACTTTAGATACTTAAGTATTTTTAATTAGTTATATTTTATTTTTTTCTTTTTTCTAAAAAAATAGATGATGTTTGTTCAACAAATTTTTTTTAGTTAAATATTTTATCATTATATTGAAATAATATTTCAATAGAAATTTTTATTTCTTACTTATCAAAGTAAGAACAATTTATAGAATTTTAAATTCATAATTTTATTAATTCATTAAGTATTTCATTTTAATCATTTATTACTGATTAATTAGTTAAATAATTAACATATACTTTTTATGAAAATCCACTCTATTTTAAAAAAAAGATAAAATAAAAATATAAAGTAAAATAGATAAGTAATTATCAAATAGATTGATAATTCAAAAAAAATTAAATTCATTTTTATTGTTTTATTTTTTATAAAATTCACTTAAACTGGAAGAATAAAATTAAAAAAATCTTTTTATCCTTTTTGTTAGAATCTATTATTTTTAAAATTGGATAACCCTAAATTTAAACGATAACTTTTCTATTTTTATGAAGATTTTGTATACTTAAAGTAATGCGATTATGAAAAAAATAAATTTAGAAAACAATATTAGTAAGTTATTTTAGTTATTTCTAATAACTAGATTTTTTAAAAAATAATTTTTTAAAAGTTGAATAATTTCTATTAAAAGAAAGTTGAAATATCTTTTTATATAAAAGTTTTAACAAAAACTTGATATATCGTCAGATCATTTTTTATTTAATATTTATTTTAAAATTATTTTTTATCCTGGTTATAAAAATCAAAATATAAAAATCTTTGCAACAATTATAATAGTGTGTGGTTTTTTATGTTCTCTTATTTAAAAGAGGTTATAAAAGAAATCGATATTTAATTAACTTTTGTCATATTTTCTTTGTTTTTCGAAAAACTTTTTTAGAGACAACTGGAATTTTACTTCTAAGAAGTTAAAACCATTTTAGATTAAATTATTAGGAATATGAATAATCAATAGATTTAAAACCAGTATTTTATATCTTTTAAAATAAAATAAATAATAACTTTATTAAAAATTTTTCTTAAGTATTTTCTTTTTTAAAAAAAATTTTAATGATTACTTTTTAGATAATTTTTAAAAATTTATGAAAGATCAATAAAAATATTGGATTTAACTTTCTCTGTAACTATAAAAAGTTGAGAAGACTCCAAGTTTAATCCCAATTGTTCTTTAACATTAAAAAGATATTAACTACATAAAATAGTATATTGAATAAGAAATACTTTTTAGTTAAAAGGTGATCATAAAATTTATCTGATATGCTGTGTGAAAGTAATGTATTTGGATAATTATACAGTCAATCAAAATATTCATCTTCTCTATTACTAACTTCTAGCAATATCTTTAACGCCATAAGGCGATATAATTTTATATTTACAATTTTATTAAAATTTATTTTTATAAAGATAATCAAGAATAAACAACAGTATTTTGATAATTATTTCTATTATATCGAAAAATATAATTATCTTTAATAAAGACTTTATCGATTTCGATGTAATATGATTTTATCATATTTAAATAAATAATTATTTCTTATTTCCTTTATTTAAAGAAGGAATTTTAAAATAAGGTAATGTTTATATAGAAATTATAGTTTTCTGCTATTATTAAAATAATAATTTATATTATTAATTTTTTAGCTTTTTTGTAAAAAAATAATTATCTCCTCTATCCTTATTATCAAAAATAATATCAAAAAACTTACTATCATACCAATTTAATAGATTCATTTCTATTTTATTATTTCCTTTAATTTTTTAACTTTTATTCTATTTTATAAATTAAATAAATACTTATTATAAAATATAACAATTAGTATATTCTATTTAAGTATTAATACATTATTATAGATAGAATTTTCCTTCTATTTTAGAACATCGATTTTTATTTTATTGATTTAATTATATGAACTTTTTTCGTTAAGTAACTATAATTTCTAAATTATAGAAGAAATTTTCTCCACTTAGGATAAAATAATGATTAATAAAAATTTTCTTTATCATAATTATAGTTTTCTAATAATTTAAAATATAAGAGTTTAAATTAATTTAATAAAATTAATACTATTTATAATAAAAATATAAATATATGAATAACTATTTTAATCAAACTAAAATAATATGATAAATTAAATTAATAGATTCCATTCTAAAGTAGAATAAATAAGATTAATAGAATTTTCTACTAGTTCTCAACCAATATTATCTTTTTATAAAATTATCAACTTTATTATATAAAATAGGATAAAAATTAATGATATAAATAAAAATCATAAGGATAATATAAATATAAGAGAATACAAGGAATAAAGATTATCAAAGAAGATTTTTAAAAACATCTATTATTGTTTTTAATTTAAAGAAATTGGAAATAAAATTAAATAATCTAAAGGAAAAATTAATATCTGGTTTAAAAGATTATTATTGGTAATATGAATTATTTATTTTAATATTGAATTTATTCTTATCAGATTTAATAATGATTTTTAAAAGAAATACGAAGTATATTACTTTAAATATCTTATTATCATAAGTTATAAATTATAAAATGAATAAAACACCATATAATAGACTAAGGACGATCAATTTTATTATTTTTATAATTAATATTTTATTAAACTGAGAAATGTTCCTATAATAACTAAAATAGGTTATTAAATAAGGTAACGTAATAAATATAATAATAAATTCATGCAGTAAATTATTTGTATTCAAATAATTTTATTGAATATAAATAATTAGAGAAAAACTTATTAAGTATATCTCTTAGAGAGATATTAAAAATAATAATTATTCCACTAATAAAATTATATTTATATAATTAACGATTTTGTTTAACAGCTAAAAACAAAAGCATCAATAAGTTACACAATAAACTAAAATAGAATTAATTTATTAATTATAATCTTATTTAAATTTTATCTAATAAGTAATTCATTAGATGAAAATATAAGAAATAAATTAAGATATATAGAAAAATGTAATTTAAATAATTTATTTAATATATTAAAGTATAAGATAAATAAATTATTTTAATAATTATATTGTATGTAAAATTTCAATAATAATTACAATTCATATTTTAATCTTAATCAAATTAAATAAAATATACATATGAAAGTATTAAACTTAATAAAATAATTAATTTTGTAAATTAAATCATGAAATAAAATATAAATAATGATTATAGAATAATCAAAGAAAGAGAAAATATTTAAATTTTGAATCTTCATTATTATTTATTGTTATCTTTGATTTTATATTTTATGATAATTTGATACTATCTGATATTTAATATTTTAAATTAAATTATTAGTTAAATTTTTTTATAAAATGATTATTAATAAATTAATAAATGAAATTCTAATTTATTAATTTTGATTTGATTTTATTTTTAGTTCTATTAAGAACTGCTTTATTTAAAGCAATAATCAAAAAGATAAAATCCATAATTTATTTCTGTAGATGATTTAATCCATTATTATATATTTTATAGATCTTCAGTGATAAGATAAGAGAATCCATAATAGGTAGATTTCATCTATTTAGATGAAATTTTCGATAAAAGTTAATTAGTATTAAGGCTTTTTAACCATTCAATTTCTTGTGGCCAAATTTTAGAGTCTATAGTTTCTAGTATCAAAGGAATATTATTAAAACGGTTATCTTTCATAATATAAGTGAAAGGTATATGACCAATATTACCTTTTTTTAGGTTTTGGTGACGATCAATATGGCTGGCAAATTGACTTTTTGTATCATTTAAATGCATTGCTCGTAGATATTGAAATCCGATAATTTTATTAAATTTATTAAAAGTATTATCGCAATCTTCTTTTGTTCGTAAATCATAACCCGCAGTAAAAGTATGACAAGTATCTAAACAAACACCAATTCGTTGTTTATCCTCTACATTTTCAATTATTGTTGCTATATGCTCAAATTTAAATCCTAAATTAGATCCTTGCCCGGAAGTATTTTCAATCACAGCAATAACATTTTTAGTCTTTTCTAAAGTAATATTAATTGATTCAGCAATACGGGACAAACATATATCAATGGTAATTTTATTTAGATGGCTCCCTGGATGAAAATTGAGTAAAGAAATACCCAATTGTTCACAGTATCGCATTTCATCAAGAAATGCGATACGTGATTTTTTGAGTCCTTCAGTTTCGGGATGGCCTAAATTAATAAGGTAGCTACTGTGTGGTAAAATTTGATTTTTGCTAAAATTATACTTTTTACAATTTATTTTGAATTGTTTAATTATTTCCTTTTTTAATGGAGGAGCTCTCCATTGACGCTGATTTTTTATAAAAAGAGCAAAAGCACTGCCATTTATTTCATGAGCACGGAGTACTGCTTGATCAACACCGCCAGAACCACTGACATGGGCTCCAATAAATTTCATTTTTTCTCCATAATTATTTTAATTATATTGGTTTTTCTTAAATATAAATATAGTTAAACTTATTTAAGAATTAGGTGTTATTAATAATTCCCTATTTGTTAATATTATTGTAGATAAAACAAATTTTTGTTTAATGTTATTAAAAATCTATTTTTCATGAATTTATATAAATCTAAATAAATTATCTAGTAAAAAAATTAATTATAGAGAATAATCTAATACTTAATTATTGAATTGTAATAATATTACATAATTAATCGAATTGAAATCCATAAGATTAATATACTAAAATAATATAAAAATTAATAACAGTAATTAGATTTAAATAAAATTATCGATAAGAAATGAAAAATTTTGAATGCGAAATAAATAATATAGATTATAAAAGTTAAGAGATAATAATAAGAGGACTTTATTATAACAAATTTCTAGTTTTAATTTTCAATTAAAATAAATTAATATTATTTTTATTTTATAAAATAAAAACAATATTAATTTGAATCATTTATTGATTATAAAACCATTTTCTTCTTTAAAATTAATAATATGATAAATATAAAAATTAAGTATTTTATAGATATTGCTAAGTAATAGCAGTTAAACAAAATATCTAACTAATTTAGATTAAGTAAAACTAGTGATAAATGAAATTTTCAATAATAAAATTAATAATAAAAAATAATGGTTAAGTTATCAACTATATAAAGATTAGCTGATATCTAATTAGAAATTTTATTTGAAGATATTTTTATGATAGATTTTTTATCAAAAAAATACCTATTAATCCAATAATATTAGAAATATTTAATTAAATGTTGGTTTTATTATCTAATTTTAAAAATAATTTACAATTAATAGAAAAATTATGAATTTAAAAGAAAATATAATTTTAAATTAATTGAATTATGTATTATTCAATCTCTATAAATTTTAAATAAAATTCATATGAAATAATTTCTATATATTAATAAATATATATTTAAGAATATATTTCTTTTTTACAAAGGTATTTTAAGTAAAAATCTTTTCAAGAAAATATTTAACAGAATCGATAAAGGTATATAGGAATTATTTAGAAAGTTATAAACTATTAATAATTTCTAATAGAAAAGAGAATTTTTAATTTATAAAAAATTGTTAATAATTAGTCAGATATAAATAAATATTTTATATTTTTATTTATTTTAAATATAAATTATTTAAATATAGTTTTATGCAATAAATATCATTGTATAATATACTATATAAGATAGTAAGTTTATGATTAATAATAATTATTATTAATTTAATTGTTAATATTTAATCAATAAAGTGAGAATTTTTTATAACAATATATTTTTTAGATATCCTGAAATTTCATAACATATCTTAATAAGATAAATTACTTAATCATTGATTGTTATTAAAATCTTCCGTAAATATTTTTAACTAAACTTAAATTTTAAAATTTAAATATAATTATCTGATCAGATTAGTAAAATATTTAGTAACTAATAATACGATTGAACATTATATCCAATATATTCTATTTTTTAAATAAAAAATAGAAGTTAAATATATTTTAAAAAGAGGATTAGTAGGAATAAAGCATACAGAAAAAACTATTGATAATTATATCTTATCAAAGATAATTATTATTTTTATTTTCAAAATAACCAAATCTATTTTTAGAAAAACTAAAAAATAATTAAATATGTTAGTAAAATTGAATGTTAATTTAGGATTTCTGAAAATATCTATTATGAATAAGAAATTTATTACCAGAAGAAATGGAAAAAGATCAGAGATGGAATTATTTATTCATCAAGCAATCCAATTTCATTTTTCAAAATAAAGATATATTAGCTAAAAATCTAAACTAAATTTTTGTGAAAGAGTTTCAGGCCATTAATATTGATTTTCAAATATCATTGAATAAACTAATTTATAGGAATATTTAATTGAATTTAATAATTCTGAAAATATTAAATATACTGATATTATGAATAGATATAGGAATATAAGTTTCTTATCTTGATTTATTTATAATAAAGGAATAGTTTAAAATAGGTCATTGATTACAATAAGCATCAATAAATTTAAAATTTTTATTTATATTAATTTTTGATTAACTATAAAAATAAATTTATTATTCCTCTAATAACAAATATTTCATATAATATATAATGTTCAAGTTTTCATTTGAATAAATTGGGTTATTAATATTAAAAAAATCAACATATCTATTGTAATAATAGTATTATAGAAAAATTGTGTCAAAACTAAAAACTCGTTTTAATGACGATGGTATTTTAGTTTTATTAATACCAAGATTATTTTTCTTCTGGAGCAGCGGAATAGCATAAGAAGAACCAATTTCTTCTTTATTATCTTATATATTATTATTGATTCAATGATTTATTTTTAATAACTAGTTTAGGTGAGATTGTAAGCTTGTTTACCTTTTCGGCTTGTTTTTACTTATAGTTCTCTATATGTTATAATAAAGGATTTTTTATTTCGCTCTTGATTAGAATTATTATTATAACTCGGATTGGTTTCTCTATAACTATTGATTTAGTTGCATAACAATTGATTATAAGATATTGGTTTCTTGATGTTGGATAGATCGATTTAGAATTCAATTTTCTATTTAGCATTTTTATGCTTAATTATATTTCTATTAAAGAACTTGATAAAGAAGAGTATTATATTTTCTTTAATTAAAGTTGTTAAAATTATTATTTTTATTGTAGTTATTGTATTAATGATTATTGATATTTTCATGAAATAGAAAATGCTGACTGGCATAAAATTGGAAGATAGATAAAGTATTCTTTTATAGTGATTTTTCTGTAACAATTTGAATTGCTATATGATTGTTTCCTTTATTTTCAAGTAATGGAATTAATTGATTTTTCTGTCGATGAAAATCTTAAAGATCCAGGTAAAAATATTTCTAAAATAATACGCCAAGTGTTTTAGATGATTTTATTATTATATATTTTGCAATATTGGTGATAAGTTTAATTATTCCATATATAGATCCATATTTTTTATGTAATAATGGACATGATTTATATCAGTGTTAGTCCCTTCACTTTGATTTTTAAAATATAGGATTACTTATATCAGATTCTGGTTGCTATGAATATCATTGTTTTAATAGAAATATTATTTTCTAGTAAATTTAGGGATGTATATTTCTCTAAAAATGTTATTTTTTTAACTAAAAAGAAAAATAGGGGGAGAAATATACTTAAAAATATTTTTAAAATTATCAGTAGAAAAAGTTCCTCTTGGAAACCTTATCTAGTTTATAATAAAATATATTTTTACTTAAAATATTTTTACGATATTGATCTATTATAGATAATCAATTTTAAGAAAGGAAAATATTTCGATAATCTTTCAATTTATTTGGTCAATTTGACCAAAATTTTTATCGATAAATAAAGAAAAAATATAATTAGATCTTTTATTATTAGAAATTAATAAGTCAATAAAAGAATTCAACTAAATTAATAAATTTAAAATAATTAATATAATTTAAATAGATAAAAATGGATTTAAGTTATAATACTAGATTAGTAATTTAATATTATTTATTTCTATAATATTATTTCTATAAAAATTTTACTAATAAAATTTTTATAGAAATAATTTCCTGATATAGAATATATAAATCCATAATAAAAGAATTATTTAGTTAAAATTTGATAAGAAATAATAATACTTTTTTAAGTTAATATTATAAGTTAAATTTATTCAACTAATATGAAATCTTAATTATTATGGATATAAATATTAAGGATTAATCATCAATATCTAGTGATTATTTTTAATTATATTGGTATTTCCAATAATTATATTGGATTTTTATCGTTTTTATTAAACTTAACTTTAAATTAATAATATTTTTATTAAGCTAAATTATGATAAAAGGTGCCTTACACCTAACAGTGTAAATCTTGTCACTTAAATAATTTTTTAGGATATCATTTTTTAATATATAAATTAAAAAATGATATTGGTTTTAATTTTATTTTATCTAGATACTTATTTGAA
Source organism: Arsenophonus sp. (assembly GCA_046530785.1). GTDB lineage: Bacteria > Pseudomonadota > Gammaproteobacteria > Enterobacterales > Enterobacteriaceae > Arsenophonus. The sequence goes on from JBHEQT010000006.1 coordinate 96,661, forward strand.
TAATATTATCCTATTACAAATAATAGGATAATCTAAATTCGTTATTATATCTTAAGTTATCTCTTAAAAATTTCTTTTTTTGAAATAACTTTCTCTATTAATGATTATTTTTACTGTTAACAATTTCCATATTTTCCTAAAATAATTTATTTCAATTAATATTTTGTTACTAGTTTAATGGATATCTTCTTAATACTGTTAATAGTACGCATCAATTTTCTTTGAGAATATATTATAATCTCGACTTATACTATTTATTTACTATAATATTAAGTCTTTAGATTTTTAATTCATTATTTTATATGATTTAACACAATTTATTTCTACTGAAAATACTTTAAAGAATATCTTTTCTAAAGAATTATAAATTTATTTATATTGTAAAATTATTGTTCTGGATCTAATTTTTTTTAAAACATAAAATTTTTCATAAAAAGAATATTTAATTATTAATAATTTACTAATAAATTATTATAGTATATTTTATTGTAAATTTTAGATTATTTAAATTTCTTTACGAGTATTTTAGCGAAGAGAAATTTAATTCTTTATTTTTTAAAATAAAAATTGTAAATCTACCTTATTATATTTTTTGTTTCTATTAAATAACGATTTAAAGAAATTATTATTATATTTTAGAATATAATAGGGTATGAATTTTAGATAAATAAATAAAATAAAAAAGGTTTAGTAGAATTATTAAGTATTAAGTCTTTATTTTTATATTTTATAATTTATCATTTTATTAAAAATTTTATTTTAAAAATAGGAAAGTATATAATTATCAATTATAGATAATAAAATTAAGGATACAATAGTTAAAAATAGAACATATTACACATGTTGTTAGAAACTCGAAACTTTATTAATCTAATCCTCTTCTTCCACTTTATCGGAGAATTATAATTCTTCTAATTCATTTATATTTCGTTAAGAAAATTTCCTATTAAATAGAAGAAGAATAAAAGTTCTTTATCTAAAGATATGAGTTCAACATTATATTGAAATACATAAAATTCTTCATAGCTCGAATCTTAACTTTCTCGATATAGCAGAAATAGATATCAGAAAATATTCTTTTTATTTTTTTTGCATAAAATACATTTGAAAATCTATAAATACAAAGTTGCAGAAAAGTTACAGTGCCATCGTGTTTTTAAAAGCACTTAACACAGTTAAAATAGAGAAAATAATATATTTTATACTAAATTAATTTAGTA
>JBHEQT010000007.1:0-91325 GCA_046530785.1 Arsenophonus sp.
TACAAAGAATTTAAAAAATAAAGGAAAAATACGATATATCGTTAGAAAGATATAGTTTTTAACTATTCTTGATTGGAGAAATTATTTAAAAATTTTTAGAAAAAATCAAAAATAACTAAATAATATGTAATAGAATAATTCTATTTGGTAAATTATTAAAGATTTTTATTCATTTAAACATTAATTTTATAAAATCTCAATAAAACGAATATAATAATGAGTATTCTTACAATATGATTTAGGTATAAGAAAAATTTTTAAAAACATTATAAATTCTTTCAATAATAGTATCCATCTCAAATTTTTCTATCTTACTATGCAATACATAAGATTTGTCTGGTTTGGCAGATCTAAAGTAAGTATTTTTATTATTTAAAATAATATCATAATTATATTTACTGATAAGTTTATTATTATTTCTTTAGTTTCTTGCATCTATTTCTATAGATATAACTTTTCATACAAATTTGATATTGATTTTATTTTAGTAATGAAAATATATTCAATATTCACATAATATACTACTTACTTTTTTGGTTATTACTCTTTTAGAAAAAAACTAAATAATATAGCACTATTTTAAAATTTATTAATTTATCTTCTTAAGATCCTTATCTAAATACGTTTTAAAATTATTTTTTAACGGAGGGACCCCGATTGATATCTGTAACTTTACAAGAGTTAATCATCTCTTTTCATAACAAAAATCAGGGATAGGGAAACTTTCTATATTTATATAAATAAAATCGACATTAATTTACCTAAAATATTGTTAAGAAGTTTTTAGTCTTATCGATAATTTTAATTTCTACTTCGTACATTTAGTACTAAACAGATTTTTCATGTGAAAATCGTTAGTTAATTGTGAACAAAATAAAATAAAGTTTTTATTTTTAACCCATAGTGATGAAAAATTTTAAAAAGGATTTACCTTATCTTTTATGATAGGAATAATTATTTATGAATAATTAAAGAACAAGATAAGGTTTGTATCTTCAAAAGTGAACTAATTTTAGTAATATTAAAAATCACAAATCAAAACTTTCTCCTTATCTATTTTCATTAAAAACAATTGATACTTGCTAGTTAATTTTTTCAAAAAAATATAGCCAGAATAACTGGTAGTTAGAATGGGGATATTCCCTATATAATTATAGTGAATATTATTCACTTTAGTATTGAAGTATAATTTCTATATGGATATATTTCAATTATAAAACCACCTCTCTGAGAGAGAGTTATAATAATTATTTCTAATTATGCTATTAATATTACTAAAATATAGAAAATTTTTATAAAGTTGATATTTAACTTTAAGGGTTTCTTATAAAAATGGGTTGGGATTTATAATCAGATATAAGCGTATATTAAGTACTCGACAAATAGAAATATATATTAATATTATATAAATTAAGTATGTTTTCAAAACGTTTCTATAGTTATTTTAAACAAAGTTTAAGCCACTTTTAACAAAAAAAGTGATTATTACCTTTAATTTATTATATTTCTAAAAGAAATATTTCTTTATATCTTTCAAAAAAATAGAAATTAAAATTTATCTTCTTTCTTATTATTTCTGATGATTTACAGATAAAAATTAAATCAGTATTTTATATTCTATTTTGTAACTATTATTAATTGGTTAATAAGTAAAAATAATCAATAGAGATTTCTAAAAAACCGATTAATAATCTTAATACTGAACTAATGAATCGTCAATTAATTTTTATAAAAATTGAATTTTAGATGTTCTTAACTATAGAGTTATATATCTGATTATATTACGAATGATATCACTCATTAGAAATGTAATTCCTAATTCGTTCCTAAATTAGGAACAATAAATTTTATAAAAAATTCATATAACTTCAATTATATAACTCTTATAATTTTAATAGGTAAGATCAAAACTGCAATATTAAAGAGATATTTGTAGTTATACATTTATACATTAATTATGATTCTCATCATTCATAATAATATAATAAAAACTATTAATAAGAAAAAAATTGGAAACTATATTTAGTTATACTCTTAAAATAGTTTAATTTAATTAAATCTAAGATTTTTTTAAATTTCTACAATCGTTCAATTTTATTACTGGATAATATCCTATTATATTTTATAGATAAAAATAAAAACACAAAGATTTCAAAATTATTTGGTACTGAAACAAGTAAAAGAATTCAGCAATATTAATCCTTATAAATTTATTTTATATGCTATCTAGAATATTTCTAATTACATAAAAGAAAAGATTAAGATTAAAAGAGTTTAATGATTAAATAAATTTATCAAAAATTAAAAAATTACTTTTGGAAGAGGAAAAAAGGTAGGAAAGAAGATATTTATAAAAATTTGATTTTATAATTTATTTTATGTGAACTTTATACAAAAGGTTATATAAGATTTTAATCGAGAAAAATAAAATTTATTGTTATACTCATCTCTAATTGAAATCAATTTTCTAATTAATATATGTAATCTTCTCTTTTTAATATGAAATAATCTTTTATTTTCGTATATTCTAATCTTTAATTAATTTATTATTAAAGATAATATCGGAATATATAGATGAAATTTAATTCATATTTTAAATAATTCAGGAAATATACATTTTCTTTATTTTATAATTTTTATTATTTATTTTTTGAAAAAATCAACATATATAAAATATTTCATACATAATTACTTAATGAAAAATTTTTCTAAATTTTAAATAAAAATAAATCTGATAAAATAATCAAAATATATTTTCATGATAAATAAACTATTCATTGTTAATTTTAAATAATTATTTCAGTTATAAGAAGTCAGATTTTTATAATTATTTTTTTTCATTTAAATATTAAAGATCATAGTAATAAAGTAATATTATTAATTATTAAAGTTCACAATTCTTTAATTTACTACTAAATAATTATCGTTTTATCTTTAATCGATTATCATAAAAATAATAAATTATTGTTTCTATATTTCTTGATGTAGAACAATATTTTTACTGAAATTGATTAATAAAAATTTTGATAACTTTTTTATTAAAAAATAAATCAAGATAATGAGGAAAAGAAAGATAGAAAATATAAAAGACATTAAAAAAAAATTATTTATAAATGAACAATGGTGGAGTGATTTTAAACTTCTTATCAAAATTGAATAACCAATAATCCGGATCCTTACTAGAATGGGGATTGTTGGTTATCATTTTTATCGATTAAGATAAGTGCCCATACGTAAAGCTTCAATTCGTTTATCAAGAGGGGGATGAGATAAAAACAATTCACTAAAAGATTGAGAACGGCCATTAATAAAAAAAACTGTCATACTGTTTTCTTCTTTTGGTTTACAAGTTGTTTTCAACCGATATAATGCAGAAATCATTTTTTCTTTACCGACTAAACGAGCTGAACCAGCATCTGCACGAAATTCACGATAACGAGAGAACCACATAGTAATAATGTTAGCTAAAATACCAAATATAATTTCTAATACAATCGATATAAAAAAATAAATCATTGAATTACTATATTTGTTTTGGTTGTCGTTATTGTTATTAGATAAAAATCCGGAAACAAATTGAGCGATTATTCGGGAAATAAAAATAACAAAAGTATTTATTACCCCTTGTAATAAAACCATTGTTACCATATCACCATTAGCAATATGACTAATCTCATGAGCGATAACTGCTTTTGCTTCATCTCGCTCCATGCTTTCTAGTAAACCTGTACTAATAGCAACCAATGATGCATCACGACGAGATCCTGTAGTAAAAGCATTAATCTCTTGTGTATGATAAATAGCAACTTGTGGCATTTTAATCCCAACTTTATCAGCCTGGTACTTTACGGTATTTAATAACCAATGTTCTGTTTCCGTTATCGGACTTTCAATCAATTTTCCTCCAACAGAACGCAATGCCATCCATTTTGAAATTAATAACGAAATAAATGATCCACTAAAACCAAAAAGACCAGCCATAATAATTAATGCTGAAATGCTTTGTTCCTGGATACCAATCAAATTTAAAATCATACCAAATACAAATATTACTGCCAAATTTGTAAATAAAAATAAAGCTATTCGCATCATAAAATTACTTTCCTTTATTAATTAATAACGACTAATATTAAATTAAGTAACATAAATAATTTTTTATTCAATATTTTAAGTGATTTTATTGTACAGATATGAAAAATTCACTCAACTTTATATTTTAATAAAAAGTAAAAAGCTGATTTTAATATATAGATTGATTTTAATTATTTTTAAGTTCATTTCTTCTCCTTAGTGTCTCTAAATCTGCAAGATCAAGTGTAATTCTCACCGCTTCATCAAGAAACACGTTTGAAAATTCATAATTTTTAAGTGAAAAATTTATATTTTTTAATGGTTCTTTACCTTGTCTAGACAAGAGTTGATTAATACGACGTAATTTATTCATATCAGCTTCTTTATTTTCTTTTTTACGATTAATATAATTAAGAGAAATAGTATTTTTCCTAGATTCAATAACGTAGTGCTGAGAAATATCTTTCTTGATATATTGAAACTCAGGATTATTTTCTGTACGTTCCTTGTACTTAGTAAGTAAATTACCAATATATTGGCTAATATTACCGATAACATTATAAGTAGTTGAGGTAATGCTATCCCAAGGTAAACTATTACCTTTAAAACTTTCACTTGTTTTAACAGAATCTATATTCTTAAAAAAAATAATATCTGGTGTTACTCCTTTTTTCTGGGTACTATCTCCATTTATACGATAAAACTTCTGAATAGTATATTGGATAGAACCTAATGTAGGCCAATTAGGATGTAATATGCGATCATAAATACGACTTAAAGGATGATATTGTTGAACTGTACCTTTACCAAAAGATGATTCTCCAACAATTAATGCACGACTATAATCCTGCATTGCAGCAGCAAAAATTTCTGATGCTGAAGCACTAAATCGATCAATTAATACCGTAAGTGGTTCTTTGTAATAAAAGGGATCATCATCAATATCTTGACGAATTTTTCCTTTATTATCACGAACCTGAACAATTGGACCAATTGGAATAAATAAACCAGATAATGATACCGCTTCTCTTAAAGAGCCTCCTCTATTTCTACGTAAATCAATAACAAGTCCAACAAGATTCTTTTTAATTATTTTTTGTAACTGTATTTTAACATCATTGGTCAATCCAACGTAAAAACTAGGAATATTAAGTACACCAATTTTTTTCTTTCCAACATTTTTGATCGTTAGTTTCATTGCCCTATCTTCAAGTCGAATATGTTCACGAATTAAAGTTATAGTATGATGCTTGGAATATCTTAAATCTGAAATAACTTTAAGACGAACCTTGCTACCTTTAACTCCCTTTATCAAAGATACGACATTATCTAGTCTCCATCCAATAACATCTATCATCGGTTTACCAGTTTGGCCTACACTAATAATTTTATCTCCGATCTTTAATAATTTACTTTTTTCCGCTGGACCACCAACTACCATTGAGTTAATTATAATATAATCTTCATCTTGTCTAAGCGTTGCACCTATGCCTTCCAATGATAATGTCATTTCTGAATTAAATCGTTCCGTATTTCTAGAAGAAAGATAATTAGTGTATGGATCTATTTCTTTTGCAAAAGAATTCATAATTAATTGAAAAACATCTTCACTTTGAGATTGTGCTAAACTCTTTAATATAAAATTATAACGTTTCGTTAATATTTTTTTAATTTCTTTGTCGTTTTTATTTGATAATTTTAGATTCAACCAATCAAACTTAACTTTTGCGTTCCACAATTTGTTTAATTCCATAATGGTTTTAGGCCAAGGCGCTTTACTTCTATCAAGTTCAATTACATCATTATTACCAAAATTTAACGGAATATTAAGTTGCAATAAAGAATATTTAAAACGTTCATATCGATATTGTTGTGCTAAATTGAATATTTCATATAATTCATTCAGATTACCAGCTTTAAGATTTTTTCCTAATTTACCTTTTTTATTAGAAAATTCATTAATATCTGATTGTAAAAAAATATTATGATTATAATCCAAGAAATTTAAATAACGATCAAAAATTTTTTTAGAAAAATTTTCATCCAAATCAAATTGACAATAATGAAACCGTGTAAATTGTGAAATAACTCTTTTGCTAATAATGGCATGTTGTTTTTCCTGTTGAAGTTGAGGAAGTTTCTGAGTTTTTAATAGTATTAGAGGAACTTCAGTATTTGAGGATGAAGTACCTATTACAGTTATACAAAAAACAAAAATAAGTTTAATAGAATTATTCATGCCGTTGATTAAGCTGCCTTTTCTTTACATATCAGAACTTTAAGTGCTTTGTTATCTCGTACAATTCATTTTTACTAAAATCCTATCACAAGTAAATTATATCTCTAAAAACTATTATTAAACCATTTCAAACAACTGATATATTTAACAATACTTTTTCTTAATCATAATCTTTTAATATTTGAATCAACTTTTAATTTAAAAATATCAGGTTACAGACTGTAATTTAGTTAGATTAGTTATCTTAGTATTAAGAAATTTTTAACTTGGTCTTTATAGTAAAGATAATGGTTTATTATTTTTTTTATTTATTTCTTTAATCTTTTAAAGAAAAGGATTCATTTTATTAAAATTCCCGATAATATCTTTTCCTTGTCTATCTTTTTCTTTCTTTTTAAATTTCTGTTTTCTTAATTTTTATTCGTTGAGTCTGAATACGAATATTTTCTTTCCATAGGATGTTAAGTAAGTATAACTCCATATGTTCTAATTTTAAATTACCACAATTATTTACCACTCAAATCAAAAAACTTAGTAACTTCTTTTTTCTATACGTAAGTAATTCCAATTAAAAAGTATAGATCTGCAAAAAAGAACGAAATTTGTTTTTATTCATACCACTTACACCCCTCTTTAGTCAGTTTTTGCTAAAATATCCTGAAATATTTCGATTTTCAGTAGAAGATCATCAAACTTTAAGAGATAAAAAAATGAGAAAATACTTATAAAAAATATTATTTTACTATTATTCAGCTTAGATTAATTTTTCATGAAATTTCCTAATTAAAAATTTTTGCTAATTAACGTAAAAATAAACAGAGATTTTATAACAACGTTATAGGTAATTGAGTACAAGAAACTAAATTTTAAATTATATTAATTTATGGGATATCTTGGTATAACATATATTTTACTTTTTTATAAAGTATTAAAATTAAACCTTTTAGATTATTTTAGTCTCTTAATCAAGACTATCCAAAAGATAAGAGATTATTTAATATTATTGCACCAATAAATTCTTCATTAATTTTAATGCACCAACGAAAAATATTTTCTGAATTACTCAAATTATTACAAAAAAATATTCCTTAAAAAAGAACAAATATCGATAATATTCAATTTTTTATAAAAAACGTTCCACAAAATAGTTTCCTTAAAGAATATCTAAATAACATCCATTCCCTCTTGTATTTTAAAAGATTAAATATTTTATTTTATCACCCTTCAAATAAAATCTTAATAGTTAATACTAACTAATCTTTTAAGAAGCATCAATCTATCCATTTCCATATCATAAAATGAAATTTTGCATTAACAATTAATCTAGTTAAATTCACATGAAAGATTCTGATGAAATATATTTCATAATATTTATTTTTAAATTTTTATATATGAAATTTATTTAGATAAATAAATGAATAATATAGTGAATTGTTATTTTTTAAGATTTAAATATTCAATAATAATCGTTATATTTATACTTATTGTAATTTACGTTGTTGATCAAATCCTATAAAATAAATTAAAATTAATTAAAAATTTAAATTTAATTATTAATAACCATCTTCATTCCAACTATCTTTTATTTTTAATAAAAAAAATAAAAGAATGCGTAAATTTTTATTTATAAGTTAAGCAGTTATTATTATTAGAAAAAATATATTTTATCAAAATAATTATTTGAAACTATTTGTTTTTAATAAATATTAAAATAGTGAAATTATTATTGAATTACTTTAAAAAAGTTCTATTTATTTTATTTAAATAGTTAAATATCTATAAAAGTTTTTAATATTATTAAATAAGATAAATAGAATTTATGTTATTGATGAAACACTTTTGTTTTATTTAATTGTAAATAACATCAATGCTTTATATAAATTATATTTTAAATTTCTATTAATTTGATTAGTGGAATAAAATTCCAACATTTTTCTCTACGAGAAATAACAAACTTATTTTGTTATATAATTAATATTATAATAAAAATTATTTAATTATAAGAATAATTTAACCAAATTAGCATGAAATAGATCAAGTTAATGTCAAAGCTTTGCTTTAATAACTATCTATTTAGATAGTTATTAATATAAAATCCTTCATAAAACAATAAAAATAAAATTTAATACTAACTTTCTAATTAAAAATTAACTAATGATTAAAATCATATTTAATTAAAATTAACTTTTCATATTTTCTATAATATATATAAAGTACACGAGATATGATTTCTTTATATTTTATATAGCAATAAATAATTAACAATATTTAGAAAAATATTTCTACTTAATCTACTTTTAATTAATTTTTACAAAGAATTTACAAAATTATTATATCGAAAAATATTTATTTTTTATATATGAAAAATTTTTTAATTTGAATAATATATTTGAAAATAGTAATAAGATAATTTTGTTAGTTTTCATATAATTTATTCTTATAATTTAAAAAATTTATATTAAAATAATTAGATTTATAATAAAAAATTTTGCTTATCTAAAATTCAAATGTAAATTCCTTACACTTAGAAAGATATTTATTAAATTAATTACTTTTTACTAAACATTTAGAGTAGTATTATTGAAAATAATAGAGAAAAGATACTTATTGTTAATGTTAATAATAAGTAGAATAAACTTTAGTGGATTAGTATTTTACTTATATTTTATAAGGATAAATTTATGGATATTTATAATATAATTTATTTTATTAAAAAATTTTTCAGTATTTAGATTAATTAAAAAGATCAATTAAAATATTAAATAATAAATAAACTAATAATCTATAGTAGAAATTAGAAATTAAGAATTAAGGATGTATTATGTTAAATATTCTTTTTAACTAGTTATTTAAAAAATTTAATTTTCATTTTTAAAAAAAATTTTAAAATATTTTATTTCAAAAATCTTTTGTCAGTAACAGTATATTATACTACTATCATTAATCTTATATTAAATTATATTTAATGTTATAAATTATTTTATAGACTTATTAATAAATAAATATTCCTTAAGTTAAATAGAAAATTTATAATTATTTCATATATTTTTATATGATAAACATCAATAAAATACTTAGGTAATTATAGAATATCTATTTTTAAAATTCTTGCTTAAAACTATCTCTATTCCTTTATAATCTTTATAACTAACCAAAGAGAAAATAGAATCTCATTTAAAAAGAAAGTTTCTAATTTAAATTAAATATTTAATTTTATTGTTACTAAAATATGATTAGTTCAAATGATTTTATTATTAAGATAAAATTTATGCTTATTGATTAAATAAGCACCTAAAAAAATAATTACATGTATTTTAATATAAAGTAAGTTCTTTTTACTTGAATTAATTTAATAATCATATTTGACGAGATCAAGTAATAACTACTATTTATAGTTCTTGCAAATTAGAAAATATTCCTATTGTTTATCGATAATAAAGATATTACTAGAAAACTCAGAATTTGTAAGAAAATTTTCGCAAATATTAGATTATTATAATTCTATATAAATTCTAATAATCTTAATTAATTACCTTATTTCACCAAAATTTTTATAAAAATAAATATAAAAATTATTAATATATTAATAATTTTTTGTTAAGTTATTTATCGTTGTTAATTATTACATGATAAGTAACAGTGCTACTTTAGTAAGTAAAGATTATATCTGTTACTTAAATTCTTTTCTCACACACTCTAAAACTATTAAAAGATCTGTTATAATCATTTTTAATTTGTAAGATAATATTATTCATTTTGAATATTTCTATTCAAATAAATTTTTATTCTTATACCTTATGAAAACTATTATAAATAAAAATGATTTTTCATTTTTGTTTTATTTTCTAATAAAGAAATTTTTTCATAAACGAAAGTTTTAAAAATCCTTTATTCTTATTAATTTAAATAAGTTTAATTCGTTATTGAATTAGATATTTAATCTAACTAACACCATTGTAGAAATCAACATAAAATAATAAATATTTTATGTTACTTGCTAAATATCTTCTAAAAATTTTTCAGAAAAAATCTCTATCTATTATATTAAAATATGTGATAACATAAAAAAATTGATTTTTTATATTTTTTGAATAAAAAATCGTCTCAATATTATTTATTTCTAATCATTTAAATTATAAATTCGATCAATAGCTTTTTTGATTTTAATAATTTAACGTTTTATATTTAAAAACATTTGTTTTTACTCATATTTATTTATTAATATTTAATTATATTTAATCGATAGTATTATCTATGAGAAATATTTTTTATATTATTATATTATTATTAATAACCATTATTATTTCTTAATAAATATGCACCTAAAAAAAATTCAACTACCTTATTCATTAGATGTCGCTTTAAATTATTTTAATTCTATAGCTAATCAACCATGGGCGATGTTATTACATTCTGGTAATGCAAAGCATCCATATAATCGTTTTGATATTATTGTTGCTGATCCAATAACCACATTGGAAACTAGAGAAAATTTTACAAAAATTAACCGTGAAAATGAAAATATTATTTCAAAAATTGATCCTTTTGAATTATTAAAAAATGAAATGGAACATTTTAATATAACTTTCTCAATAGACACTAATCTTCCTTTTCAAGGAGGCGCTTTAGGAATATGGGATTATGATTTAGGGAGACGTATAGAAATACTGCCAAAAAGGGCTAAAAAAGAATTAAGGTTTCCGAATATGGTAATCGGTATTTATCTTTGGGCGCTAATCGTTGATCACCATAAAAGAATAGTTACTTTGCTAACCCTTCAAAATCTTGAAGAACGATTTTTTTGGTTAAAAAATCAAATGAAAACATCATCACCTAAACATTTTCAAATATGTGAAAATTGGAAAAGTAATATGTCGAAACAAGAATATTATAATAAAATTAGTCAAATTCATCAATATTTACGAAATGGTGATTCTTATCAAATTAATTTAGCACAGCGTTTTAAAGCTAAATATCAAGGTAATGAATGGGAAGCTTTTCTTAAATTAAATCAAAATAATCGTGCTCCTTTTTCTGCTTTTCTTCGTTTAGAAAAACATTGTGTAATAAGTGTATCCCCTGAACGTTTTCTTTGGCTTCAGAACAATTTAATTCAAACTCGCCCAATTAAAGGAACATTACCTAGATTAGTTGATATTCAAGAAGATCAAAACCAAATAAAACGTTTACAGTCATCAACCAAAGATCGTGCTGAAAATATAATGATAGTTGATTTATTGCGCAATGATCTTGGTAAAGTGGCGATACCTGGAACAATCATTGTTCCAGAACTTTTTGTAGTTGAATCTTTTCCTTCTGTTCATCATCTAGTTAGCACTATTATTGCACAATTACCATCTTGCTATCATGCTACTGATCTATTAAGGGCTTGTTTTCCTGGTGGATCAATTACTGGTGTACCAAAAATACGATCAATGGAAATTATTGATGAGCTTGAACCTCATCGTCGCCATAGCTACTGTGGAGCAATTGGGTATATTAGTTTTTGCGGTACAATGGATACAAATATTAACATACGTACCCTATTAACTGAAAAGCAATATATTTATTGTTGGGGAGGAGGAGGAATTGTGGCAGATAGTAATGCAGAAAAAGAGTATCAAGAGATTTTTGATAAACTAGGTCGAATATTAACAGTTTTAAAAAATAATTAAAATTAATGTTATTTAATACATAGATTGGCACTACTCAATTTAAATATCAGTTAGATAATATTTCTTTTTATAATATTTATTGTTATTTATAAATCTGAACTATAAACTCTCCTTAATAAGGAGAGAAAATGAAAACTCATGTTTTCATGATAGTTAAATTTCTTTTTTAATAATTTTTTGTAAATACGATTATTATAACTTAATTAAGATAATCTTACTGTTAATTTTATAAAAGATTATATCTTTGCAAAATTTAGATCCAATTTCTTGAAAATTTCAGGTAATAAAAACTTTAATTATTATTTAGTTATAGTTTTTAACTATTTGATTACTAATATTAAATAGTTTATTATATCATTTAATTAAGGAGTAATCGTCATATTTAAAGAACTATTGAAAGATTTCTCTCTTTTTAATAACTCATCATTCATTATGATATGATCATAAATCATATAAATCCATAAAATCACTAATATTTATTGGTGTAATTAATATTAATTTTGAGGATTAACTACAATAAACTTTAATGATATAAATTATTAAAGATAAAAAATCTTTTATTTTGTATTTTGTTTATTATTTTAATAAATTTCGAAAGTAATATGATACTTATGTGTTAAAGACTAAATAAAATATTTAATATATTAAAGCTATAATATTTAAGAATTAATTATTTATTTTAATATTTTATTTTATGGATTTTTAATAATTAGTATCTTACTATATCTAAAATAAGTATTGAACGATTTAAATATGATATCGTTGAAACGATATTAAGATGACAAAATTTTGATCAACTAATAAAAATCTATCTACTCTTTGTTACTAATATCGTTATTAAAATTTATACCTCACTTTTTACTAAAAAGTATCATAATATTAATATCATTTATCCTTTATAATACTAAAATATGATTTTTCAGGAAAATTAATATTGGAATTAATCACATTATTTAATTCTTCTTATTGAAGAAAACTAAGTTATTTATTTTTAGAAACTAATTACAATCTGTTATACTAATTTTAGTCCTAAATTTGATAAATTTTATATTAATTTTATTATATAAAATATATACACATAGTATTAGTATTTTTAATAGTGAAAAGTTTTTAATTAAATTTTTTATTTAATGGAGAGATAACGTATTTTCTTCATTGTAATTAAGAATATGTTTATTAAGAAATATTTATAAAGAAACAAATTTTCTTATTCTTATAATTCATTAATTCAAGGATTTTTCTTTATTGTAAGAAAGATTATTTGTTTTTAATTTTTGATGAAAATAAATTAAGTTACATAAAAATAAATTGATTGTTCTCCTAATATTTATAGGGAGAGAACAACTCTCAGCTATTTCATATCCATTAAATAAAAAATTAATATTACAAATATGTTATCGATTCTTCTTCATGCATTTTAGAGGAATACTTTACAAAAGTAAATCAAATATTGATTCGAATCTTAAAAATTTTCTAATGATCAAATGAAAATATAATTAATTATATTTTCATTAAAAACCAATGAAATATGATTCTTTTGATCGTGTACTAATATTCTATATTTTTAAATATATCATGATCACTAAATTGAAGATTTTATAAGAAATTCTTAAAGAGCATAACTTTTTCTACGTCCGTATCTAAGGAATTTTTAAAATAGAAAAATCCTATTCTTTATTTTGCTTCTGAAAAATATAAAATTATCATATATAGCTCTCTTCACCCCCCAAAAAAATTTCTCCTTTCAAATAAAATAAAGTATGAAATATTTTATTTATCTAAATATTCTCAAACGTGTTGGGGAAATAAAGAAAATTATTATTAATAGAGAGAATATTAACCTGATATACAATTATCAATTATATATTAAAATACCTTTTTTTTATTAGTTAATTATTTTCATAAAAATTCATTTGAGAAATCTTGTAATTTACCAAGGGTTCAGAGAAACTCATGTATTAAAAAACTATTAATCAGTTGTAAAAATAGAATAGTTTAAATTTTTTCTAAGGAAAACTATATAAAAGTAAGTACTACTACCATACTAAATATACTTTTGAGGTTTTAATTGAAATTTTTTATTACTTTCAATTTATTATTTTAAATTCTAAAAGAAACAATTTTTTAATTTTGGAAATGAAGATTAAAATTAAGTTGTTTTCAACTTATACATTTAAAGATAAAATTAAATCAGCATTTCTTATATTTTTTTAATAACTTTTTGGTTAAGAAATAAAATAATCACTCAAAATTCTTCAAAAAATGATTATTAATATTTTATGTTATGCTGTGATTAATATTTATCTGAAAAATCAGAAATCTTTCTGGATTTATCTAATCTGATTCCGAGTATCAAGAATATTTTTCATAATCAAGAATGATATTATTTTTTATAGTTGTAATTTTATTATCTCTAGAAAGTAAATTCTATAAAAATATAAAATAATATAAAAAGGATCAGTTATATTGATTGATAGCATCTCTGTTTTAATAAACAGAGATTAAAACTTTAGTATCGTGCTATCGTTAGTAGACTATTACACAGATTATTTATTATAAGAACCGTACAAAAAATAGATATTCTAAATAACTATTAATTTAGAAAAATAATCAAAGATTATATAAGAAATATTCTAGAAAAATTTTAATTTGGCAAGGTATTATAGTTTTTAATTGTAGATTTTTAACTTTATCATTGAAATTTATATGGTTTTGGACTTAAAAAAATAACTCGTAAAATTAAGTTTTTTCAAAAAAGAAATATTATACTAAGATTTAATCGTATTAAGGTATATTTTAAGAGGAAATTACATTTTTAAGTGTAAAAAAATTATTTAAAATAAGAAGAATTATTTCCTACTAAATAATATCTTTAATTTTAAAGAGATAAATGGATCTGACGGAAAATATAAGAAAATCTATTTAAATCATTTTAATGAACATATATCTAATGAACTTAATTCACTTCATCATTAAGTTCAATTATATTGAAGATAATACGATTAGATCAGTAAAATTTATTGTATTTTTTGCAAAAAAAGTTCTAATATATAGAATATGTAAATCTTTAATTTTTAAATAAATCATCTTAATTATATATTAAAATAAAGTAAAGATATGAATGCTAAAATTCCTTACTAGAATTTTATTTTTTAAAATATAAAGTGGTTGATTTATTTTGGAATATATTATATTCGTTATAATTTCATAAAATTAATAAAAAGAATAATTTTATTTATCAAATATTCCAATAATAATTTACTAAAAACTTTTATTAAAGTAAAAGTTTATTTATAGAATTATTAATTTAATTTTGTTATTATTTTATATAGTTAAACAAAAATTAAATCAATTTAATTTGACTTAATTTTTGTTTAAAGAAATTTAAGGTGTTTTTACATTTTCTAATCAACAAAAGTATAATTTCTATATTTAATAAAATATATAAAATAATTAATTTCAATTATATTTAATAAATTAATACTATGAAAATTATTCCTATTAGTTAATTTTTAATTGTATTCATTTTCCAACAAAAAAGTAGATTATAGTAATCATTTTTATTATTTACTTTACTTCTAAGGAGGAAAGAAGTGAGTATAGCTATTATAATTAGTATTCATGGTGTTGCTGCAAAACAGTTACTCATAACTACTGAAATGTTGATTGGTCAACAACGAAATATCGCTTATATTGATTTTATTTTAGGTGAAAACGTTGATACATTAATTCAAAAATATAATCAAAAACTCAATAATCTTGATATTTCTCAAGGTGTTTTATTTTTAGTAGATATGTGGGGTGGAAGTCCATTTAACGCTGCTAGTAGAATTATTGAAAGTAAAGACAAAAATAAATATGAGATAATTAGCGGTGTTAATATACCTATGTTAGTTTCTACGTTGTTATCACGAGAAGATAATCCTACTTTTAGTGAATTAGTCAAGACCGCTATTAAAACTGGTCGCAATGAAATTAAATCACTAAATAATACACAAACAACCAATAATCATCAAAATTCATCTATAACAACCAATTCATTACAAGTAGGAAATAATCCATCTTCGCAAGGAAATATGTTTATTGCCCTTGCACGAATTGATGACCGCTTAATTCATGGTCAAGTAGCTACTCGTTGGACTAAAGAGACAAAAGTTAAACGTATTATCGTAGTAAGTGATAAAGTTTCTAAAGATCCTATTTATTCGAATTTATTAAAACAAGTTGCACCACCAGGAGTTACTGCGCATGTCGTTGATATAAAAAAATGTATTCGTGTCTACAATAATCCTAAATATGCCGGTGAACGCGTTATGCTATTATTTACTAATCCAATATCTGTTTTAAAGATTGTAGAAGGTGGGGTTAAAATAAAATCTGTTAATATTGGTGGTATGGCTTATCGTGATGGTAAAATACAGGTTAACAATGCTATTTCTATTGATAGTAAAGATATTGATGCTTTCAATAAATTATCTAAACTAGGAATTGAACTTGAAGTTCGGAAAGTTTCTAGTGACAACAAACTTGATATGTTAACTCTCATCAAAAAAGTAAAAAATGAGTTTTTATTATAAATTCACGACTATTAAATAAATTTATCAATGTTGTTGATTGTAAGGAGATATAACAATGGAACTTACCTTTATTCAGATCATACTTGTTTTCATTGTTGCCTGTATTGCAGGCATGGGTTCTGTTTTAGATGAGTTCCAATTTCATCGTCCTTTAGTTGCCTGTACATTAATTGGTCTTCTTTTAGGTGATCTAAAAACAGGAATAATTATTGGAGGGACATTGGAAATGATTTCCTTAGGATGGATGAATATCGGTGCAGCTATAGCTCCCGATGCCGCGTTAGCCTCAATTATTGCTACTATTCTTGTCATTGCTGGAAGACAAGATATCGGTACTGGTATTGCATTAGCGATTCCTTTAGCTGCCGCAGGTCAAGTATTGACAGTTATTGTTCGAACAATAACTGTTGGATTTCAACATATATCTGACCAAGTAGCGCTATCTGGAAATTTAAGTACAATAACTATAATTCATATCTTAGCTTTATTATTGCAAGCTATGCGTATTGCTATTCCCTCTTTAATTGTTGCTATTTCTGTAAATACATCAGAAATACAATATCTACTGAATTCAATTCCTGAGGTTGTAACTAAAGGATTAAATATTGCTGGAGGTATAATTGTTGTTGTTGGGTATGCTATGGTAATTAATATGATGTGCGCAGGTTATTTAATGCCATTTTTCTATTTGGGTTTTGTAACTGCTGCATTTACCAATTTTAACCTAGTTTCTTTAGGTGTTATTGGTATTGTAATGGCTATTCTTTATATTCAGCTCAGTCCTAAATACAACCAATCAAAAGTTTCTGTTTTGCAAAATAATGGAAATAGTGAATTAGATAATGAATTAGATTAATTTTAAGGAGCAGAATAATGGAAGATATAATTTCAATAAACAAAACAAAACAAAAAAAGCTTACTACTAGCGATCTTCATAAAGTTTTTTTACGCTCAAATTTTTTTCAAGGATCGTGGAATTTTGAACGTATTCAAGCACTTGGATTTTGTTTTGCAATGGTTCCAGTAATTCGTCGTTTATATCCTAAAAACAGTAAAGAACGTAAACAAGCTATTAAACGACATCTAGAATTTTTTAATACTCAACCTTACGTTGCATCAGCTATTTTAGGTATTACCATAGCAATGGAAGAAAAAAGAGCTAATGGTGCAAATATTGATGACGGTGTAATTAATGGTATAAAAGTTGGTTTAATGGGGCCATTAGCAGGAGTTGGTGATCCTATTTTTTGGGGTACAGTACGTCCAATCTTTGCTGCATTAGGTGCAGGAATTGCAATGTCAGGTAGTCTATTAGGACCTTTATTATTTTTTATTTTATTTAATATAGTTCGCTTATTAACGCGTTATTACGGTATTACCTATGGATATAAAAAAGGAATTGATATTGTTCATCTGATGGGTGATGATTTTTTACAAAAAATGACAGAAGGTGCTTCTATCTTAGGTTTATTTGTGATGGGCGCATTAGTTAATAAATGGACCAATGTTAATATCCCTTTAGTTATATCAGAGATAAAAAATACCAATACTGGTGAAGTAACAGTTATTACCGTACAAACTATTCTTAATCAATTAATGCCTGGTTTAATTCCATTATTATTAACTTTTGGATGTATGTGGTTATTACGACGTAAGATGAATCCATTATGGATTATCATTACTTTCTTTATTGTAGGTATTTTTGGATCTTGGACTGGATTTTTAAGTTAAAATATTCAATATTTAGTTGTTAAATTTCGTGATAAGGATTATTATAATATTGTTAATAGTTATTAAAAATATTATATTGAATATGTTTCTCCTAAATTAATAAATGTGAATTTATTATCAATTCTTATATATCGTAGTATTTATCAAGTAAGTAACTTATATAAAATATATAATATTTAAAATATATTTAAGTAAAAGTAAATTTTTTTATTAAAAGTAGCTGTATAAAAATTATTTTTTTATATTTATATCTTTAAATCAAAAATTAAATAACTACTCTTATCGTTGTTTTAAGAATTTAATTTTCTGTGTGATATATTATAGTGATAGGAAGATATTTATTATATATAATAATATTAATTAAAAAATAATTTAGAAGTTTCATTTGATTTTAAGATCTCATGAATAACTAACTTTATTCTTTCTTAAAGAAAAGTAAATTCTTTATTAATAATTTTATATATCAAAATGGTATGAAAACTTAATATCTAATTCTTAATTTTATCTTTTATATTATTCTCAGATGTTTAAATATATCTTCTAAAAAAAGCCTTATTAAATTTATATAATAATGATTATTATATAAATATCTAGTATTTAGATATATTAAACTTGACCTATTATAGAATAAAATAAGGATAAATTATCCAATTGAATTTTATTCAAGGTTCAATTTTTTTTGAACTTTAAATATATACCTCTCTCGTTATATAGAAAATATCTATTGATTGTGGTATTAATTTAAAATTTTTATAAATTAATAACCATCTATATAAAATATATTAATCGTGAAATAAATGAACATCGAAAATATTTAGAATATTAATAATTTACTGATATAATAAATGATTAAAAACTAAAATAATTAACAATTTTAGTTTAACTATTAATTAATTTAATATTATATATTAAATATATATATTTAATCAAAAATTAATTGATTTCTTCTATATTTTAATTATAATTAAAATATTATAACTAATAAAAAATATAAAGAATGAAAATTGTTCTCGTTTGTAATAAGATTATTATATTTTATAAAATGCAATAATCTACTATCAACTAATAATAATTTAATTAAATTATTATTAGTTGATCTAAAATATCAAATTTTTTAAAACTAATAAAAATAAATAACTTTATATTCACGATATTTATCATTTGATTATCAATAAATTGATTAAATTAAAAGAATTTTTAAAAAACAAAAAGTTAGAATCTTAGCAAATATATCTTTAAAATATCTCTTGATTGAAGGTAAGTAATTACCAAAAAGATAAATTTTTAATTAAAATAGAATTGCTAGAAACAAGTATTAATAATAATTAATTATTATTAATACTATCATTAATATTTCTTAAGTGTCAATTTTCTTATTATATAAACTTAATGATTAAAAATTTTTTATTAAATCTAAATTTCAATAACTCATCAATTAATTATTATTTTTAACATTTTAATCAACTTATAAATAAAAAATAAATCACAATTTTATTTAAAATAATAAAAGTAACTGTTACTAATTAAATTTTTATTTATTAATATAGAAATAAAATTTAATATTACTATATAAAATACGAACTTTAAATATATTTTAATAATAGATATTTTTACGAAATATTCATTTTAAGGTTCTTATTTACATAAGCATCAATAAAACTAGATAAATTAGTAGATAAAATTATTTATTTTCACAAAAACAGTATAATAGTTAAAATTTAGATATTAAAATGATAGAAATTTCTAATAACTAATGTTAAAATAATTTACTAAATTTAATAAACTTAAAATCTATTTAAGATAAAGTTACCTTTAATAATTAAATTTCAAATACAAAATAAAAATAACTATAACTATATGAACGGTTATTAACCCATCCTATCTGCCGTATTAAATATTAATATTCCATAAAATAAAAATTAACTAAATCTATTTAACTGAGAATTTGAATTCTAATCTAAATGAATCAAGTAATCCTACAATAATAATTAAGTTTTAAATTCATTTCATGATAGATTAATTTTAATACAATTTCATAAATAGAAATAATTTTTTTAAAAATAATGAAAAACAGAATAAATACAAATAAAATCCCTCCTTTGAACTAATTTAATAACTATCTTATTTTTTATATTACATATTTTCTTATAAATTTTTTCTTGAGCAATATACTTAATAATAATAGCTTTTTTAATAAATAAATTATAGTATAGATTAAATATTTTAAAAAATATATATTTAAGCTATTAAATTTTTTTAATATAAAGTGTTTTTCTTCAAGAAACCTATTAATAAATTGATGATTTATTCTTTTATTTGAATTATAAATAAATAATTATAGTATATTTTATATGAATCAATTTTAAAAAATTTAAATTCTCTCCCAATAAAAATCCTTAAGATTAATAAAAAGTCCTTCTCAGTCATAAGTTATTTGAATGATTATTATATTCAGGAATTAAATAACAAATTAATCACTAAACGTTTATAAATAAAATATAAAAAATTATATCCTACTTGAATGCTAAAAATCAAAACTATAAATGTAGTATATGCTTTATTTGCTATTTCAATGAATTTTCTTTAACCTGAATAAGATAAAAATTTAATTTTAATAATATATCCTTCTTTACTTAGTAAAGAAGGAATTAGTTAGTTATATTTAACTAGTATAAAAAGAAAGTGTTTTAAAAGAAATTATCGTTTGACAAAATTTATATGATTCTATCAGAGTTTAATAAAGGAATTTCTTTTTAAAAGAACTTTTATTCTTTAAATAGGAAACTCTGTACCATTTTAAAATAAATAGTTTTCTTAATTTTTAACTTTTATTAGAAGATTTATTTTAAAATTAAGAAATTATCAAAACAGATGATCAAAATAAATAATAGACTTTTAGATTTAACTAATCTTTCGAATTTATTAGTATTCATTTTTCTTAGATTTAATAAATAATATAATAAATAGAATTTAATTCTAATTAGAAAATCAGATTTATTTAATTTTTTAAAATATAAAAGTTAAATAACTAATTAATAATCTATTTATTAATAATTTAAATTTAAACTTAAATAAACATATTTACTTTTATATAAAGATTAAATACTGATAAGATCCAGAGTACAATACAGTGTTGCTATCCAATAAATAACTTTCATGTATTTAATAAAATAATAATTAGAATAATAATAAATTATCTATCAAATGTTTCATACTTCTTTCTTATAAAGATAACTATATATAGTTATCATAATAATAACAAACTATCACTTAATAATTGGATAAAATACTAAGCGGATAAAATTTGTAATAATTTTATAGAAAATAAATGGAATTATTAAGATAAATAAAATTTAACTACTATATCAAAACTCTATTTAAAACTAACTTTGAGATATAATCTAGTTTATAACTATATATAAAAACTTGGTTTAATAAGTTTCTTCAAACTCAAGATGAGAAACCAATAACTATTTTAATATTGGATACATATCATAGCTAATAATAATAAGTGATTATTGCAATTCGTGAATTACGAATAACATTATCATACTCAGGGATATTATTAGGTAGATTTTCATTTCTATTTAATAGAAGAACCAGTGAAATTTGTCCTTCTTTTCGTGATTTCCTAAGCCAATTAGAAAATTTTTTTTGTTTTATTAAACGAAATTTACTATCTAGATAATTTAAACCATACCTTAATTCACCTGATTTTTCATACAAATAAATATCACTTCGATGTAACTCCCATGCTAAACTTGTACCTAACCCAACATTATTTACAAGTA
Organism: Arsenophonus sp.; assembly: GCA_046530785.1. GTDB lineage: Bacteria > Pseudomonadota > Gammaproteobacteria > Enterobacterales > Enterobacteriaceae > Arsenophonus. The sequence continues at coordinate 22,085 of JBHEQT010000007.1, forward strand.
TAAATTTACTTTTTTTTAACAAAGATATATTTTGTCGAATTAATTTCTGCGGTAATTTAAAATCGATGATGTTTTCTGGTAATGCATAGCTTATGGATAAGCTTAACGGTAAAGAGCATGCAGCTCCCAATAACCAATACTTAACATTAGATATCATGCTAAAATAACCAATAATTAACCAAATAAAAAAAACACTTATACCTAAACAAATTTTAGGCCATTCTGTTGAATTATATAAAGGATAATCAATAAATAACAACTTGATAATAAAAATTATCATAGCTAACATTCCAAAAACGATATTAATAAATCCGTTAAATTTAAATGCTATTAGGTTACAGCCTTTAAGGCAATCAATTGAATATTTTGCCATCATTAATGCAAGTGGAGCCATAACTGGCAATATATAAGTTAGCAATTTACCTTTAGCCATACTAAAAAATAGAAAAGGAAGAATAAACCAGCAAAGTAGAAAAAACATTTCTGGATTGATCTTTCTTTTCTTCCAACTCTTAAACAACGTTCCTGGTAAAAGTCCCAACCAAGGTATTACACCAAATAAAATAATAGGAATATAAAACCAAAAAGGCGCTTTATGTTGCGCATTTTCTGATAAAAAACGATGAATATGTTCTACCCATAAAAAATAATACCAATAATCTGGTTCATATTTATTTATAATTAATACCCAAGGAAAAATTGTCAGTGACGCACTGATTATTGATATACTCCCAAATTTTATCGTCTCAATAAAACGTTTTTGATGAATCATAACTGGAAGCATAACAATAACCGGGATGACTAATCCTAAAAAACCTTTAGTCATAAATGCCATACCACAGGTGAAACCCATAACTGCCCAAACAAATAATTTTGAAAAAAGTTTTGATGTTTTTAATAAGAAAAAACAACATACCATACAAGCAGTAAGCCACATTGTAAAAATCGGATCGAGTACACTATAAGTACCTATAGAAAATACCAAAAACATAGAAAGATATATCAAAGTAGCAACAAAAGAAATATTTTTATTTCGCCAGATTATCATACCTAACCAATAAATTAATCCAGCACTAATTATAGTTGTAAACACAGATCCAAAACGAACTGCAAAATTCGTATCACCAAATATCATTTGGCTAATATTATTGATCCAATATCCGGCAACTGGTTTTTCAAAATAACGAATATTAAGCAAATAAGGTACAATCCAATTTCCTCTTTGTAACATTTCACGACTGATTTCTGCGTAACGTGTTTCATCTGGTTGCCACAGTAATCGTTCATTTAATGGAACTAAATAAGTAAAAATAAAAAAAAGTGCTAATAAAAAAGCACTTTTTTTTTCTAACTGCTTAGTTAACATTAATAACTATACCTCTTTTTGACATCCCAACCAACCTTCACGACCTAAAAAAGATGAACGAATAATCTTTCCTTTTGGTAAAGATTTTATATTATTTGGTATTAATTCACGTAAGGAACAAAATACCATTTCTTCTGCAATCATTCTTTCTAATAAAATTTCAAATTGCTTCGATTTAGACATACCTTCCACTTCGGCATGAATAGTATAAACAGGAATTCCTGTATCTTCCTGCATCTCATTAATAATAAAATCATTAAAGTTTTTATCCTTAACTAAAGTTCCAATAACTTCATCGTAAGTTGGTAATGTTACTGGAATTTGTACAGCACCAATCGAACCATCAGCTAAAACAGGAAGAAAGGGACGTGTACCACGACAATCACTATTATAATCAAATTTAAATTTTTTTTTGCTGTTAATACGCGTTCATCAGCTCGCCAACCTGCCACAGCTGAACATTTCACCTTAGATCCCGTTGCAGCCTCTAATGCATCCACACCTAATTTAATTTCTTCGATCAATTTAGTTTTCGACCATTTATCTATATTAACTTGCCACCCTTGATGATTCCATGCATGTAATCCAACTTCATAATTTTTATCAAATGTTTGTTTTATTAAATATCCAAGATCCTTGGCAATTTTTTTACCTGACCATACTGTTCCAGCTAATAAAATATTTCTGTTATAGAGTGATACTGCATTTGATCTTAATATCTTCCATAAAAACTTAGGACGAAATAAACGCCATAAGTGTCGTCCCATATTATCTGGACCGACACTAAAAAAAAAACTGGCTCGAATTTGATATTTATCCAGTAATTTAAGTAAATGTGGTACGCCTTCTTTAGTCCCTTGATAGGTATCTACATCAATTCTTAATCCAATTTTTTTCATTATTTTTACCTAATTCTTCTGCAGCGGACTGTAAGAAAAAATCTAATGTTTCATCAATAGTTTGCTTCATACCAATAATTGGTTCCCAATCTAAAAATTTTCGCGCATTTTTAATACTCGGTTTACGATACTCAACATCTTGATATCCCTTACCATAATAACTGGTGCTTTCAATTTTTTTGATACCAGCAAATGGAGGAAAGAGCTTACGTAAGGGATGTTTTTCAAAACTCTCAAGTAAGATATCAGCTAATTGAGCAATACTTACTTCATTGGAAGGATTACCAATATTAATAATTTTACCATCGCATTTTTCATTTTTATTTTCAATTATACGAAATAATACTTCAATACCGTCTTTAATATCAGTGAAACAACGTTTTTGAGAACCACCATCAACTAATTTTATCGGTGAACCTTCAACTAAATTTAAAATTAATTGGGTAATCGCTCTTGAGCTACCAATACGGGCAGAATGCAAGCTATCAAGACGAGGTCCTATCCAATTAAACGGTCTAAATAAAGTAAATTTTAAACCTTCTTTAACTCCATATGCCCAAATGACTCGATCCAATAGTTGTTTAGAACTAGAATAAATCCAACGCTGTTTGTTAATTGGACCAACAATTAAACTAGAGGTATCTTCATTGAATTCTTTATCATCACACATTCCATAAACTTCAGAAGTTGATGGAAAAATAATACGTTTATTATACTTTACACAATAACGCACTATTTTTAAGTTTTCTTCAAAATCTAACTCAAAAACTCTTAATGGATTAGAGGTATATTCAATCGGCGTTGCAATAGCAACCAATGGAAGAATTATATCACATTTTTTAATATGATATTCAATCCACTCAGTATGAATACTGATGTCTCCTTCAACAAAATGAAAATTTTTATAGTGGCTAAAATAGGGATTATTAATAAAACGTGAAACAGCAGAAGAACTGATATCTAATCCATAAATATTATAGCGACCATCTGCTAATAAACGTTCGGTTAAATGATTACCAATAAAACCATTTACACCTAATATCAAAATGCTATTACGACATTTTATTTGCGCTATCCTCCTAGATTTTACACCAACACGTACACCCTTCACAACTCCCATTTCAGACGCTAAACGTGATCCTTCAAGGTATAAACCAGATTCATTATATTGACCAGTTAAAATCTCAATCAGATCTCGACCACAAGTTATTTGCAATGGATTAGTAGAAATGATTATACCAGATAATTCATCATGTGACTTTTCTAGTATACGGGTACGCCAGATAATCATCTTATTATCACCTAAATAAGTAAATGCGCCTGGATATGGATAGGTTAATGCTCGTACAAAGTTATTCACTTCAGTAGCAGATTTGGACCAATCAATTAAACCATCTTCAGCACGACGAGGTCCAAAATAGGTTGCTTGACTCTCATCTTGTGGTCTTGCTGAATAATGACCTATTTTAATTAATGGTAATATATCATTTAAAAGTTGTTCAGCTGCTTGACAGATTTTATAATGTAATATTAATGAGGTATCTGTTGTATTAATGGAGACTTTTTTTTGCATGATAATATCACCACTATCTACTTTTACTATCATCTTATGTAATGTGACACCAGTTTTTGTTTCACCATTTAAAATAGCCCAATTAATCGGAACACAACCACGATATTTAGGCAATAAAGAACTATGTAAATTGAAAGCTCCTTTAGGAGCTAAAGATAAAATTTCTTTACTAAGTATGTGACGATAATAAAAAGAGAAAATAAAATCAGGTTGCATTTTCTTAATACGTTCAATCCAAAGTGAATGATTAACATTATCTGGTGCAAATATAGGAAAACCCATCTCACTCACTAAGTGAGCAACTGAAGAAAAAAAACGATTTTCTTTTGGATCGTCTTTATGTGTAAAAACAGCCTGAATTTTAAATCCTTCCTTTTTTAGAGAATTTAATCCTATACAACCAATATCATGGTAAGCAAAAACAATAGCTTTCATTATTTTTTTTCCTGATTTTCGTTAGCATTTTGATGAATATCAATACCAACTATCTTTTGAATGAAGTAACGGGGTCTAGCACGAACATCGTTATACATTCTTCCAATGTATTCACCAAGTATTCCCATTGCAATAAAATGCGCACCAATAAATATAAAAAGAATAGAAAATAAGTTGAAAAAACTATTTTCAACCCATTTTATATCAAAAATAATACTTAAAATAATTAAAAAAAGTTCCATTAAAAATCCACTTGCTGCAATAAAAGTACCAATTACACTTAATAAACGTAATGGAGTAGTCGTTAAACAAGTAACCAAATCAAACATTAAATTTACTAGTTTCATAAAGCTATATTTTGAGTCGCCAAATTCTCGTTCTGAATGGGCAATATCGATTTCGATCGTTCTTCTAGCAAATATATTTGCTAAAATAGGGATAAATATACTACGTTCAGGACATTGAAGCATAGCGTCAATAATATTACGCCTGTATGCACGAAACATACAACCATAATCTCCCATAGTGTTCCCTGTTGCTTTTGTGATCATAGCATTAATGATTTTTGATGCTATTTTACGAAATAAAGAATCTTGGCGATTTATTCGTCTAGTTCCAACTACGTCATAACCCTGTTCTACAATTTGCACTAAATGTGGAATCTCTTCAGGTGGATTTTGTAAATCAGCATCTAACGTGATCATAAGATCTCCGGTTGCCTGTTTAAAACCAGCCATAATGGCAGAATGTTGCCCATAATTACGATTTAAAATTATTGCTATAACATGATTTATCGAATTTTCAGCAGCATCTATTAGAAATTTAGCTGAATTATCAGCACTACTATCATCAATTAAAATTAATTCATATGGTTGTTTCAATTTTTGACAAGCAGCCAATGTTCTTTTTAACAACTGTGGTAAATTTTTCTCTTCATTATAGATAGGGATAACGATAGAAACTTTCTTTATTTTTTCAAAAATCTTTTGAAAATGCATTATTTTAAGCTCCAAAAAATTTCATTAATACCATAAACAAAGATGATCAAAATATCTTTAAGCACACATAAATCAGGAAATAGTGGGGTAATGGAATATAATATATTTAAAATTCCATTAAAAATTAGATAAAGAAAGAGATCAATAATATTTTCTATAATATTATCTGGGTACAAGAATCTCTAAAATGCAAATCTATACTAAAAATTTTTCTCTTTAATTGATCTATAAAACTATCTTAGTTAATACAAAGATAGTTTTATTAACTTGAACCATAAATAAATAATTAAGATAAAAATAAGAACAATAAAACAAATACAAAAACTTTTGATTTTAACTTAGTAAAACGCTTGTTGATAATAAGCAACAATGGTAAAAAGGCCATTTATTTATTTGTGTCAATTTTTAATTGAAGAACAATAACTACAAAATAAATATTAAAACACTAGATTTTAATCTAGCTTAATAACGAAAAATTTTCGTGTAATTTACAACCTAACTCTATGAATATAAAGAGGAATGGATTAAATACCATATAAATCATGAAAAGTTAAAATTGAAGGTATACACCCCAAAATATTATCAGTGATAGAAATTAAGATTTTTCTTTATATATACTATTTTAATAGTAAAAAATAAAAAATAGATCAGTTCCTTTTTTGTTTACACTAATCTTTCATTTTGATATGTAGCATTTATAATATAAGCAATATCATCAATTAATTTGAATATATTTTTGTTTAAACTAAACAAACTATTGAAAGTAAATGACATAATATTTCGTATAATATACTGTAATAATTATAATTATTTTATAAGTAATTTTATTCTTAATAATATCAAACTTGATATTATTAAGATATTATGATTAATGTTTATTATTATTGACTTTTCCTGTTATAAATAACAATGCAATCATAATAATGGATTCAAATTTATCTTCATAAATTCTAAATCTTTTTCTAGTAGCAATTCTTAAATCAATAAAAGTTATATTTATATTCATAGAATTGACAAAATAAAAAGAAATTACATCCTGAAAAAATTTATTAATTTTATTTTTTTCAAATTAATAAATTTAGCATTTTGATTCCACCGAAAATATATTTTCTAGAAATTATATATATATTTCACTATTGTTAAGTAAAAAAGAAAAATCATTTATAATGATTAATTTATATGAATATTCCTTTTAATATTTTTAAATTTAATCTTTAATTTTTCTAAATTTTTTAAATTATAAATAAAATAATAAAGATTTCTATTTAACTAATTAAAGTAAAGATTAATCAGATAAATATCTGAAATTTAACTATTTTAATTATTTTACTCTATAAATATAGAAAAACTAAATTAGTTTTCTAAAATATTCTTATCAATAAAATAAAGAAATAAAATAAGATAAATTAAATTTTTAAAAGCATTATTAGTATAATTTTACTTAATTTTTTTGATTCAAACTTATATAACCATCTCTTTACTAGAGATCTTTTATATCTGATTCTTTTTGGTAAAAGAAAACAATAAAAAGCCGTTTTAACGGCTTTTTAAAATATCTATTATTATAAAATTCATTTCTTTAATTAGGCTTTATTTTTTTAACTTTATCTTTTAACTTTTGCCCTGGTCGAAAAGTTACCACTCGACGAGCACTGATCGGGATATCTTCTCCAGTCTTTGGATTTCGACCAGGTCGTTGATTTTTATCACGTAAATCAAAATTACCAAACCCTGACAATTTCACCTGTTCCCCATTTTCTAATAAACGACGAACTTCTTCAAAGAAGAGTTCAACTAGATCTTTCGCATCATGTTTGCTTATATCCAGTTTTTCAAATAATCTTTCTGACATTTCAGCTTTTGTAAGTGCCATAGGTTAATCCCTCAAGGAGGCTTGGAATCGCTGTTTTAACGCAGCAATACATTTATCAATAGTTTCGACAATCTCTTTTTCTTCCAGAGTACGATCTGTATCCTGCAAAATTAAGCTAATAGAAAGGCTCTTATAACCATTCTCTACACCTTTACCACAATATACGTCAAATAAGTTTATCTCAACTATATGATTTATGCTAATTTTCTTGCATTCAGATAAAACATCTGCCGTTGCTACCTTTTCTGGTACTACAATAGAAATATCTCGTCGATTAGCAGGAAAGTGTGAAATCATATTTGCTTTAGGGATAACTCGATCTGCAATTGAATCCCAGAGTAATTCAAAAACTAGTGTTCGACGATTCAAATCTAATTTATTTTCTAATTCAGGATGAATAACTCCTACATATCCAATATAATTATTATTTAAATAAATCCCAGAACTTTGTCCAGGATGAAGCGCAAGATTAAAATAAGTATTATAAATAATATTTTCTGATTTTCCGGTCAATTCTAATATTGCTTCAACGTCACCTTTTATATCAAAAAAATCAACAGTTCGTTTTTCTTGCAACCAGTGCTCTTCATAGCGATTACCAGTAATCACACCTGCTAACATCAATTCTTGACGAATACCATATTCTTTTGTTGTATCTGGTATAAATCGCAATCCAGTTTCAAACAATCGAATACGATTTTGTTGACGATTTTGATTATAAATTACTGTTGTTAATAATCCTGGTAGTAAAGAAAGTCTCATTTCGGACATATCAAATGAAATAGGATTAGATAAAATCATCGCATTGGAACCTGGATGTAGTAGTACCTGAATTTTAGGATTCACAAAACTATAGGTGATCGCTTCATTGTAACCACGATCAATTAATAACGTTTTAACTCGTTTTAATGGCAGAAAAGACTCATAACGTTGAGTCATGACTAAATCAGCATGTAACGGTACATCAGGTATATTTTTATAAGAATAAATACGAGCTATTTCTTCAATCAAATCTTCTTCAATTTGCACATCAAAACGCCAAGATGGAGGAATTACCTGCCAATTATCTTGTTCTATAATTACTTCAAAACCTAAACGCTGAAGAATTTGAGTTACCTTAATATCGTAAATATTATAACCAATTAAACGATCAAGTTTTTTTCTGGTCAGCGTTATTTTTGATACTTTCGGTAAATTATTTTTATGAGTAATATCAATAATATTTCCAGGATTACCACCACAAATTTTAACTATTAAATTGGTAGCACGTTCCATAGCTTTATATTGCATCTCTGGATCGACTCCCCGTTCAAAACGATGTGAAGCCTCAGTATGAAAACCATAATTCATTGCCCGACCAATAATTGCCAATGGATCAAAAAAAACACACTCTAATAGGATATTTTCTGTATTTTGATTGACGCTTGAATCCTTACCCCATAAGATACCGGCAATTCCTAAGACATTTTTCTCATCGGCAACGACTAAAGTATCTTGTTTTAAAGTTATTTTTGTATCATCAAGTAAAAGTAATGTTTCATTCTGTTTAGCCATTCGAATAATTATCATTCTATTTAATCGATCAAGATCATATGCATGCAAGGGTTGTCCTAATTCTAATAACACAAAATTAGTAATATCAACTATAGGATTAATAGAATTCATTCCACTTCGTCGTAATTTTTCTTTCATCCAAATAGGAGTTTTAGCTGAAAAATCAATATCTTTTATTACTCGTCCTAAAAAACGTGGGCACGCTACAGGATCTTCTACTTGAATAGGAAAAACAGTAGAATCTGTTCCTTTAACTGGTTCAATTTTTACCGTATTTAATCCAATATTATTGATAGCCGCAATATCACGAGCAATTCCTAAAATACTTAAACAATCCGGACGATTTTGTGTAAAACTTACCTCAAAAATATAATCGTTAAGTTCCAAATAATTACGAATATCGATACCAATAGGAGCGTCATAAGGGAGCTCAATAATACCAGAATGGCTATGAGAAATAGCAAGTTCAGAATAAGAACAAAGCATACCTTCAGAAATTTCACCCCGTAATTTTATTTTTTTAATTTTAAAATTATCTGGTAAAGTTGCACCAACAGTTGCCACAGCAACTTTTAATCCTTGACGACAATTTTCTGCATTACAGATAATGTTGAGTAATTTTTTATTCCCAATATTAACCTTTGTTAAATGAAAATTATTGGTATTAGGATATTGAATACATGCAACAATCTCACCGATTAATACACCTTGGAATTGGCCGGAAACAGGTTTAATATCATCAATCTTTAATCCAGCCATCGTCATTTGTTCTGATAATTCTTCACTACTTATTGTCGGATTTACCCATTCACGTAACCAAGATTCACTTAATTTCATTTAATAATCCTGCTTTATTTAAATTGTTTAAGAAACCGAAGATCATTTTCAAAAAAAGAACGTAAATCGGTTACTCCATACCGTAACATAGTTAAACGTTCCATTCCCATCCCAAAGGCAAAACCAGAATATAGATCAGGATTAATTCCAACGTTACGTAATACATTCGGATGAACCATACCACAGCCTAATACTTCTAACCATTTACCATTTTCACCAATCATATCAACTTCAGCTGAAAGTTTAGTAAATGGAAAATATGATGGTCGAAAACGAACACAGATTTTTTTTTCAAAAAAATGATTTAAAAAGTCAGTTAGTGTAGCTTTTAAATTAGTAAAGCTAATATTTTTATCAACAATTAACCCTTCTGTTTGATGGAACATTGGGGTATGAGTTTGATCATAGTCATTTCGATATACGCGACCAGGGGAAATAATACGAATAGGTGGTTGTTTGCCTTTCATGGTTCGAATTTGAATACAAGAAGTTTGTGTACGTAATAGACGTGTAGTATCAAACCAAAAAGTATCATGTGAAGATCGAGTTGAATGGTGAATAGGAATATTTAAAGCATCAAAATTATGGTAATCGTCTTCTATTTCAGGGCCAAAAATAACAGAAAAACCAAGTGTACTAAAAAATTCTTCAACACGATCAATTGTATGTGTTACTGGATGAAGATTACCATTTTTATTTTGGCGTCCTGGTAATGTAATATCTATTTTTTCTACAGATAATCGAGAATTCAATGTAAAAGTTTCTAATTCTTTTTTACGTATATTTAATAAATTTTGAATTTCTTTTTTCGTCTGATTAATAACTACTCCTGCTGCAGGGCGTTCTTCTGGAGATAAATCACGTAACTTTAAAATTTGTATTTTTACATAACCCTTTTTTCCTAAAAATTGAATACGAACTGAATTTAATTCAGCAATATTTTTAGCTTTTTTTATGGATGTTTTTGCCTTCGTAACCAATTCGACGAGATATGGCATTATTCCCTCTTCTTTTACAACTTACTTAATCTAATAATTATTGAAATTTGATAAATTATAAAGAAAAGCCTCCAAATGGAGGCTTTTCCGCGCGGAGTTTTTTGTTTCTTTTCTTAAATGCGCGAAAGCCCAAATTTTAATGATATAATAAAAAAATGAAAAAATAATTTTCATTTTTACTGATTTAAGGTAACGTGCTTTTTACTTTCTTTGACTAATGCTAAAAATGCAACTTTATCAAAAACAGCAATATCAGATAAAATTTTACGATCAATTTCAATTAAGGATTTCTTTAAACCATTAATAAAACAACTGTAAGATAAACCATTCTGACGAGAAGCAGCATTAATACGCGCGATCCATAATTGACGAATTTTACGTTTACGCTGACGTCGGTCACGATAAGCATATTGACCGGCTTTCAGTACTGCTTGGAAAGCAACACGATAAATACGTGAACGAGCACCATAATAACCTTTTGCTTTCTTTAATATTTTTTTGTGACGTGCACGAGCTGTTACACCGCGTTTTACGCGAGCCATATAATCCCCTTTCCTTATCAATTCGAATTAAATTCGATAATTTTAACTAAATATTTAAACTTATGCGTATGGTAAACAAACCCATATTAAATTAAGATCACCTTTAGAAATCATGGTTTTTGTTCGTAAATGACGCTTACGTTTAGTTGATTTTTTAGTTAAAATATGACGAAGGTTAGCGTGCTTATACTTAAAATTACCAGTAGCAGTTTTTTTAAAACGTTTTGCCGCACTACGTAGTGTTTTAATCTTTGGCATCTTAAATATCCACCTTGCATTGTTAATTATAACTAACTAGCCAGGCGAATATAGTTCTATCTAAAGAGAACTCTATTACTTACTTCTGCCTAACTATTTCTTTTTCGGTGAAAGTAACATGATCATCTGACGGCCTTCGATCTTAGTTGGAAAAGATTCGACGACTGACATCTCATCTAAATCATTTTTGATACGATTAAGCATATCAATACCGATTTGTTGGTGGGACATTTCACGACCACGAAAACGTAATGTAATTTTGGCTTTATCACCATCGTCTAAAAACCGAATCAAGTTACGTAACTTAACCTGATAATCTCCTTGATCTGTACCAGGTCGGAATTTAATTTCCTTTATTTGAATAACTCTTTGTTTCTTTTTTTGCTCTTTAAGAGATTTATTTTTTTCATAAAGAAATTTTCCGTAATCCATGATACGACAAACTGGAGGATCAGCATTTGGACTTATTTCAACTAAATCAACATTAGCTTCCTCAGCTTTTTCAATAGCTTCTTTTAGACTTATTATACCAATTTGCTCCCCGTTTAAACCAGTTAAACGAACTTCATAAGCACGAATTTCCGTATTAATACGATTCTGACGTGTCAATTGAATTCTTTTTCCTCCTTTAATACTTTATTCCTCCAAGTTAATAAATACGACGATTGCAAATTTCATCAAGCACTCTTTCTGCAAATTCTGTGATATCAAATGTTCCTAAATTTTTACTATTACGAGTTCTAACGGATATTTTATTTAATTTAACTTCTTTATCACCACAAACTAACATATAAGGAACCCGACGCAAAGTATGTTCACGAATTTTAAATCCTATTTTTTCATTTCTTAAGTCCGCTTTTGCTCGAATACCAAAATTAGTCATTTTATCTACTATTTTTTGTACAAAATCAACCTGTGCATCCGTTATATTCATAATAACCATTTGTAGTGGCGCTAACCAGATTGGGAAAAACCCTGCATATTGTTCAGTTAAAATTCCAATAAAACGTTCAAATGAACCTAAAACAGCACGATGAATCATTATTGGAACCTGACGTTCATTATTCTTAGATACATAAGAAGCACCTAAACGATCTGGTAATGAAAAATCAAGCTGTATAGTACCACATTGCCAAGTCCGATCCAAATAATCATAGAGAGTAAAATCAATTTTAGGTCCATAAAACGCACCTTCACCAGATTGGTAATCATATTTGATATCCCTTAATGCTTTAGCAAGATCACTTTCTGCATGATCCCACTGAGCATCACTACCTATCCGTTTTTCTGGTCTAGTTGATAATTTAACTATAATTTTTTTAAAACCAAATGTTGCATAAATATCATAAATCATTTTAATACAATTTTTCACTTCCTCTAAAATTTGATCTTCAGTACAAAAAATATGTCCATCATCTTGAGTAAACCCACGCATTCGCATTAATCCATGTAAAGATCCAGATGGCTCATTTCTATAACAACTACCAAACTCTGCCATACGTAATGGTAAATCACGATAAGATTTTAAACCTTGTTTAAATATCTGTATATGCCCTGGACAATTCATCGGTTTTATGCAATATTTTCGGTTTTCCGATGATGTAATAAACATATTTTCTTTATAATTTTCCCAGTGACCTGTTTTTTCCCAAAAAATTCGATCCATCATTAATGGACCTTTTACTTCTTGATATTGATATTCTTTTAATTTAACACGAATAAAATTTTTCAATTCACGAAATATTGTCCAACCAGCACTATGCCAAAATACTATACCTGGTACTTCTTCCTGCATATGATAAAGATCAAGTTCCTTACCTATTTTACGATGATCATGTTTAGCAGCTTCTTCTAAACGTAGTAAATGAGTAACTAATTGTTTTTTATTAGCCCAAGCTGTTCCATAAATTCTTTGTAACATTTTATTTTCGTTATTGCCGCGCCAATAAGCACCAGATACTTTTTGTAATTTAAAATAATGACAAAAACGCATATTAGGAACGTGTGGACCACGACACATATCAATATACTCTTCATGATAATAAAGTCCAGGATGATCATCTTTATTAATATTTTTATCTAAAATTTTAACTTTATAATCTTCACCTCGAGCAAGAAAAATATCCCTAGCTTCCTTCCAACTAACCTTTTTTTTAATAACATTATAGTTTTTTTTAGCTAATTCGTACATTCGCTTCTCAAGTTTTTCTAAATCTCTTTGTGTTAAAGAGTGTTCCAGATCAATATCATAATAAAAACCATTATTAATGATAGGCCCAATTGCCATTTTAGTCATTGGCCATAATTGTTTGATTGCATGCCCAAGTAAATGTGAACATGAGTGACGAATAATCTCTAAACCTTCGAAATCTTTACTGGTAATAATAGCTAATTGAGCATCATTATTAATCAAATCACTCGCATCAATAAGTTTACCATTAACGAATCCGGCTATACAGGCTTTTGCAAGACCTGAACTTATATCATTTGCAATATCCATTACTGAAACGGCATGCTCATATTGATATTGACTTCGATCAGGAAGAGTGACAACTAGCATTTAAAGTCCTTAATTTACAATGGTAATCAATAGAAAAATCATACATATACTTTATTAAAAGTAAACTTATCAAATATCACTTTAGTAAAGTAAGTTATATATATTATAAAATATACAAATAATGCAAAATGGATACATATTTGAATTAATTTATTTTTTAATATTAGCACCATGAAGATCTAATTAATAGATTAGATATTAAATCTTAGTAAGAATAAAATTCTTTTAAAGAAGAACTCTTCTATCAAATATTCGTAATAATCTTACAGAAATCGCAATTACTAAATATTTATTTTATCTGGTAATAAGTTTCCTTTTTCTTTTATAGCCAGCCCCTCTTTACGGAAAGCACTTGTTAGACTTCAATATCTTCAGTAGAAGTATTAATTTTCATATTAAATTTTATTGAATACCAGTTATTAAATTAAATGAAAATTAGATCTGAGTTTTAATAATCATTCTTTAATTAACCTCTTTAATTTATAGAATATCACCTATTATCTAATTATAAAATTATAAAAAGTAGTTGTTAGTATACTTTTGATTTTTTCTTTCTCCAATAAAATAAAGTAAATAATTATTTTAATAAACTGACTATTTAATCTATTAAATTTATTTATCTTAGGTAACTAATTAATAATATAATGAATAATGAGAACTTTATAACTTTTAAAGTTCATAGTAGATTACAGTAAATAACCATACAGTTGTTAACATTATTAGGATAATCTATAAAATAAAAATAAAATTAACCTTCCTTTTTAGTCTTAAGTTAAAAACTGACCTCTTATTTCCTTCTTTCCTACATTATAATTACAATTGTTGATCATATTAACATATTTCATATATAGTTGACGATAATTTTCATTAATATGAAATTTGTTTTTTAATTACCGGGAAAAATTTATGTATAAAAGATCCAACATTTCACCTAAAAATACTTTTAGTTCTTTAATAGTAGTTTTCGTTTTTGTTTTTTTTAATTCAATTGGACACGCAAAAAAATTTACTGTTGTAACTACTTTAACTATTATTCAAGATATTGCGAAAAATGTGGGAGGTAATGAAGTAAATGTCCAATCAATTACAAAACTTGGAGCAGAAATTCATGAATATCAGCCTACTCCAAAAGACATATTAAAAACATATAATTCTGATTTAATTTTATGGAATGGATTAGGTCTTGAAAAAAGATTTAATCGGTTTTTTGAAGACTTTAAACATATTCCGATTGTTACTGTTACTAAGAAAATAAAAGCGATCCCCATTCGAGAAGGTGAGTATCAAGGTAATCCTAATCCTCATGCTTGGATGTCTGCCAAAAATGGATTGATTTATATTGAAAATATTCGAGAAGCACTTATAAAATATGACCCTAAAAACACAGATATTTATAACAAAAATGCAAAAATATATAGCAGTAAAATTAATAAAATTGATATAATTTTACGGAAAAGACTTGAACAAATTCCGAAACAAAAACGCTGGCTAGTAACCAGTGAAGGTGCTTTTAGTTATCTTGCTAATGATTATGATTTTAAAGAAGCTTTTTTATGGCCAATTAATGCAGAAGAACAAGGTTCAACAAAACAAGTTCGTAAAGTTATTGATATTGTAAAAAAATATAATATTCCGGTTGTATTTAGCGAAAGCACTATTTCTGATAAAGCAGCAAAACAAGTCAGTCGAGAAACCAGAGCTCAATATGGTGGTGTGCTTTATGTTGATTCTCTTTCTACTTCTGATGGACCGGTTCCTACATATATAGAATTATTAAAAAATACTGTTGATACTATTGCAAAGGGTTTTGGTCAATAATAATGAATAAGAATACTTTTTACGAAAAACCTAACTTAGTTGTTGATAATATTACTGTTACATACAGTGAAAGATATACAGCTATTTATGATGTTAGCTTTAATCTTACTGGTGGATCAATTTGTGCACTAGTAGGAATTAATGGAAGTGGAAAATCAACCTTGTTTAAAACAATAATGGGTTTAGTAATACCAACAAAAGGACGTATAACATTAAATAATTCTTCAATTAAAATAGCTCTTAAACAAAATATTATTGCTTATATACCACAAAATGAAGAAGTTGACTGGAATTTTCCTGTTTTAGTTTCTGATGTAGTAATGATGGGTCGTTACGGTAAGATGGGTATCTTACGTATTCCAAAGAAACAAGATAAACAAATTGTTACTGATGCACTAGAACGTGTTGATCTTACAGGTTTAGAAAAACGACAAATAGGTGAGCTTTCTGGTGGTCAAAAAAAAAGAGTTTTTCTTGCACGAGCGCTTGCTCAAGAAGGAAAAGTATTACTTCTTGAT
Organism: Arsenophonus sp.; assembly: GCA_046530785.1. Classification (GTDB taxonomy): domain Bacteria; phylum Pseudomonadota; class Gammaproteobacteria; order Enterobacterales; family Enterobacteriaceae; genus Arsenophonus. Next base: position 38,314 of record JBHEQT010000007.1, read on the forward strand.
GAACCATTTACTGGTATTGATGTAAAAACAGAAAATGCAATTGTTGATCTTTTACGTTTATTACGTAGTAATGGGTATTTAATTTTAGTTTCTACTCATAATTTAGGAAGCATACCAGAATTTTGTGATCAAGTTATATTAGTAAATAGAACTATAGTAGCTACTGGACCGATTGAAACAACTTTTACAAAAAAAAATCTTCAACTCGCTTTTGGTGGTGTATTACGGCATATTGATCTCTCTAGTACAGAACTTCACGATGATGATGATCCTAGATCATTGAGTGTTATCACTGATGATGAAAGAGCGGCTGTTTTTTATGGTCATCATGAAGAAGGATCTTTCATTAAAAAGAACCCGGAGAAATAAATTATGTTGGATCTACTATTTCAGCCTTTTGAATATAACTATATGGTTAAAGCAATCTGGGTAAGTGCTATTGTTGGAGGAGTATGCGCTTTTCTCTCTGCTTATTTAATGTTAAAAGGGTGGTCATTAATGGGAGATGCTCTTTCCCATTCAGTTGTTCCTGGTGTCGCAATTTCTTATGCACTTGGGCTTCCCTATTCTGTAGGCGCTTTTTTTAGTGGTATTCTAGCCGCACTCTGTATGACATTAGTGCGGCACATTTCAAATCTAAAAGAAGATGCGGTAATTGGTTTTATTTTTTCCACATTTTTCGCCGCTGGATTATTAATCCTTTCATTAAATCCAACTTCAGTAAATGTACAATCCATTATTTTTGGTAATATTTTAGGTATTGCAGATGAAGATGTATTGCAAGTTGAAATTATTATTGCCATTTCTTTCATTATACTTATATTTATATGGAAAGATTTGCTTCTTGTGTTATTTGATGAAAATCATGCACGATCTATTGGATTAAACCCGCTTAAATTTAAAATTATCTTTTTTACTATATTAAGCGCATGTACGGTTGCTGCTTTACAAACAGTAGGTACTATTCTTGTCATAGCGATGGTCATTACACCAGGTGCAACAGCTTATTTACTCACAAATCAATTCAAATGGTTACTTATTATTGCCATACTGATCGGATTTATATTTAGTGCTCTTGGAGCTTATATTAGTTATTTTATTAATGGTGCAACAGGCGGAATTATTGTTACTTTACAAACACTTATTTTTATTTTTGCCTTCTTTTTTGCACATAAGTATAGATGTGGTTTTTTTTCCTCTCGTAGAGGAAGACATCTTAAAAAATTATATTCTCTTAAATAGTTAGAACAAAAGGTAAAGAGACAATATGAGTGATTTCATTCAATTATTAATAACACCTTTTATTTTTCCTTTTATGCAAAAGGCTATTATTACCGCTATCGTAACCGGTACAGTGTGCGCTATTTTATCCTGTTTTTTAATACTAAAAGGTTGGTCTTTAATGGGTGATGCTATTTCTCATGCTGTATTACCGGGTGCCATTATTGGATTTGTTATTAATATTCCTTTATCAATTGGTGCTTTTTTATCAGGAATTTTTTGTGCTTTTGCGATAGGTTATCTAAAAGAAAATAGCCGAATAAAAGAAGATACAATCATAGGTATTGTTTTTTCTGGTATGTTTGCTTTTGGATTAGTACTTTTTGCACGTATTGACACAGATCAACATCTTATTCATATTCTATTTGGCAATATCCTTGGTATTACTAACACAGAACTTAAACAAACACTTATAATCTCAGGTTTTACGATTGTAACTATATTATTAAAACAAAAAGATTTTATACTGTATTGTTTTGATGTTAATCAGGCAAAGGTTATTGGTTTGCCAATTAAAATTTTCCATTATGGATTACTTTCTTTATTAGCTCTCACTATTGTTGCATCTTTACAAGCAGTAGGAATAATTTTAGTTATTGCTATGCTTATTTCCCCTGGAATTATTGCTTTTACACTATGTAAAAATTTTAACATAATGCTAATTATTGCAATTATTAGTTCTATTACATCTTCCTTAATAGGAACTATTCTTAGTTTTCATTTTGATGCAGCAACTGGACCTTGTATTGTACTTACTCAAGCAGTTTATTTTATAATAGCACTACTCTATAACTATATTAGTAAAATAAAAAATTATTTTTTGAAAAATTTTAAATTCTCTTCTTAAATAGAAGAGAATGAGTAAAAAAATAATTATCAAAATTATGTAATTCTATTTTAGAGAAAAATATTGTTTATTAGTAGATATTAATTGTTTCATTGAAAATATCATATCATAACTTCAAATAAAAATTGAATTACTTATAAAGTGATAAAAACTCTAGGGGTAAAATAGATAATATTTAATTATTTAAATAAATATTTAATTATCATAAAACTACCTTTTAACTATTACATAAAAAGGTAGCAGATTCAATAATCATTTAAATTTGAACGCTACAATTGATTTATTTTTAAAATTGACTAACAAAATTAAGGTTAGATCTGATTAAATAAATAGTTGATATTTTCACCTTATAAAATAAGATGATAAACAATTAATTAATATTTTCATATCAATTAATCAAATATATCTGATAAAAATCAGAAATATTAATTTATTTTTAAATAATTAATAATTGATGATTTTATTAAAATAATTATAATTTATAGTAAATTAACAGAATTTGATCCTCTTTTCATAAAAATAAAGGATTCTTTCCAATATAATTTAGAAAAGTACAATCTAAAAGACTACTAAAAAATAATATTACTAAGAATATTATTTTCAAATTTTTTGATATTTCAAATATTTTTAATAAATTTTATTGATAAATTTATTTAATTACTTTAAAGCGCTCAAATACTCGAGTAATAATAAATATTAAGAAAATAAATAGGATTTTTAATAAAACTATGTTTTTAGGGTGGCATAATATCTATTGAATTATTTAAAAAATTAAAATTCTAAATTTTAGAAGATAGAAAATATTTTTTATAAATTAATTATTTATAGTATTTTAATCTTAAATTATATTTATAAAGTTAATTTCCCATTTATAATTAATAAAAAATTAATAAAACAACTGTAGATCAGGGATATGAGCCCTACCTAATAATCTATCTACTCTAAAACTTTATTTCTAGATAGAAAAAATAAAATACTTTTTTCTAATTTATTGAAACTAATCAGTTTTCTATGTTATGATTTATATTATATGGATAAAATATTATCACCAACATAAATTTATTTATTTAATAATAATAAAAAGTAAGTGTTTACTTATCTATATTAAAATATTTCCTTTTTAAGTTATAGAATTAATCAGAAAATTATGAATAATAAGGAGTGATTTTAATGCTTCATAAATTAGCTATCAAAGCTGCTATTTTCGACATGGATGGGTTATTAATTAATTCTGAGCCCCTTTGGAACCAAGCAAAAAAAGAAGTTCTTAGCAACCTTGGTGTTAATACTTCAATTTCCAATCAACTTCCTGACACATTAGGATTACGTATTGATCAAGTTATACAATTATGGTATTTAGCTTCACCTTGGCAAAAAACCTCATTAGAGGAAGTTGAACAAAAAATTGTTAAACGTGTTACTGAACTTATAGAAGAAGAACGACCCTTATTACCAGGTGTTAAACATGCCCTTCAAATATGTCAGGATCATAATTTAAAAATTGCTTTAGCATCAGCTTCACCAAAGCATATATTAAAAAAAGTATTGAGTATGTTTAATATTCGTAATTATTTTTCAGTAGTAGTATCAGGAACATTTCTACCCTACAGTAAACCACATCCAGAAGTCTACTTACAAGCAGCGAAACTTTTAGATATTGAACCAACTTATTGTGTTGGTTTTGAAGATTCTTTTCATGGAATGATTGCTGTTAAAGCTGCACGAATGCGTAGTATCGTTATTCCACAAAAAGATCAATTCACTGATCCACGTTGGGAATTAGCAGACATAAAACTCAATACACTAGATGAACTAACAACTCAACATATTATTTAAAGTTTATTGATAGCAGTAATTTAATGGATCAGTTAATACTGTAAAGTTAATTTCATTATTATTTTTTTACAATAAATTACTTGTTTTATTGGTTAATAATAAATATTTTTATTAAAATATTCAAATTAAAGCTATATCTATTTAAGTTATAAACTATATAATAAACAAGTGGATATTATATTATCATGACTGCCACCGGGCACTTATTTTTTTCAATATCATCATTAATACTTATGTATAAACTAGCGATTACACCAGAGTTTACAGGTGATAATTTTTTTCATTTATTAATCGGTACATTATTCGGATCCATTCTACCAGACATAGATCATCCATCATCTCATCTCGGACGTTTATTTCGTTTTATTTCTATTCCAATTTGTCGTTTGTATGGTCATCGTGGCTTTACTCATAGTTTTCTTGCATGGTTTCTCATTATGTTATTATCAACTCAACTTCTAAACAGTTACTTTGTTTCTGATGCACTACTTCAAGCATTTTTATTAGGTTATTTCAGTCATTTAATTGGGGATATGTTAACAAAAAAAGGGATACCTTTCTTATGGCCATTAAAATTTTCCTTCTGTTTTCCTATTTTAGGTAATCCTCCTAATCAAAGAGCAGAACATTTTATCGCTATATTATTAGCTATCTGTGCAATATTGATTCCATCAAACTATAAATTACCACTACGTCCTCTATTACAAGAAACAAAAAAAAATATTATTACGTGTGTAGTAAATAGATTAAGCGATTTATTTTTATTACATTCTCCTTAAAGCATTATTAAATATTAAATTGTTATTTAATTACATTAAAAATAATTTTTGTTATTGATAACGTATAAACTAAAACTGAGGAATATTTATGAATATAATTATAAATCTTTAATTTATTTTCACTAAATCATTGTTGTTATTTTTTAAAATAAAATGCAGAAAAAGAATTTTAAAAATCTTTGTTAATCTATTTATTTTTTCATTATTCTAGTAATATTTACGGTTAGTAAAATAATAATAATAAAAAATAAATAATTCATTATTTTGTTTTAATATTTTTGAAAATAGTTGCAATGAAATTACTTCAAATTATTATATACCATTTATATATTTACTTTAAGTATTTAATACTATAAGTTTATTTAGATTAAATTTCTTTTTTAGAAAAACTCTTCTATTATTTAGATCCTTCCCCCTCTTCCAGAACAGAAATTTTCGCCTTATCGAAATTATTGTTACATATTCACTTCTTGTAAATTAACTGCAAGACCCTGCACCGAACCATGGCAAGAAATTTACTAAACTTTATACAATAGAAAATAATTATTTTATAATATTATTAATATAATAATTCCTTTAATTAATATTATTATTTATTTCTGAAAACTATTTTCGAGGATCTTTTTCAGGTGCTAATTAAAATATCTAATTATTAATATTGGGTTTTTCTTCTTTTTAGGTAAAATTCCTCTCTAATTAAATAATATTAATCCAAAAAAAAGATGAAATATTTTTCATCATTTCAGTAATAATTGAAAAATAGAATAGTAAAACACAATTTTAAATTAAAAAGAAATAATTAACCATAAATCATCCATCTATTCTAGAAAGAATTTTAAGATAAAAGATTTTTATGACCTTTCTAATCGAAAAACGTTCATCTTTACTGTTAAAATATTATGATAATTTTTAAAATTTAAAACAAAACTTTAAAATCCAGATTTTTCTAGATATTATGAAATAATTTTAATAAATTTGTTTTTAGTTTTTCTTTTTATAAAAACTATCGAATTCTTTCTCTCAAATACTTGGGGGAGAGGGGAAAATTACAAAGGGATAAAGAAGAGATTTAATAGGTTAGAAGAGAAAAGTATATTAGGATCTAAAAATATATCTTTTTTATAAAGAGATGAAAACTATTCCTTATTAAGGAATCATAAACTCTATTTAAAATTTAACTTTTCCTTAATTTTATAAATATATAAATATATATAATATAAAATTAAGGAAAATAAAATATTTTATATGATTTTAATCAATATATGTTTTTGAATTCAATTTTTTCTAATTTTAAATTATAAAAGTTAAAACACGTAATAATCTTCGTTTCAACTACTAATATAGTTATCTAATATTTTAGATTTAAAAAAATAACAACTAAAATATACAGAAAAACAAAACAATTAAGTTTAATTAAAAATTAATTTCTAATTAAATAAGTTTTAAAATATGATAAAAAATCAAAAATTGATTCTGTGAATAGAAAAATTTTTAAAAGTAAATTAAAAAAAATAAAGTATTATCTTTTAAATACCTAAAACTAGCAATAATACTAAATACTAAAAATAGTAATTAGAATAAAGAAGAAAAGATTATCAAAATACTAAAATTTGTTTTTATTAATTAAATTAAAAACTTATAATTTTGAAAAACAAACACTAATTAACAACTAACATTAAAGGTACTAGTAAAATTAGTAGAAGATAATGCATATTTAATCTCCATAATATTTTTATATTTTAATCTGATTATTAAATTATTTAAGATCTCTATGAAGAATTAATTGCGATATTAATTTAAATCAGAATATTATGTATTTCTTCTCTCTAGAGAAGGAAACTCTAGTCTCTAGAGACTACATAGACAAGAATTAATTCCTTCTATATTAACATTTTGTTTAAGTATCTTGTAGGAAATCATTATGTTTTGATAAAGAAAATTAATAATTTTAGTTGTAATGTACATTATTATTCATTATAGATTTTCGTAATATCCTATATCTTCTAAGTTCCTTATCTCTTCATCTATTGGATCCGTTTCATTAATATAAAAGTCATAAATACTCGTTTGAGTTAAGATTAAAATTTTTATAAAAACTTAAGTAAATATACCATTTGTTATAAAATATCTTGATATATAAAAGATATTAATATTCTTTTGTAAAAGAAATATTTTAACACACCTTCCATAGTGAATATTATATTCAATGTATAAGTAAAGATATGATCCCACAACCACTATCAGGTAATTATTATTTCTTTTACTTACATTATATATTAGAATCATTCAAATTAGATCTTATTTCTCTGATGGAGTTTTTAGTGGGATAGTTATTCCGAATCGTGATGAAAATTTTTAAAAAATATTTATCATTGTTGAATAGTACCTATTACTGAAGAATGATCCATCGATCATCAGTTATGATCTCAGAAGATAATAAATCTCCTATAATTTTAGGTTTTATTAATATAGATTAATCAATCTAACTGTTAGTAAATTATGAAAATCTTCAATAAATTTATCTATAAAATTTAAATTTTTTGTAATCTCTTATAATAAAGCAATATAATATTTCCTGAATTTTATTTTCAACACTTTAATAGCTATGTTTTAAAAGAACACTAAGATTATTCTAATAGCGCATTTTTTATATGAACTAATAATTAATTTATCTATTAATCGATCTAATATTAAAAAGAAATAAACCTATATATTATTGATTTAAATCATATTTTCCTTATCGAAAAAATAATACACAATATAAATTTATATTTTAATTCAATTCAGCAGAAAAATTCGATATTATTTATTTAAATAAATAATTTAATTACTCTAGTAAGATTACTTTGATTTATCACTGGAAAATTTAGTAAAGATACTTTAATTTACTCTTATCTCTAATTTAGTATTTTTACTCGTTATTTTAGATTCTAACTATAATTTTTCTTCAGATAACTATCCAGGATTTTTTTATTAGATTTTATATTGAAAATGGCAAAAGAAAATAAATAGTATTTTTTAATATAAAAATATTATCAATATTAATAAGATTTTTCAAATAATGTAAGTAATTATTAATTTTAGTATATATCATAATTCGTAAAAATCTGTTTTCATCATTATCTCTGTATATTAGAGTTTCTATCATTAACGTAATATCTTCAAACAGTTTTAAGATTAAAAATTTTAAATACTATTGAACACAGTGTCTTGATTTTACTTTTTAAATATCTTAAAACTTTATTTTTTATTATATTTTTATTAAAGATAGTATCTTTTAATCTTAATTACTGATATAGAATTTTTCTAAAATCCTATATTTTATTTTTTAATTGTAAAGATAAACAATAGACTTATTATTAATAGTGGAATACTATTAATATAAATAATTGATCAATTATAATTTTTATTATTTTTACAATCTATTTAAGTTTTATAAATTAAAAATCAAAAGACATATGTTTTTCTAATATATTTTTCTCAAAAATTAAAACTAACTTAAAATAATAAAATTTATTTAATAAACTTTATTAAGTACTAACATAAATAGATAAAAGTAATTAAATTAATAATACTCATAAAAATAAATAAGAATAATTTTAAAAACATTTGAAGTTGATATTGATCATTATAAAATCTCCATAAATTGAAGGTAATACACCCATTATTGCTAATGGGTAATCCTTTATTATTCTATTTTTTAATAATTTCCTTTAATTATTGTATAATAAGAATCATTTGATCATCTAAACTGATCTTTTGAATTTACTTTCACTTTTGACTAGTTATATATTTATAAAATCGGATGAAAATATTCAAATCCGGATTATAAATTTTTCTGATAAATTGAATAGAGAATTCATTCTAAGAATGACATATAATCTGATATTCGAAAATTTTGTTTATTATCGTATAAGAATGTTTATTTAAATGCGTTAAATAAAATTATTTTCCATATCTATTTTGCGCAATTATTCCCATAAATTAAATAGTTATATAAAACCTAATAACATTAATAGGTAAAATGCATAAATTATTATTTATGATGTATATAAAATTTTCACAATTCATTTTACAAAATCTTGTATTATTTTTATTTTTTCATTTTATATAAGAAAAATATAAAATAATCTATAAATTAATATTATTCTTTAATATAAAAGAATAATAAATGTAAATGATGTTTACATCAACTACTAAAATTAATTTATATTATTAAAATAAATTAACTTATTTTAATAATCGAAGATATATATATTATCGCTTATCATCAACAAAATAATTAATTACATTTTAATAAATAAAAAGTTAAAATAAAATATTTTATTAATTAATAAGTGTTTTTTTTAAATTTAAGTACAAGATGGTTTTAGATATCATGTTAACTTTAAGCATATTATATATAATAGCAAGATTGGATTTAGCTTAATTATCAAATAAAATCTTGATAATTAATAGAAGATTAGTATATTCAGAGATATAAAAAATCATGATTTTATTTTACGTTTAAAATATGGAGATAGATATAACAATCATTCTATCTTTGATAGAATGATCCACAATAGCATTGATAATATTGTTAAATATATATCAAATATTTTTTATTTATTTTAATATTAAAAATAAAAAATATTCCCTTATTTATTATTTTTTAGAGTTATTTTATTTACTTGATATAGGATAAAAAATAAAATTAATTATTTCATTGTATTGAATTACTTAATCATCCTTAAATTATTATAAACTTTTATATAATTAAAAATTTATAATAATTTTTATTCTTACAATTTTGTTACTGAAACTATTTAAAAGACAATATATTTTGAAATATAATTATTAATCTATTATTTGATTTTATTTTAAAAAAAATTTTATAACATTGATGGAACATAATATTCTATTTGAATTAATTTTTCTTCAATAAAAAGAATTTTTCATTTCTATTTATAGTTTTATTTATTAAAGTTGAATTTAAATCTTAAATCAATATTTTTATATAAAATAAAGAAAAATCTAAATTAATTCAAATGTTTAGCTAAATGATTTAATTTTTATTAAATTTAAGTTGGAAATAAAATTTCTAAATTTTAATATAAATTAATAATTTAGAAAATTTTCGAAGTTATTTCCTTAAATTTTTAAAAGTATTAAGAGATTAGAATTTATAATTCTTTAAATTTTAAAATAAATATATTTTTAGTATTTAAACTATAAAATAAAATCAAAAAAAAAAGAAATAACGTCATTATTAAAATGACTTTGTTGGAAATTATCCTGTTTTTAAAAACAGAGAAAAGTATTTTGACTATAAATTTTATTTATATGGACAAACGATATCATATACCCACTGGTATGCATTAATAATTTATCTATTTATTTAAAAAATTTATTTTTATTAACTTGATAAAATCATAGCTTTTCTACTTTTAAAAAAGATAATAATTGTAATTATTGATTAACTACTTTTAGTATTACTACTAAAAGTAGTTTATTTAAGTTATTATGAAAAATAAATTTCATCTAAAAATACTATATACTCTATTATTATTTTTATATCTTTTATATCAAGATAAATTCGTACAGTACGAATACCGTACGATTTGACACTATTAATTCTATTTAATAAAATTTGTATTTTCTTATACAATAAACTTAACTAGTTATTAACAGAACTTTATAGATTTTGAAAATTCTCATAAGGTATGAAGTTTATAATAAATTGGAAAATAAAATATAATATATTTATAAATTTTTAAATAATCTTTAAACACTTTTTAATTCAATAAATAAAAAATTTCTTATTTATTTATTTTTTAAATATTTATAAATACAGATAAAAGTCGATTATATCAATTCTAATACTAATAAGATCCTCTCTCTTAGAGAGAGGATCTTATTAGATGATTAACTTTCTTTTATTAAAAATCTTATCTAAAAAGACATTTTCAAAATAAATATTTAGATGATATAATTTTTTTTGAAATTAATCTATAGAATTACATATTTCTATATTTTTTAATTAATGAATAACTATTAGATAGAGTCTTTTAATCTTTTCTTAAAAAATCTTATTTCTTAAATTCTAGAAAATAAAAACTTTATATATACAATAATAATCCTATTTTTATTAATTATAAATTTACCAATATCCTAGTACTTTCCACCATAAACCACCAATGAAAAACCAAATAAAAAGATTAACTATACTTAATATAAAACCTACTTTCCACCATTCGCCTAATGTTATATAACCAGAACCAAAAATAATCGGTGCAGTACCTGTAGCATAATGTGTTAGCGACATCATTAATGATGAAGAAAAAGCAAGGATTAAAGCAAACAACATAGGTGGAGCGCCCAATGCTAATCCAGCAGTAAAAAAAGTTGCAAACATTGCCATAATATGAGCAGTAGTACTTGCAAAAAAATAATGAGAATATACATATATCAAAACAAGTAACAACATACCTCCAACATAACCAATCTCAAATTGATCGATAATGTTTCCAATTGATTGAGAAAACCAATCAATTAATCCAAGCTTGTTAAGGAATGATGCCATCATAATCAATGCAGAAAACCAAGTAATTGTGTCCCATGCTCCTTTTGTTTTCAAAATATCATCCCAAGTTAATACGCCTGTACAAAGTAAAACGGAAAGACCTAAAAATGTTGAAGCCGTAGGATTAATACTAAAAGCATTACCGAAAATAAGTGAAGGTATACCAGACCACATTATCAACAGCATAAAAAATACCGCTAAGGTAATTTTTTCTGCAAGTGAAATAGGACCTAATTTATATAACTTTTGCTTAGCGAAATTTGGTGCATTTGGTGTTACTTTAATTTGAGGAGGATAAATCCAATAAATAACTAATGGCATAATGAATAACGAAATAATACCTGGTATAAAGGCTGCGAGCGCCCACATACTCCAACTGATCTCAAATTTAGGTGTTGTATTTTCCATAATTAAATTAACAATTAATGGATTAGGTGCAGTTGCTGTAATAAACATCGCAGATGTAATAGGATTAATATTAAAATTAACTAATGAAAGATATCGCCCAATTTTTTGTGAAGTACCTGATTTTGGATCAGAACCAAAACTATTTGAAATAGAACGCATAATAGGATGAATAATTCCACCACCACGTGCAGTATTGCTTGGTGTAACTGGTGCTAATATTGTCTCTGCAATCGCTAATGAGTAAGCAATACCTAATGTATTTTTCCCGAATAAAGAAATAAAATAATAACCAATACGTGCACCTAATCCTGTCTTATTTAAACTAACAGATATCATTATTGAAATACCTATTAACCAAATAAGTTGATTTGAAAAACCAGTCAAAGCATCATTAATTGCTTCCGTTGGATTATTTGGATTAGTTACTTTCGTAATAGCAATTAAAGTAATTGAGATAATTGAAATTGCACCTATTGGTAAAGCTTTACCTATAATAGCTATTATAGTTCCAATAAAAATTGCAAACAATTGACAAGCATTAACATCAACTCCATCAGGAACAGGAATAACAAACCAGATGATCAAAGTTATTGTAATAGAAATTATGGTTGGTAAAGGTTTAATTGGGATTAATTTATCCATATTGTAATATCCAATTGGTAAAATATATTTATATAGAAAATTGATATAATCATTTATATAAAATTTATTTATTAATACTTATATATTTAATATTATTAAATTAAAATATTAAATATTCTAATAATAAATTGTTTTTCATCTATAAAATTACGATTTATACTATAATTACAAAATAGTATTAAATTCTTTATTTATTAATTCATTGGTTGGAAATATATTTTATATTACTTTTAATGAGAATCTTTCCCTTAATATTAAGAAAGTTATATAAAGATCTATTTTATACTTATTCAAAATAAAATTAAAATCAAAATATAAATAAATAAATTTTACTACCTTTCATTGATCTAAAAATCAATAAGGATTTTTTAATATTTATATTAAAAGTAAAAATATAATTTTATATCAATTATTTACATATTTCTCTACCACTCTGTATGAAAGATACCTTTTTTATCAATTCGTTTATAAGTATGAGCACCAAAATAATCACGTTGCGCTTGAATTAAATTTGCTGGTAAAACAACAGAACGATAACTATCATAGTAAGAAATTGCTGCCGTAAGCGTTGGTAACGGAATACCATTTTGTACACCAAAACAGACAATTTCTCGTAATGATTGTTGATATTCATCGGCAATTTTTTTAAAATAAGGTGATAACATTAAATTTATTAAAAATGGGTTTTGTGTATATGCATCGATAATCCTTTGTAAAAGTTGAGATCGAATAATACATCCAGCTCGGAAAATTTTAGCAATTTCACCATAATTTAATCTCCATTGATATTCATCTGATGCTACTTTTAATTGCTGAAAACCTTGTGTATAAGAAATAATTTTACCTAAATAAAGTGCACGGAGAATTTTTTCAATAAATTCCTTCTTTTTATATTCATAAAATGAATTAACAACTGGACCAGTTAATATTTTTGCCGCTGCAACTCGCTGTTCTTTAAAAAAAGAAAGATAACGAGAGAATACTGATTCAGTAATAAGTGTGACAGGTACTCCTAATTCTAAAGCATTTTGACTGGTCCATTTTCCAGTTCCTTTATTATCTGCTTCATCCAATATAACATCAATTAAATAACAACCATTTTTATTTTCTTTTTTACGAAAAATATTAACCGTTATTTCGATTAAATAACTATTTAATTCACCTTTATTCCACTCAGTAAAAATATCAGCTAATTCTTCATTATTTAACTTTAATAAAATTTTTAGTATAGAATAAACTTCAGCAATAAGTTGCATATCAGCATATTCAATCCCGTTATGCACCATTTTTACATAATGTCCTGAACCATCAGGACCAATATAATTCACACATGGCTCACCATCATCAGCTTTAGCTGCAATTTTTTGTAAGATAGGGGATACTAAGTCATAAGCCTCTTTCTTTCCTCCAGGCATAATAGAAGGTCCTTTTAATGCTCCTTCTTTACCACCAGAAACTCCAGCTCCAATAAAGTTAAACCCTTGTGCTAAAAGTTTTTGATTTCGTCTAATAGTATCTTGAAAGTAAGTATTACCACCATCTATCAGGATATCACCTTTATTCAGATAAGTTGTTAATGAACATATGGTTTTATCTGTCGCATTACCTGATTTTACCATCAATAAAATAAGACGAGGTTTTTCTAATGAATCAATAAATTCCTTAACCTTATAAAATGGAATTAATTTTTTACCTGGATTCTCTTTAATCACTTTATCTGTTTTTTCTTTAGAACGATTAAAAATCGAAACAGAATAACCCTTACTTTCAATATTTAGTGCTAAATTATATCCCATAACACCCATACCAACTACACCAATTTGTTGTTTTGACATAAAACTCCTGACTTGATAATTGTCATCCTAACTTAAACGAATAAATATATTTCTTACGTAATTAATAATATATTAACTTATTCTATATTTTGATGATAGGAATTTCATTCCTTTGATATCAGCATATTTCTGGTAAAAACAATTAATAACGTTATTATATTAAAATTTTTGTTCAAAATGCCAATTATTTAAAATGTTCTAACATAAGGGCGTCATATTAGAAGGTAAAATAAATTTTATGGAATGGATCACTGATCCTACGATATGGGCTGGGCTTCTTACCCTTATTATACTTGAAATAGTGCTTGGAATTGATAATTTAATCTTTATCGCTATTTTAACTGATAAATTACCAGATAAATTACATAATAAAGCAAGAATAACCGGTTTAACATGCGCATTATTTATGCGTATTATCTTATTGTTTAGTCTCACTTTAATTGTTTCATTCACCAATCCTATTATTAGAATTTTTGGTCACCTATTTAGCGCAAGGGATATTCTAATGTTTTGTGGTGGATTTTTTTTGCTTTTTAAAGCTACTATGGAGCTTAATGAGAGATTAGAAGGGAAAGATAAACAAACTGGAAAACAACGTAAAACAGCTAAATTTTGGTCTGTTGTAGTACAAATAATTGTTTTAGATGCTATTTTTTCACTTGATTCAGTAATTACTGCTGTTGGAATGGTTAAACACATTAAGATTATGATTGCAGCAGTCAGTATTGCTATGATCCTAATGATTATTGCTAGTAAAGCATTAACAATCTTCATCAATAAACATCCAAGTATTGTTATTCTTTGTCTAAGTTTCTTACTTATGATTGGTTTGAGTTTAATAGCTGAAGGATTTAGTTATCTAATACCAAAAGGATATTTATATGCCGCTATTGGTTTCTCTATTATGATAGAATCTCTTAATCAATTTGCATCATTTAATAGACGTCGTTTTTTAAAAGGAGAAAAATCTCTCCGAGAAAGAACTGCTGAAGCAGTTCTTCGGGTTTTAGATGGTCAACATCAACGTGCTGAATTAGATCATCATACATCTGATTTAATTGCTGATAATAATGGAATTTTTGATCCTCAAGAACGACAAATGATTGTTCGTTTATTAGGATTCGCTCAGCGTAATATTAGTAGTATTATGACTTCTCGTCATGACATTGAATATATTGATATTAACAATCCTGAGGCTAATTTACTTTCAGTATTGGAAAAAACACCACATACACGCCTTGTTGTTACAGATGAATCAATAAGCGATGAACCTGTCGGAGTTATACACGTTATAGCTATATTAAATCAACAATTAAAAAAGCAAAAACTTAACTTACATGCTCTAATTACTCAACCAGTTATTTTCCCTGAAGGATTATCACTACTTCAAGCATTGGAACAATTTCGTAAAGCTCATACCCATTTTGCCTTCATTGTTGATGAATTTGGTTCTATAGAAGGAATTGTTACATTAACAGATATTATGGAAACTATTGCTGGTAATATGCCAATCAGTAAAGAAGAGGTGGATTCTCGTTATGATATTCAAGAATTAAAAGATAACCGTTGGGTTGCTAATGGCTTTATGCCTTTAGAAGATCTAATTCTTTATGTACCAATTACTCTTGATGAAAAACGTGAATATGAAACGATTGCTGGATTGTTAATGGAGAATTTACAAAGAATGCCTGTTGTTGGTGAACGAATTAAAATTAAAAATTGGATTTTTGAACCATTAGAAGTAACCAGTCACCGAATTAAAAAAGTGTTAATTACCCCATTGCAAATAGATAAAAATGATATTAATAAAATATTACCTTAAATATTTTAATATTTACTAGTTAAATTCACTATGAAGATTATCATAAAATTAATTTTTTAATCTAATAATAAAATTCTAGATTAAAAGGAAAATTTCCTATACCAATTTATAAAAATTCAATTTAAATTATAAATTTTTTAATTTTACTATAAATTTTTACAGAGGAAGTTTCTACTTTTTAGTTTATCAATAGATAATCATCTGTATGACAGAAATTTAATAAGTAACCTAATATTTTTATGTATTTTCTAAATATAACAAAGTATTACTATAGATTCTGAAAGTATCAGAAGAAAAATAAATTTTAAAAAACAACAAATCTTTTATTAAGTTTTGCATCAAATTTTAAATTTTGACCATTATCTTAAATTTTTTTTTAGAAAATAAACTTCATTTGTTTGTTACTAAAAAATATAAATTAGTAAAAACTATATTTAATTTTATTAATTATATGTTAAATAATATAATTAAATATTATCAAATAAAAATTTATCATCGTAAATTTAGTATATCTTTTACCTTTGAATAAATTTTCTAAAAATATTACTGAATCATTTACTTTAACAAAGATATTAAATTCTTTAAAGTAAAGAAACTTAAACTTAATATTATCAAAATTTATATTGTCGGTGACAATAATCAGATTATTTAATAATTTAAATTAATTCTCAATTAAAAATTTCCGAATACTAATTTAATCATCTATTCCTAGATGACTGATATTTAATAATTTTTTATTTCTTATCTTAGAATTAAAGGTTAATCATCAACAACTAAAAATCTTGATATATTATTTATCCAGAGAAATTTTCGTTTGAAAGGAATTTTTTTAAATAACTTAAATTATAATTATCAGTTCTAACTGTTACAATAAATATACTTAATATTTATTATTAATTGTTATCTTTATTTCAAAATTTTATAAATATTAGTTTAGGTTAACCAAAAATAAGATTTTTTCTAGATTTAGTTTATTAAAAACTATATTTAATTAATAATTGAATAATTCACATAAATAAAAAATATATTTTCAATTAAATTATGTTATTTAACATTAATATTTAAATTAGAGAAGATTAGTACCTTAGTTTATACATCAGGTAAATAATCCAAATAAATGAAGTTTTCACTTCTTAATAATACTACTAATAAAATTAACTCCATAAAATGGATCCTCCTTCTATCGGAGAAGAAGGATATTATACACTGTTTAAACTTGTTATTATTATCAAACTCATTTGACTAATTAAAAACTACCCGTGAAATTAATTTCATTAATTTTTAATGATCACTTTATAAAATTATTATTGTTCTACGAAGAAGATTATTCCTTCTAGAAGAAATAGTTTATTTTAACTTGATTTTTTTTAATTTTCAAATATAGAACATAAACTAAACCAATTATTTCAATTTGTTTAAAAGAATAAAGTTTATGAAAATTTAACAACTATATTCTGAAATATTAAGAAAAATACTATGTTATCTGCGCTAATAATAAATTTAATCGTTTCTGGCGAGATGAATGAAATCAATCCCAATAATATAATGGTTTAGATAGATCAAAAATCTTAATGCATTTATATTTAAAACTAAATTTTTCTCACTTTTGTTCAATTTTAATGATAAAATAATAATGAAATTTATTGAAATTAATTAATAATACCATGTTTAATATGCTGCTAAAATAATTAACATAAAGATAAATAATATTATTAGAAAATTTTCATCAATATCTTTTTTCCTTGAAAGGATATCCTAAGGAATTAAATTATTTTTATCTTTAAAAAGTTCTTATTTTTTATTTTTCAGTTTATATATTATTAAATTGAAAAAAAATTTTAATTTTTGAATAATCTCAGTTAAAATTGAATTAATTAAGTTAAAATATCAAAATTTATAATTACTTTCCAAGATCTTCACTAATTTTACTTCCTATTATACCTTGTTGGTTTTTATATTTTGCGTTCTGACGAAGATTATAGGGGCGTTCAGATGAACCAGATAAAAATTCAAAACTTAACGCACCAATAATCATATTTGGTCGTAGCGCCAATGGTAGTTTACCTGAGTTATAAAATTCTAACACAATATGACCATACCAACCAGGATCAATACGGTGAGAAGTAAGATGAACCATTAAACCCAATCGAGCAAGAGAAGAGCGACCATCAAGCCAACCAACAATATTATCAGGTAAGGTAACTGATTCTAAAGTAGTCGCTAATACTAATTCACCGGGATGTAAAAAAAACGAATCGGTATGACTTAAGATGATTTCATCACTCATCACTCGGTTCAATGCAGCATTAACTTCATTTTTTGGTCCACTAAGATCGATGTAAGGTTCAGTGTAGTCCTGAAATACTCTAAATTTATTCCCTAAACACACATCAACTGTTGCTCCATTAATCCGTTCGATTAATGGGTGTGGTTTAATAATTAATTTTTTTTCATCAATCCATTTAACTATATCACGATCACAAAGTCGCATTTTATCTCCTTGAGAAAAAAGGGGAGTTCCTCTATATAATCCATCTTAATTTAAATAATTATTACTAACTTTCTCTATTTTATCCTTTAAGATATAAATCACTAGAATATTTTTTTTCAATCAAAAGATTGATGATTTCTTTATCTTGTTGTGCTTAGTTAATAAACTAAATAATTTAAAAAATGTTTGAATATATTATTAATAATAAAATATAATATTCTCCTTTTATACATTTATTATATCTTAGTTATTTTTTAATAAAGTTTTCAATTGGTCTATCAACATAAAATTGAAAACCTTCATTATTAGGTAATTATTTACCCGTTAATAATAAATACTTTCAATAATTAACTACTTTAGGTTAAAGCGCCCTTTTCTTACATTTATACTCAGAATACTCATATTTTGAAGAATTAATTTCCTATTATATAAATTATTAATACAGATTAATACTCCATTGAATTTAGATACTCGTTAATCTATACTTTAACTCTTTTTTTTTATGAAAGAAAAGATCTTAATCGCGAAATAATCTTTATCAAATATTATTTGATATTTTTTGATTGTACGCTTGAATATAAAATTCATGAGAAAGCATTTTCTCTATAAAATTTAGCAGTTAATGAAAACCTGATATTAATCGTAATAGAAAAATTTATTTTCTTCATGATATTTTTAAATAACCTAAGTTTAATAAAAGAAAATAATGTAATTAAATTAGTATTATTAATTTAGAACTTACAATAAGTTTCTTTCAAACTATCAATTATTTAAAATTAGATCTAGACATCCTTTTATAAGGAATAAAGCTAATCTATAATAGGAGATAAACCCTTTATTAATAAAAGTTTTATTATTAAAATTTTAGTACTGAAGTACAATTCATTATACATATTACCTTTCCATCAAACTTCTTTTCAAATATAAAAGATAAGATCATTAGATATCATTTAAATACCATTAAAAGGTATTTGGAATGAATAAACTCATATCATTGATATATGGGTATGATCTTAAAATAAAGAAAGAAATGAATATATAAAATAGGTATTGTTCATTCATCTTCTGATTCTTTTTAAAAAAAAATATATTTAACAAATTTATAAAAAATCCACTAATTTCTAATGTTAAAGCAACTGAATTAGATAATACAAAGAAGATTAAAGATTCTATTTAAGTAAGAAATTAGAGAAATATATTTCTCTAATTACGAGAGATAAACTTTTAATCACTTTAAATCAAAAGTGATGATTATTTAACTTATTATTGTTCTAGAAACAATATATTTTATTTTCATCAAATTAAATAAGTTTAAAATTAGTGCTTTTCAGATAGATATACTTATAAAAAAAAATTAAATGAATATTCTTACATTCATTTTTTCTGTAATTTCTAAAAAAATTATTATCTAGTATTTAAGAAATAATCAAAATAGATTTTTTTATTAAATATGACTAAGGAATAATAACGTATAAATAAAAGTTATGCTAATATTTATTAAAAATCTATGAAATATTAAAATTAGCTACTATTACAGCTATGATTATATTGATAATTATTTCGAATTTTGTTAATTCTTAGAAGTACAATTTCATAATTGATAAAATATATATTTCAAATAAAAACAGAGAAAATATACCCAATATTTTATTTATATAAAGTCTATATCGATAATTTTTATTATATCTAATAAATAGAAATAAAAACTGTAGTGATAGAGAACATTGTTATACTTTTCATTATTACTATTATTTTTGTAGAAAACGGGAATAGAAAAAATATTAAATTAAGAAAAAATAATAGGACAAAAATATCTCATGCAAGTTTCCTTGAAAAATATCAATACTATTAAATTGTACAGTTTTCTTTTTAATTATAAGTGTTCAATTTTATTGATAAATATTTATGATTTTAAAAGAATTTAAAAAACCAGTAAAATACCTTTACTGAAATAGATAAAATAATTCAAGAATGTCGATTCTTATAAGTCTATTTTGTTCGAAAATAACACCATCTTTCTTATCTAAAAAAGTTAAAATTAAAAAATTATTGGTTAAATAGAGACTATCAACCCCTCCCAAAATAGTGGGGGTAATTTTAACAAGAAAAATAAAAGATATATTTAAAAAATTTCATAAAGAAAACTAAAAAGAAATTTGTTATTATTTTAAATTTTAATAAAATGAATATTCATCATTGGGGGGGTGTTTAAACTTTTTAACGATCAATAATTAATAAAGTAATCACCATCATATTTATTTTAATCAATAATTTAATATAATTACTTATTTTAATAATTTTGAAAAAAAATTCTTAAAATTTTTATTACTTAGTAAATTTTTAAAATAGTAGATTCTACTTTTAATAAATATTAAAAATCATCTATTTAAATCTCATATTATTGTCAGTTGACCTTTTATCTATATCTTTTATGGGATAAAAGATATTACTGGAATATTATCTATTATCTAATAGATTAAAGTGATATTTCATCCAATTTTTCTATTAAATAATAGAAAGAATAATAGGCTTTAAATATCCATATTTGTAATAAATATATTAGATTTATCTTTTCAAAAATATATAATACAGCACATTTTAAAGCTCTGTTAAATATAGAGATTTCTTTATTGTATTGCAATGTATCAAATAAAGCAATGTATCTTGTAATACAGTAATAACAAAGTATTTATATAACTATGAAGTATTTCTGAAGTAATATTAATTGAAATATCAAACAAACTCCTCTGATTTCATACTTAAAACTATCAAGTAATCTAAATCTGAAAATTTTCTATCTTTTAGTAAGATATGGACAAATAAGATTTTAGCTAGAACAATTAAAAGCGTTCCATATCATCGAATTTTCATCAACTAACAAATAAATCAAATTGAATTAATTGTTACTTTATATACCATTAATAGATAGCACTTGATAACCATCAAGTAATATTAGGTTACTACTTATTTATTTTCCAAGATACCACTTTCTGAAATAAATGATTATAAATATCAGTATTTAAAATGATATCCTCATACTTTTTTGAGATAATATAAAAGATATGGTCATTATTATTATTGATTTTCTAAGAAAAATATTAATAAATTTAACAGTAATATATTGATTAATCTTATTAATTTCAGAAAAATTATTTACTATAAGTAGTATATATATACTACTGAAATAATTTTTAATATTATTTTTACACGAAACTATTTTTCATAATTATGATTTCTATTATTTAATTAATAGCTTAAATATTCATTTTTCAAAAAATTGAATAACTAATTCACAATATGAAAAACATGATCTAAACAATGTAAAATTGTATAATATTTTAATATACTCCCATATTTATTTCTCGATCTTATTATGGAAAATCTATCCAAAATTTCCGTGATTTATTGAATTAAATCTTCCAGATTTTTATTTGAAGGATGATAAATTCACTACATCCTCCATTTTATTTTATAAATTTTATTAATAACTTAATCATTGTACTATACCAGAAAAGTAGTTAACTAAAAGAAATAGTAATAAAACAATATTTATTTATTAAAATTACGATAAAATGATGATAAATTATCTAGGTTTAATTTTAGAAAAGAAAGTTCCATTAATTAAAATTAAATTATTATTCAATTTTTATGGAAGTTAAATCTTAACTATGTCGCAAATTGTAAAAAAACTCTTAGTGACTTGTGCATTACCTTATGCTAACGGTTCAATTCACCTTGGTCATTTGTTAGAACATATCCAAGCTGATATTTGGGTACGTTATCAACGAATGCGAGGAAACCATGTTTATTTTATCTGTGGCGATGATGCCCATGGCACACCAATCATGCTAAAAGCCCAGAAATTAGGTATAACTCCTGAGGAGATGATTAATAAAATAAGTAAAGAACATCAAGACGATCTTACTGACTTTGGTATCAGTTACGATAATTATCATTCAACTCATAGTATCGAAAATAAAATATTTTCTGAACAAATTTATTTTACATTAAAAAAGAACCGTTTTATTCAAAGAAAAATAATTTCCCAACTTTATGATCCTCAAAAAGGTATGTTTCTACCCGATCGTTTTGTTAAAGGTATTTGCCCAAAATGTCAAACTGCTGATCAATACGGTGATAATTGTGAACTCTGTGGTGCAATTTATAACTCAACGGAACTCATTAATCCCTATTCGGTAATTTCTGGTTCAACACCTGAAATACGTGAAACAATGCACTTTTTTTTTGATTTACCTGCATTTAGTAATATGTTAAAAACTTGGATACGATCAGGTGCTTTACAATCACAAGTAGCAAATAAAATGCAAGATTGGTTTGGGAATGGTTTAAATCAATGGGATATTACTCGTGATGCTCCTTATTTTGGTTTTGAAATTCCTAATGAACCTGGTAAATATTTTTACGTTTGGTTAGATGCACCTATTGCTTATATAGGAATATTTAAAAATCTATGCAAAAAAAAACCTAATATTGATTTTGATAGTTATTGGAATAAAAATTCCACTACAGAACTTTACCACTTTATCGGAAAAGATATTGCCTATTTCCATAGTCTATTTTGGCCAGCAATATTAGAAGGTATTGGTTATCGTAAACCTACTAATATCTTCGTTCATGGTTATGTAACTATTAATGGTAAAAAAATGTCTAAATCACGAGGTACTTTTATTACTGCACGATCCTATTTAAATAATATAGATGCTGATTGTTTACGTTACTATTATGCCACCAAACTTTCTTCTAAAATTAATGATATTGATCTTAATTTAGAAGACTTTATTCATCGGATAAATAGCGATATTGTTAATAAAGTAGTTAATATTGCAGCTCGCAATGTCGGATTTATCAATAAATACTTTCATGATAAATTATCATCGTATCTTGCGAATCCTGAGCTTTACCAACAATTTGTTAATATGGAAAATAAAATTGCAAAAGAATTTTATTACCGTAGGTATAATAAAGTGATTCGTGAAATTATATTCCTTTCTGATCTTGCTAATCGTTATATCGATGAAAAAGCACCATGGTTAATTGTTAAGGAGAGAGGTCGCGAACAAGATTTACATGATATATGTTCTATGGGTATTAACTTATTTCGCGTTTTAATGACTTATTTAAAACCTATATTACCTGGACTTACTGGTAGAACAGAAAGTTTTTTAAATATTTCTCTCAATTGGGATGATATTAGAAACCCTTTATTAAATCATAAAATTACTCCATTTAAAACCTTATTCCAGAGAATTAAAATATATAATATAAACAATATGTTATCGACATCTAGTGAAAATATAAAAATGAAAAGAATGAAGTAATCAAGAAAATTCAAGAATTCTTATTTCAAAATATAATCAGTTTTGATTACTTTAATAAAATAAAAATTACTTATTTTCTATAATTAAGAAAGATGATTTAGTAGAGAAGATCTCTATAATCGAATAAAAACTACGATTAAATTTAGATGATAATAAAAGTGCAGAAAATTTTTTCTAATATTAATTCTTCTCATCTTGATCTTAAAGAACTAAGAGGACGATTAACTATAAAATCAATATTTATCTCCAAAAAATATAGTTTGATTTTTCTTAAAAATGTTACTAGAAACTAGGGTCTAGTAAAAAGTATTTATTATTACTTCCTAATTTTGATTCCAAAATGTCCATAAAATTAAAATAAATCAAGAATAAAATATTAAATGATATATTAATAATAGTAACATTTTTATTTATGAATCTCATTCATTATATGAAAATAGCTTATTAATTATTGCGTTGCCTATATTAAAAATCATCTTTTTTATAAAATTAAAAGTAATTTTTAGAAACTATTTTTATTTTAGTGGAAATATTTATTATCTTTCTTATTTATTTAATCTATTACTAATAATATTAAATTTAATTTAAATTTTTATCTTTTATTTTCTTAAAAATTTTCGAAAGAATATTAATTATATTTAGAAAAATGTATTTAGCTTGCGATTAAGTAATACTCCTGTAATCAAAAAAAATGATCCACCTAGTTATCTACTTATTTGAAATCAAAGAAGTTATTTTATATTCCATAAGATATTAATAAAAACGAGTAACAATGAATTCAGTAAAATCTACTTTGTTTGGGAGATAGATATTTTTAAATTTCTTTAGAAATTACCCCGAAATTATTAATTTTGAATAATTGAGGTCTTCTAACGATTTAAAATGATTTTGATAACATTATTTATCCACAAAATGAGAAAAACAATTAAGATCTGATTTTGATCGAGAGGGAGGGTATCATCCCTGAAAATTTAAAATAATAATAATGGGACTTTTCTTTAAACTTGAATATTTTTAACATTTCTGTTATCAAGTGCAATAATTTCATTAATTTTCTCTATTTATTTAGATATCTAGAAAAAATTGATCTGTATTAATCCTAGATTACTGGTTTTCAGATATGGTAAAATTAATAAATTAGTCAAACAAAATCTAAAATTTATTTGTTTTATAGTGAATTTTACCAGTCAAGTTTTTAACGTATATTAATAAAGATAGATAGAGTAAGTTAATTGCAATTCTATCGTTGAATTTAATTATCTGTATCTTTTTCACTATTCTAATATAAAGAATAGAATACATATATTATTAAAATAATATAAGTTTCTTTTTAAAAAATTCGAAAATAAATTCGTTCTATTAAAATGGTTTATATAGGTAACTACCCATCTTTTCTATTAAAATTTCTTGAAATTAGTAAACTTTCTCAAAAATTTATTGAATTCATTAATGTGATTCAAAATGTAGATTTTATAAATCTATTTGAAAAGAGAAAATAATGAACTATTTTTTAATTCCATAATTTTATGTTATGCACATCTTTTATCTAGCTTCCTCTCGTGGAGAATACGCTTTTTATAACCAATGTGATAAAAATTGGAGATATTCTTTGTTTCCCTATCTATTCTGGAAATTTTAAATGGAAATGGTTTTTTGTATATACTTGAATTATTAACCATCTTGAACGCAATGCTCACAAAAAATAAAAATATAAAATATTTATATACCATTTATTTATTATAAGATCTTCCTTTTAAGGAAGATATTTCTTTTGTAGTAGGTAGTAGTATAATAAAGATATTAATCTTTTAGCTTGCTAATATTCTATAATTATTTATCATCTATATCTGGATAAATAAAAGGATATTAAATAAATTATTCTAATTTAAAAATGAATATAATTATCATTATTTTGTTTTCTTTTCCTATCTGTAAAAATTTTTTATATAAAATTAGCATAATTATTTTTTCTTTCATAAAAAATAGAAAATATTTTTAAATTTAGAAAATTATCTAAGAATCATTACTAATAATATTTAGTATAATAATACTTAATATTTTTTAATTTCTTTAAAAAAATTAATTTTCTTAATCAGTTGAGTGTTAGTTAACTATTTTAAAATACTTTATTGATTTTAATTAATTATTTAGTATTGATTTACTGATAATATTTTTTTGAAACTAATATCTAGCTATTTTCACTTTTTTATATCTTATTAGAAAGAGTGATTTTTTTTTAAAATTTATTCATTATGCAAACATTTGCATTAAAGTTTCTTCCAATCAGAAGTACATTATTATCTTTTATTTTATTGGTGTAATTTTATTACCCAATTACCACTGAAATATTTATTTCTTTATACATTGGTAAAAATTATAAAAATGATTTGCTTTTATACTATTAAAATCAAATTATAGAGAGATTTATATCTTATAATAATGTCGAAATTATCGTAATTTACTATTTAATCTAGTGTAGTTTTATGTAAAAATAATTTTTATTTAAGTATAATTTTTAATCATTTATTATTTAATTTATTGCAAACAAAAGCTATTACTAGAAAATTAAAAATGGAAAATAGATACTCACCTATATCTCAACTAAAAATATAGGTATACCGTGGTAGCGCGAGATAAACTATGTTAAAAGTTTTATAATTATTTCATATTAATAACAGTTTTAATGGCATCTTATTGATTTCTTATTTTATTTTGCGTATTGTTATATCTTGCAAACTTACTTTTTTCTGATTATTAATAAAGTATTAATTAACAATAAAATATTAATTAATAATAAATTTTCATAATAATAAATAACTTTATAGGACTTAGTTGATTTTTTATCTTCTTCTCTTTAAAAATAAAATAAGGAAATTTATTATTTATTTATTATTATAAATAGTATTATTGTTTAGTGTTTTAGGATTCAAATTATTAAATTGATTAAAAAATTTCTCTTTAATATTATATCATAATTTTATGTGAGTAGAAATGTTTTTCAGATTTATTACTTAATAAATTCGGGATGAGTATCGATTCAAGAAGCTGTAAAATATTTAAAATAATAGAAAATAAAATATTTATTTATTAAAACTAAAAATTTATAATTATTTATTATAATAAACTGATCATTAAGTTCAGTGAATTTATCTCAAGCAATATATTGATTATAAAAGTAAACTAGATTTTTTGATTTTTAAATATTTGATTTTATCATCTAAGCTAGTAAAAATATTTACAAAAATAAATTTACTTTAAATAAGAAATATTATCTCAATAAATATTGAGTCATAAATGCAATATACAAAGTCCTATACTTTGTATATTATATTATAAAGATTATTAATATTCATTTGCGTGAAATTTTTCGAATTAATAGTATAATTCAATCTTTAAATATATTAAAAGTGAAAAACAATTTTTTGGGTTAATAAAAATTCATTTCTTTACCAATAAAAATTCAATAGATATAAAAACATCTTTAAATTTATTCGTAAAATTAAATAATATCAACGAAGATAATTAATATATTTATTCCTTAAATAATACCATAAAGTATTCTATCAATTATTGAGTAAAATATTTTAAAAAATTAAGAAAAGATAAATACTAATTAAGTTAAATCATCTCTGAGAGAAATTAAAATAATTTAAAATAACTAAACTAAAAAAAATAAATAATAAAATTATTCTACAAATTAATTCTTTAATAAAAATATAATTAAAACTAAGAAAAATATTCTTTATAGTAACATTTAATAATAAATACATTTTATATTATAAAATAATAAGTTTTAATTTATATAAATATATCCAGAAACTTAAATAGAATAATAGATTAATTAATATTAATTATCAGAATTTTTTTAATAAAAATAATTAAATATCAATAAGTTATATCGTTTAACAACAATAAAGATAGAGATAATAAAATAAAAAATGATTAAGTTAAATATCTAATTTTTATTATTTCGTTTTATTTTTAATTTAAATAGATTTCAAAATATTCTACCACTTGCAAAAAATATTTTTGTATTATTAATTCAGTCTAATATAAAAGGAGATCTAAAATTTATCCATGTTATTTTAATATTAATTAATTCAGTAAAATAATCTACTTTTGAATAAAAATCGAAAGTTTAATAAAATAAATAAAACTGTAAAATAATTAAATTATATATCTAGTAATAAGTTTATTATTTAATATATAAGAATATTTAGATAAAAATTTATTTTTTTAATATATTTAAAAATATAAGAAAATATAAGATCTCACTATATTTAAATTTAATTAAAATATAATATAAAAAATGTTAATTAACAAAATATATTTATTTATCACGATATAAGTATTATTTAAATATAATTTAAAGTTACATAAAGTAACGAACTAAAAATTATAAGAAATTTTTTTATATATATTTAAAATACAAAAAATTAGGTATTTTACCTATCGTATAATAAGTATCTATACATTTTTTTAGTTAATGATATTAATCTTTAATGTCTACATAACGTATCTAATGATTGGGGATCAATGAATGACTGAATCAATCAACTAATTTTTTGGTTAAATATTATGTAATACCACCTGTGATTCGATTATCTTGTAAATATTAAAATATTAAAAATTCTCAAAAAGAAAACTTTTTACTACTATATAATTTATTTTATATCATTTTTAATAATGAAAATTTTTTAAAATTTAATTAAACAATAATCACAATAAAGAATTTTTTCATCAAATAAAACAAAAAATCATGCTTTTGCTTTTAATTATTCACGATTAATCAGACTTTAGTTTTATTTTCAATAAAAGAATAATATTTGCAATAAGTAATTTTTAGAAATGAAAGCTATAAAATATAAACTAACTTATTAATTGATTCAATCAACGAATTTCTGATTAAAGAAATTTCTCAATTTATAACAAATAATAATTAGTTACTATCTGTTCTAAAGAAAAATTAAATCTTTAAAAGATGATTTTTAAGTCTAAAATATTAGAGATATAAAAAGATTAATTCTAGAAAAATAATATATACTACTGATCGTGAAAACGATTCAATACATAATATATGTAAATTAACTTCACATGAAGATAATTTTTATCCCAGATAAATTTTAAATGCTCTTTTGTTGCAATATCCAAAGTAAGTAAAAAATTAAATTATCTAGTAAATAGTTTATTATATGAATATATAATTTCTTAACCATAAAGGTAAAATCTTATTTTTGATCAATCAAAGTATCAATAACGCTTATTTGTATAATGAAACTGAAATATTCTAATAATATAGAAAAATGAATAAGTCCAAAACTAGAATAATCCCTTTGTTATTACTAATTATATCATAAAAGTAGGTGATAAAAGTGTAAATTCTGACGGATGGAATAGAAATCTTCTAAGAAGAATTTAATATAATATAAAATAAAATATGATTAATTAAAAATTTAAGTATCACATAAGATGGAATATCGAATAGTTTTAAACTATGAAAATACAAGGTATGATATGAAGTTTTATCTTCAATAAAGAAATATTATCTTTATTAAAACGATTTTCTGATAGCGAGTCTAGATTGTTATTTTACCGTAAAGTATACAATGAACTAAAGGAATTAGAAATATTAATTCTTATAAAACTTCTTTTCCAGTATATTCTTCTCTTTTTACGAAACCCGTGAGAATAGAAAAATTACATATTCTGTTTTATTAAATTTATTAATTTTTATTAAATACTCATCCTAAAAAATTATTTTTTTATTTTTTAAAATAAGTTAACTAAATATTTAGCGTAATATTAAAAAAAATTAAATATATTAGATATTTATCTTGATGTTTCTAGTATGTAAAATAGATTTATATACGATCATTTAGATAATATAAAGGAAAAATATATATCCAATAAATATATTAAAATTACGCTTTATCATAAAAAGATTTATTTAATCTATTTTTATTTATCTTCAATAATATAATATTAATTATAATTCACGAAGACGTGAGACATTACGTAAAAATTCCTGTCTAGTATTTTGGCTAGTTTTAAATAAACCACCTAGAGAAGTTGTTATCGTACCGCTGCTTATATCACGAATCCCTCTAACTTTAACACAATAATGAACAGCATCAATCGAAACAGCAACATTACTTATTCCTAATAAATTTTGTAGTGTAATTAAAATTTGCTGTGTTAAACGTTCTTGAACTTGTGGCCGTTGAGAAAAAAATTGAACAATACGATTAATTTTTGATAAACCAATTATTTTATCCTTTGGAATATAAGCTACTGTAGCCTTACCATCAATAGTAACAAAATGATGCTCACAAATACTTGTTAAAGTAATATCACGAACCGTTACCATTTCGTCGAAATTCATTTTGTTCTCAATTAAAGTAATTTTAGGAAAATTATTATAATCAAGGCCTGAGAAAATTTCGTCAACATACATTTTAGCAACACGTTTAGGTGTTTCCGTCAAGCTATTATCTTTAAGATTAAGATTAAGTAAACGCATAATTTTACTCATATGCTCTTCAATCTCTTGTTTACGTTTATTTAATGAATGATACTGAATACAAAGTGGGGTTTCAAGACCTAGATCTTCCAGTGCTTTACGAACAAGATACGCTTCTTGAGTTAGCAATGACATGCATTTCTCCAACAATAAAATTCAATATTTATCTAACGATATAGAGGTATAACTTAACAAGTTGATAGAATTATCTCATTACAATAATCTATTCTAAGAAATTATTTTCTATCTTGCTAATTTTTATATTATAGTCATTATTTTTTATTTTTATTTTATATTTATTCATATAAAACATTTATTCATGTTTAAGTAATTTTATTTATTAAAAATATTTTTATATTTACCTTTAGCAAAAAGATTAACTTTTTTATAAAAAAGAGTTTTATGGTTAAAAATTTTTCAAATAAAATATAGTAAATAAGATGTTATTATTTTTTATAAACTTATATTTGTTATTAAACTGTATTTGCTACTAGAAAAACATATTCTAATTGTTAAATTATTTTAAGTATAATATATAATATATTTAATATTATAATATTATAACGATTCTCGAATACAAGACATAAAATCATGTTACACATAATATGATTTTGTTATAATCTCAAACTTATTTGATTCATTTTGAACTTAATTTTTTATATAAAATATAATCATTAAGTAAAAGAACTTGTTATTTAGTCAATTATTTTTCTAGATATAAAAAGATTATTAAAAAAATACAATTTATTTAATTTTCTTAATTAATCAAAAAAATAGATCTTAAAGAGCCTAGATTAACTTCTCTAAACACTAAAATAAATATTTTATATATTTTCTGAATCAATGATATTAATTTTTAATGTCTATATAACGTATCTAATACTGGAATCAATGCACGACTGAATCGTCAATTAATTTTTTATTAAATATCACATTACAGATGTGATTTCGATCATCCTGTAAATATTAAAATATTAAAAATTCTCAAAAAGAAAACTTTTTACTACTATATAATTTTATTTGATATTATTTTTAATAATGAAAATTTTTTTAAATTTAATTAAACAATAATCATGATAAAGAAATTTGCTAACCATAAAATAAAAATAATTATACTTAGTTATATTTTTAATTATTTATTATTAATCATAACTCAATTTTATTGAAAATAAAAATAAAAAACTTTTAAAAATAAACTAATATAGAAAATAGAATTAAAAATTACAAATCAGTTTTATTAATTAATACAATTAAAGAATTATCAATTAGAGTGATTTCTCATTTTATAATAGGATTATAGTCATTATATTCTACTCTATTCTATTTTAGAAAGAAATTAAACTTTCAAAAGAAAATACAAATTCTTTATTTTGATAGGATATTAAAAGATATAGAAGATCTTAATTTTAAAAAAACATTGGGTATATATTACTATATATCTTGTGCAGGTAATTCAATTCTCGTTTATCTGAATTAATTTTAAAAGAAAGATCAAATCTTCTTCGAAATAAAACTAAATACGATATGAAATAAGAAGAGTAATCATTAAAATTAAATGATATATTATAAAAATAATTTATCTTATAATATAAATTATAGAAGTTACCAAGTAATTATTAATTATAAAGAATAAATATTTTTTTATCTTTTCACTAAGTGAAATTACTTATATTAATTATTCATATACTCTAAAAATAAAATGTTTTCTAACAGAATAGAAAAATAAATAACTTCATACTAAAATAAATCAGTACCATTCATTCTACTAGAATTTAACCGTCAGAAATAAAAAGATTTTAATAAAAATGAATATCTAAAAAATTTTAGATATGAAATCATATGTGATAAATTTTAGGTACTTTGGTATTTATTAACAGATAGAAGAGAATATCAAGTTATTTTTAAACAATTGAAAAGTTTTGGATATAACGTTGAATATTGAATGTGAATGAAAAATTGCAAATTTTTATTAAAAGAATTAATAATAAACAAGTAAGGATTTGTATATCAGAATTGATTGTATCACAATAAATTGAATGGGATTTAAATGATAATCTTCGCAAAGCTCTTCTAGAGCATTTCTCGATCATAAAAAGAACATTGAAAAAATACACCTTTTTTATTAGTTTTATCGATTAGTATTAAAGTACTATAAAGTTACTATCTGATTTCCCCTCATTGAAGGAATCATCAAATTTTTAATATAAATATCAGAGAAGAATAAGTATCTAAAGACATATTTATTTTACGGCAAAAATAAAAGATTATTTAATATAAGTGCTATTTTAACTTTAGTAGTAAAGTTGTTGTTCGTTATTATCTCATATAATTCATCTCTTACCTTGTTAAAACTCCTCCTTTAAATAGAAAGAGGAGAATAGATTATTTATCTAACATCCTAAGATCGTAACCATTAATATAAGAAATTCGTAATACCTCGAATATTAATCTGTGGTAGAAAACTAATAAGTATCAAAAAATATTTTTGTTGATTCTCTTAATTATTTTTCATATAAAATTTATAAAATCTATAAACACAATACTAAAAGGGTTCTAAAGAACTTAGGAGTTTTAAAGATACTAAAAGGAGTTAACAATAGAAAAGGTATATATTCTTTTAACTTTGATTGAATTAGAAATAAATTACTTATACTGTTATAGATAAAATTTGGATATCATTTAACAAAAAATGATTATTACTGAAAATCTTATTTTTATTTAATGGACTTTCTTATGTAAATCAAAAGATAATAATTAAAATTATCTTATTCTCAATTTTGAGTAGTTACAGACAAAAATTAAATTAATATCCTCGTATTCATCCTTCTATAATTTGTGAAGAGTTGTTCAGTATCAAAAAGAATCAGTATGAATATTTTCTTTTTTAGAAAATAATTAATAAATACTGAAAAAAGGTTTGTGATTACTTAACTGAAAATTACAAAACTATAGATTTATTTATTTATTTTATAAACAATATCCGTTATTATTGGGAAATAGTATTAATTCTTAAATATCTAATCTTAGTGTCGATAGAAAGTAATATTCTCTTGAAATATAAAGAAAATTTATATTTTAAAAATATTATTTATATAAATTGATAAGTTTATTAAATTTCAATAAATAATAGAAAATTGTATAATTATATTGTTTTTCTACTGTTGAATATTGTTACTCTTATAATTATAAAAAGTAACAGAAATAATAAATAAATATTTAATTAAAAATAAATTATCTGAAAATAGATTTTTTTTTAGAAAGATTCTACTAAAATCAAGATTCTTGATTTTTAATTGCAAGCCTTCAAATTTATTATTAATAAATCTTTAATATTTTAAAGATTCAAGAAAATAAAACTATAAACTTAAATTTTCTGAAAGGGGAAACCAAGGAAAATTCAACAATCTCAATTTTACTTAAAATCTTATTTTCTGTGATAGTTATATTATTTTTAGGAATATAAAATGTCATTAAATTCAAAATAGTTATTGATAAAATAACGTAATTAATTTTAAAAAAAAAGTAATAACTTTCTACGTTATATTAATATAGAAAGGAGGATTTTTTAAATTTTAGTTTTACGATTTCTTTAAAAATTAATTTTATAAAATTAATTTACAATAATAATTAATAATAAATAAATTATTAAATTTTTTTAATAAAACTATATCTCTAATATATATAGTTTACAACTAGATATTGATATAGTTGAAACTTTCATTTATAAAATATTATATAATATAAATTATTATTTATTAAAGTTTATTATTTTATTTTTATTTTAATTTCAATATCAATACTATTTTGATAGGTAGGATTTATTTTCTGTCTTATAAATAATTTTAGTGATTAAAAAAATTATATAAAAAGAATTTTTTATTGAAAGAGATAATATCGTCAGTTTATTATAAATTAATAAATTAAAAAAATCATTAATATACTTATTATTATATTTTATTGCTACAATTAATAAATTAAAATAGATTCTGAATCATTTTTATTCATTTTGATAAAAAACTGAATAATTTTATATCTATAAAATACGACTAATATTAATTAATATAATAAATAGTATCATAACTAAAATTACAAAAATAATAAATTATTCTAATCTATTTTATATTTAATACATTTATATAAATTGAGTTTTTATTTATAATAATATAAAAGTTACGTTTACATCAAAAATATTCTTTTAAAAAAATAATAAAACTACTAATAGTCCAATTGTTAATTTAAGATAATAATTAATATTACTTCGGAAAATAGTTATCAAAAAATTTTTAGATAAAAAATCACGATAAGTAAAATATTTTTTTGAGAAATTATAAATAAAATAACTAATTTTTTTAAAATTTTTCTTTTGAAAAATTTTCTTCTTGATTACCATTAAATTTAACTATTATTAATCGAATTAATTATTAATAAAATTAAATTTTATCTGAAAAATCTTTCATATTTCAGATGAAGTTTTATAAATTATTTAAATTTTAAGAAGTTTTTTAAAAATTTCATGTTTATTATTGATTAATATCATAAGATCTAAGAAAATCTTTACTTTTTAATAAAAGGTAAAGATTTATTGTTTATTTTTAATAGCAGATTACTATTTTAACTTATTTTGGTATTTATTAATATTGTTAAATGTATCAAATTTATATTAATCCAATATAAATTTTGATAAAAAGTTTCTTAATACTTCAGAATAGATTGCATTTGAAGAATAATTTGTTTACTATCATATTAGTTACTTACTATAATCAATTAATATTGATGTTTTTATTTTTAAATAAGATTATTAATCCAAATTAGTTATAAAACATTTATATTTCATTTAAAATTAATACTGATAAATATGATTCATTAATACATTACTAAAAACGTTAATAAATTTTTATCAATAATATATAATAAATATTAAAAATAATTCATAGTTAAGATTTAACAAGTAAAGGAATTAATAAAACATTTTAAAATAAATTATAAATGATAAAATAAAATATGATTTCATTATAAATAAATCGAAAAGAAATTTCCTTTATATATTTTAATTTTATATAGTTTATAAAATTATTATATCACAAAAGTTCTTAATTAAGAATATAGGATCTTAATCATTAACTAAAAATATTTAATTAAAATAAAATATTTCTGATCAATTTATTTATCTCTTTACTTTAATATTTTTACTAGAGGAATTTACTAATTATCAAAGATAATTATTATTATCTTGAATAAAAAACAAAGTTCGCATTGAATATCGATTCATACTAACTAATTTTAAAAATATTTATTTTTAAAAAATATAGAATATAGAAAACAGAAAAACTTAAAATCACACAATTCTTAGTTATAAAACTACTAAAATAATATTTACTTTAAACGATCTCATAAAATGAGTTAATCTTTTGATATTTTAGTATATGATTAGATATTCAAACTATCATCAGATGGATAGTATTTTATACTAGAATTTAAAATTTTAATTAAATTTGTTATTGTTAGAAGAAAATATTAAAAATTTAACTTTTAATTACTACAGGAAATTATATTAAATAGATTATGTATCATTGATCTTAAGTTATATTGAAAAAGGAAACGCTTTACCAGAAAATTTATTATTATTTTTAATAATTTTTTAAATTGATCAACTTAAAAATTAGGATTTTATCCAATGGTTAAATATTTTAATATCTCTTTTATTAGTAACATTTTTATTATTTCTAGAAAAAATTTTTAGTGAATTATTTACTATCCGTTTTCTTCACTGAAGAAAAACATTGAATTTTTATTCAATCTCTATTAATGTTATATAACTATATAATAGAAAATTTTCTAAAAAATATCTTTTCAAAATAAATAGATTATAATAAAAAATTATCTAATTGATGATAATCATCTAAATAAAATTATTAAATTTTCAATAAATATAATTTGTAATATTTTGAATCAAATTATGATGTTTATGGAAAAAATATCATTATTTAAATTTAATAATATCACTAGTTAAATAATTAACTTATGTTTATACAAAATTTTTACAAAAGAATATTAGTGAAAGTAGTGATTGAATAGAATTAAAAATAAGATTTTTCTATTTATTTAGCCAGGTAAAGTTAAGACCTAATTATTGCTAAAATCATTTAGCAATTAAAGATTTTAGCTAATGAAATATTTTATATTTTGTTATATTTAGGATTTATAAGATCACTAAAGTTAATCTATAAAACAAGTAATAATTTTAAAATAAATTAAATTAAAGATATTTAATTAACATAATTAATTTATTAAATCAATAATTGAATATAAATTTCATCCTATGAAGAACAATATCTTCTTCCTCATTAAAAAAAATGAGTATTCTACATAAATATTCTTTTATTATCAAGAAAATGTACTAAAGTTTTTAACTGAAATTATTTTTAAAATAATCTAATCTATACAGAAAAATAGGATATTTTGTGAAATTATTAAAATAATTCTTAATAAATTATAACTGAGTGATACTGAAACTATATTAAAAAAAAATATATGGTATCTTACCAAAGATAATAATCAATATTTTTTAAAAAATTTCAGTAATACTATTATGATTTATTAGTATAGATTAAATACGTCTAATTATTTGTTTTTATTTCTACAGATAATAAAATTAGTGATTTTTTCATAGTTCAAATTTAGTCAATACTTACTATTCATCCAATAGATTAAAATAATTATTAATAATAAAAAATTAATATTTTATTCAGGTAGAGTTAGCTAAATAAAATTTTTTCGTGTACTATATAAAGCGGTCAATTCTATACTTAGAATATTATTGTATATTAAAAATACCATTGATCTTTTTAATAATTAAATATTAAAATAGTTTTTTATTAATTTCTAATAAATATTTTAAAGATATTTAAGTTATTAATTTTTAAATGAATCAATTTCTTTAATTTTTATATTATACTTGCTTATTAAGAGAATTAATATCATAATAATTAATTATAAAATATGATGGAGAATTCAAATGTCTTTGATTAACACACAAATTAAACCTTTTCAAAATAGCGCATTTAAAAATGGAAATTTTATTAACATATCTGAAAAGGACATTAAAGATAAATGGAGCATTTTTTTCTTTTATCCTGCTGATTTTACTTTTGTTTGCCCAACTGAATTAGGAGATTTAGCTGATCACTATGAAGAATTGCAAAAACTAGGAGTTGAAGTTTATTCTGTTTCAACGGATACCCATTTCACTCACAAAGAATGGCATGATCATTCAAAGACAATTGGTAAAATTAAATATACTATGATTGGTGATCCAAGTTGGATATTAACACGTAATTTTGAAGTCATGCGTAAATATAACGAAAATAATCAAGAAAAAGAATTAGGTTTGGCAGATCGTGGCACATTTATTGTTGATCCAAAAGGTATTATCCAATCTGTTGAAATTACTTCAGAAAACATTGGACGTGATGTTTCTGATTTATTACGAAAAATTAAAGCTATTCAATATGTCGCAAATCATCCAGGAGAAGTCTGTCCAGCAAAATGGAAGGAAGGAGAAGCAACTTTATCGCCTTCATTTGATTTGATCGGAAAAATCTAATTAAAAATTATTACTATATTAGGGTGTAATTAGCACCCTCTTTCGAAGAAAGAGCGGAATTTTTGATAAAAACTTTAAATTTAAAGTTTATTTATAAATAGTAATTAAACTAATTAATTTAATATTATTTATTAAAATGGATTGAAAATGTATTGATTAGTATCTTTTCTATTATAGAAGATACAATATTTACAGTTATAAAATTAACTTTTAGTAAGTTATCAAGAAATTATTTAGAATCATATTCTATATTATATTTAATATAAAAATATTATTAAAATCTTATACATTAGTTAAATAACATTTTTATTTGTTATATTAATTAATCAATTTTTAAATATAGATCTATATTTATTTTTAAAATAAAAAAAATTTTCTTTATTATCAATTTCTATATGTTTTTTTCATATCTTAAATAAGAGATATTCAGTATTGAAATGTATATCCTTTTTATAAATATGAAATTAATTTAATTAACTTAAATAATATAAATTATTAATAACAATTATCTTTTGATCTTTTCTTTTTCTATAAAATAGAATTTCTAAACTCTTAAGATTAAAAATCTTATTTCTTACTATGACTTTAATATATGAGACTAATCATATTAAATAACTTTTTTTGATTTATTTATATTAATGTTAATTTTATACTTTAATTAAGTTAAAGATAAAATACATACTTTTACATATTTAAAATTAAATATATAACTGAACCTAGTTAATATCTTTTTAATTATTTAAGTTAGAATTCTAAAATATTTATCATATAAATAAAATTATAATATGGATATTAATCATATTAATCACTGATTATATTTAACATCTTTCTTGTTTGTAATTATAAATTTTTATCGATAAAATATAATTAATTAATGATTTTAACTATAAATAAATTACTTTTTATCTTTTGTTATTTTAGAAGAATTTTTCTTTATAAACTTTAATATTTCTTAATTTATTTAGATATTCTAATATTATATAGATTTAATTATATGATAATAAACAATATTCTCTTTTGTTCTTTTCTATAAACTATTCTGTAATTTTAAAAAAATTAAATAATTTTTATTTATAAAAATATGAATTAAAATACATATTAATTATTTTGGATGATTAGTTTTGTTAAATAAAGCTATTTCCAAATTTTATTTGATAGTTTATATAGTTTTTCTATCTTTTATTTACATAAATAAAAGATAAATTAACAAAAGATTTCAATGTAAAGATCACGATCTATATCAATAAATTACTAACATATATATATGAAATTAGATAACAATTAACATAATAAAAATAGGTTTAATAAAAAGTAATATAAGATTTCATTTTTAATATAGAATTCGCTCACCCGTTTTTGTGAGATTGTATTAGTTTAATTCAAAATCAACTCTAGAATATCAATTCATCTTTTAACATATTCTTATTTTAAATTTTAAAATATATCCCATTATGACTTTATTATTTTATAACTTTAGTCTTTTCACTTTTACTAGTATATAGTAATTTATACAAACGTCCATCATAAATAAAATAATTCAAGAAATCTTTACTTTATAGTCTATAACAGAAATAAGGAAAAATGATATAATATAATGGATACTCATCTCTAATATTGTTAGTGGGAAAGATATATAACTCGAAATTAAAATTAAAATATTTATTATCAATTTTTAGAAATTGCAATTAAATATCAAATTTATATGAATATTTTATTAAATAAACCATTTCTTTTCCTTTAGAAATAATATTTTAACATATGTTTATATTTTTATTTTTTTTAAATTTTCTTTCATAAAAATACAAAATAAATAGTTATAATTAATCTGAAATAATTAAATACTATTAATATAGATTTTATCAATAAAGAGAAGGTTTTAATTTAAATTAAATTTTTTATTTATCATCTCTTTTCTGATTATTTTAATAAATTATTGAACAAAATATTCTATTTTTTTCGGGGAAAACAAAAGAAAAAATTTTTAAAATGCATAGTTGTGTTTTTAAGAAAAATTATATAATTATAAATATTGAGTAGGATTTAAGATAGTTATATAATTTTTTATTAATTCATTTATCTAATATATGATCATATACAGAGAAATAAGATCTTTGATAAGATTTCATTAAAGAGAAACCCTTAATAAAAATAATATGTAATATAGTATAAAATTATACTTTATTTTTATCGATTATTTCTATTCTTTTTTCATCCGTAAATTTTGTTCGCCTAAAAACAACAAAATGTAAATTCTATATTTTTATCAAGGTATATTTAAATAGAAATTCTATGAAAAATTTATTTTTATTTTTTGTTTTTTATTAAAAATAGTTTAAAAAAAATAATATCTTTTATCTGTAAGATTCATTTACGTATTAGTCCAAGATCCAACTAAAGTTTGGATTATTATTTACATTATTTTGATTTTTAAAAATTTGATAATTTCTGATTAATACTCAAAATTAACTCCTATCTTATCGTATTTGTGGATGTACTTTAATTATCTAGATGGAATCTAAGATTTTATCTATCAAATAATCTTATTATCACCATAATTTATTTTAATTCGATAATTATAAATGATAATAAAAAATGACGATTCTAATCTATTTTTACTATTCTATAATTTTGATTATATCAAAATTATAGAAATATTCTCTTTTCTTTTTAGAAATACAAAAAATTTTGATTACTAAAAACTTATTTGACAATCAATAGAAAATCTTTTCATGAAAATTTTTATTCATACCTAAAATATAGAATAAAAAATCAATACTCATCCCTTATTATATTAATTTAATGTAATATTATATTAATTATACAATATCTACCTCTGATACTGTGTATTCAAATACACTATTCACGCTTGTCCTACTTAAGATATTTAAATCTTCTCAATAGAACAGTTTTTTAGTTCTATCTGAAAAATTGAAAAGGTTATAATTCTTAGTTTAATTATCATTAAATCGATCTCAGTAATAAATTCTTTACATTTAAAACTGAACAATAATGGAATTATAAAAATATATTTTATATAAGAACTACTTGTTTTATGTTAAAGATAAAAAATATTCAGTTTTATGAATAAAAATCTAAAATTATTTAATTGACATTTTAATTTGAATATCTTTATCAAACTATTAGCTCTTAATATAAAAGATTTTTTACATAATTTTATTTTTTAATTTTTTTATAATATTAATAACCTTTAATAAGTTTTATAAACAACTGAATTTAATTATATTTATAAAGATATATTTTTAATTTCTTATTATTATTATTTGTTTTTCGAAATTAGTAAAAAAATCCAATTAACAACTTCTTTTATCTGTAAAGATTTTAATTGATACTTTTAAAAAGTTATTAGAAAATTTATTAAATAATGAGATCTTTTTTTAAAAATAAAATGAAATTTTTATAACGAAAATTAAAATAGAGATTTTTTCTATTGATTTAATAATATCATTAAAATGCTTAATTTAACAGTAATATTTTAAAGCAATATATAAACTTTATTTTAATTGAATTTTTGATATCAATTTTATAAGAAAAAACTTTTTAATTGACTCCATAGGAATAGATTTATTCTTAGAATTTAATCTATTGGATTTAAAATCATAAAAAAAGTAACCTGAGAAAATAAATCTGTATAAGAAGTTTCTTAATGTTAACAAATTTAAATTCCACTTTAACTAAAAGTACTTTAATACTTATTAAAAATACCTTCTCTTATTTTTTATTCCTTAATAGAAATGATAAATTTGAAAAATCACATCATATTGTAACTTTTTGATAAACTGAAATACGATTATTTTAATAATTTAATCAAGAATATTAAATATATTTAATATCGATTACTTTAGTTCTAATAAGAAAAATTTTATTATTTTGTAGAAACTTTAAGTTGTTTTTTAATAAAAATCTAAATTTCTTACTGATTAATCTAATAATAACTAATTTATAGTATATAACATTTTACATTTATAAAAAGGATTTATTCACTAATAAATAAGCTTATTTTAATGTTTTAATAATTCTTTAAAATATTTCTGCTTTATTAAGCTAAATTGATTTATTTTTAAGATAAATATATACTGTTATATTATTTTAGTTTTAATTTAAAAATTAACTCTTTAAGTTATTCATTATCAATAAATATTATATCAAATAAATAATTTTTATTAATTTTATCTTTTAAAGAAGGTAATTCTTAATTTAATTTAAGAAATATTTTAAATATTAGTAATAATTATATTTATTTTATAAATAATTTACATTACAAAATTCATAATATTTAATTACTTATTGAAGTGTTTATAAAATAAAAGATAAAAATATTAAATATAATTTCATCATTATTCATCAGAATTTATGGAATAACAAAATAGATTTATGAAATATAAAACTTTATTTAAAAATTGACTAATCACTTTCAGTAAATAAGAGATTATAATTTTAAATATAAAGTCAAGTTTTAGAAAAATAAATTTAGTAATAATTAATAAATCATCAAAATATATTTTTTAATTCTTAGTATTAAAAAAATAAACTTATTTAATAATTTAATATTAATACAATTAATAGATATATAATCTATTAATTTAAAAGAGATATAACTATTAAATTTATAATAATAAAATAATTATTGCATTTATAGTTCAATAAATAATGAATAATTCCATAAAATAGAGCCAATAGATTTCAATAATAAAGGATATTTTTAGATTTAAAAAATTCTATTGAAAAAGATGTTAATAACAATATTAAATAAATTGAAATTTTTTAAAAACTATATTTATTACAAATAAATAGCCGATTCTTATCGGTGAATCTAAATCAAGATTTAATAATAATTAGATTGAAATAAATATACATCTTAAATTTTTTAAAATAAAAATTTAAAAAATTTAATCAATAATTATTTATATTTAATAAAGGTGTCCAAAGATGTAGGTAAAATTACGAGTATTATGTAAAAGAATTCAAACTATCCTTCACTTTAAAGTTTTTATTATTAAAATAACTAAAATTATTTATTCTATTGTTTTTCAAGTAGATTTAGTTAAATCTAATATATATTTCAGAATTTTTCTATTAAAGATAAAATACTGAATATTTATAGAATTAATCTTTTAAATAAAATCTATGTAATTTACTAGAATTTAAAAATTTATAAACTTTACATAGTAAATTATATATATCACTAATATATCAATATATAAGTATTAATTTTTGGAAATAATTTTCCCTATAAATTTAAAGATATAATTAAAAATTTAATCTGTCTCTTTAAAAGCTAATACTAAAAGTTATATAGATCATAACTTTATAGAGTTTATAACCTAAATTTATATATAAAATAAAATATACTATTCTTTTATTTAGATAAATAATAATGGCTTGAGTAAAGATAAAATCTATATATGGTATACAAAATAAAATATATAATTCTGATTATTATATTTTAGTATAATTTGTTTTTATCATTAAACTTTTATCGTTCGATAAAAAAGAAATACAAACTTTTTAAGAATAACGTGGATTATTTGGAACATGATTACAATCATCAAATAAATATAACAATTCACCTAAAATAATTCTGTAATTCTCTTTTTAATAATAAAATAAAAAACTTATTTTACAGATCTATATTTTTGAATTTTAACGTTTACTACTAGCATTCTTAATATTAAAAAAATTTTTAATTTCATTAACAAAATATTTTTATAAAAATGACCTTTTAAAATTAATGTTTCTTTATTGAAGAAATATTTTAAATAAATTCTTCAATATAAAATGTTTTTGTGCGAATTCTTTGTCTTTATTACAAAACTTATAATCCATAACATTATTAGTATACTTAACATATTTAAATAAATCGATCTTTCTATTAATATAAAGTATATATCTTTTAAGATATATACTTTATATATAATTAAATATTTATTTAAAAAAAATAAATTATAATATAAAATGTTAAAATAACAAATATTAATTGAAATTATCGTTATGAGTGCTTATATGCATATGATAATTTAATATAAAATAAAAAATAAAATTTAATTATTAAAATTAATTATATAAAAAGATATTAATCTCATTTTACAAAATGGTATTTATAAACCGAAATATAAAGTTATACCTATATAAACAATAATAAGATTATCTAAAAAGATAAAATATTCATCATT
Source organism: Arsenophonus sp. (assembly GCA_046530785.1). GTDB lineage: Bacteria > Pseudomonadota > Gammaproteobacteria > Enterobacterales > Enterobacteriaceae > Arsenophonus. The sequence goes on from JBHEQT010000007.1 coordinate 82,470, forward strand.
ACACTAACAGTAAATTTAAGAGAATTAGTTAATATACTCTACTCAATATTTATACAACTTATAAATAAATTAGGAAATATGATCTATATCATTAAATAAATTAAATAAACTAATTCTAAGACTTAAATATAATTAAAACCTTTAAAGATATTAATTATTAAACAAAACCATTTTATTAAAAAATTTAAAATTAAATTACTAAATAAAAGAATCTTCAATATTTCACTGTAACTAAATAATTAATATTAAGAAGTCTCTAACATAAGAATTTTTTATCCTTAATGTAATTATTTGACATTTATTGTTATTATTTTTACATAAATTTTATCAAAAATATTGATACTGTTGTGAAAAGATAGCGATTACCTAGATTTTAGTAAATAAAGAAAAATATTAAGATTGTAATATTTTAAGAATTATTTCTTTTGTTTATAGAAGTATCTAGATGAATATTTAAACCGAAAATATAATAAATTAATTTATTAATATTGAAAATAATCGTCTTAAACATCTCTTAAAAAAATTTTTATAACAAGTGGTTTAAGAGTAAACTATAACACGAGCAAAATCACGGTAGTAAAAAGTTTTTGATTAAAATAAACTTTATATAAGTGATTTTCTCTTAATTAACGTTTTGTATAATAAAGTACCACAAATACAAACTAAATTGATTATTTTTCTATTTAATCGTTTGTAATTAATTTATATTAGATAAATATTATTTTGAACGTTTAAGAGATATTTTTATCTCAATATATTTAGTCAAAATGTTGTTAAAAACATTGATATTGATAATTCTATATACAAAAAATATAAAATAAATTTATCGTCTGTAAGATTTTTATAATTATAAATTTACTTATTTTAATATTTATTAAAAAATAATATAAAAGTAGTTTAAAAAATTTAAAAATACGAAATATTTTTGATAAAATAAATAATAATATAATTAAGAATTTTTTAATAGATAAGATAACTGTTTTTATAGGACAAAATAATAATATCGTTTAATTATTTATATATATCCCCCCTATTATTATAGATATTCAATTTCTAGTTCTCTTTTAGCGCTGTTTCAGAAGATTATGAAAATTTTTATCCCTAAGATAACAATTAAATTTATTGCACTTTTGCCTTTTTAATAAAAATACTGGAAAGTTAATAACTAGATATGATTATCTATTAAAATATTTAAATACTTTTATTTTCAAAAAATTATTGACAAAATAATTTATTCGTTATCAACGTAAATATCAAAATAAGTTAATGAAATATCTACTATTAAGATTATTACTTTAGTGTTTTATACTTCATAAAATTTTTCGTATTCAGTAAATTTATGATAAATAATGAATTTCCTATATTTTAAAATATAATTAAAATAAAACATTATTTTATAATCATTTGATAATATTAAATTCAGTTTATTTATAAAAAATTAATATACAAGATTCATTAAAAGTTTAAATTAATCTTAAATACTTTTGTACTCTTCAAATAAACTAAAATTAAAAGATATAAAATAAAAATAAAGAAATTAGTAATTAATTTTAAGAGAAAATAAGACACATTATATCAATTAAATAAAAATATTATATCTTTTGTAATAATCTGATAGATAAAGATATATAAACAAGAATTAATGAAAAAGTTAATAGATTTCATAGTAATTTTTATACTAGACTAATAAAATTATTAGATAAGAATTTAAAAGATTTTTTAATTTTTAAAAAAATAAATCTTTTGAAAATTCCTAGTCATTTTCAAAAGAAGAAAATATCTATTTAATTTAAAATTAATATAAAAGAAACTATATCTTTTCATACTTCTATTGCAAAATATTATAATTATCTACTTATCTTTAAATAATAATCTGTAATTCAATTGAATCTTTTATAGAAAAGGATATAAGTAAAATACTATTTTATTTATTTTGTATAAATTATCTATTTGTTTTTCCAAAAATTATATTTTTAGAATGATTAACAAGATTAAAAACTATATACAAAAATGTAAAAAACTTTCTTGATTTTTAATCATCACACAAGAACTGAAAGACATTCATACAAAATTTTATTATAAAGTTAAAATAAGTAAGTCACTTATTAAGAGCATAATCTTATGCAAAATTTTTCGAAAATATCAATACTTAATCTCTATCCAAGGGCTCCCTACGTTATATAACTATAGAAGATGACTTCTATTCAAATTGAGATCCATAACTTCTATATGGCTATTGATTTTCAAACTCATATAGAGTTCTACAACAATAAGTGAACTGATTTTTCTGCAAAAAAGTTTATCAAGTTTTAAAAACTCTCTATCGAAAGGGAGTAGTTTTCTATATATTTAGAAATTTAATAGAGATAAGTTTATTTTTAATATATATATATTAAAATATATCTAGAGATAATTATTCATTGTCATTGACATTATACGGTTCACTAATAGTGTTTTATAAACAAAATTTATATTTTCATCTTTTACATCTTCGATAAGATGAAAATAAGTAGGTTTAACGATATGATTTATAATCAACATTGACATTATATACGTACTTTATCCTTAAAAGAAGATAAGGAAATCAGCATATTTGCTATAATACGAATAAAAACAGATGTTAGGAATACTGACAATATATTATTTATTAAATTTTATGCCAATTTCTCTGAAATCAGTATTTATTTTTTTCAAAATCTATATACAATAATTAAATTGAAATTTATCTTTGATTGATAACGGAAAAATTAAAAATCTTCAGTTTATAAATAAAAGAAGTTATTTTCTTTTTTTTATAATCAATCCTATTATTTTTATCAAAATTAGATCTAGATTGTTTCTCTTAAACTTGAGAAACGATGCTATTAAAATGATCATAATCATGATCAACTTTGAACTATTCAAGATTATGATTATTTTCACAATATATCCAAAAAGTTTTAAAAATAGATTTTTATCTAAACTGAATTTTATAGACTAATTATTACGTATATTTTTAGAAATTCATTATCATATATAAACAATTCCTATTTTTCAGATAAGTGTTGCATATACGATATTTTTGAAGAGAATAGATACTAATTCTTAGTAAGAAGATACTATATACACCTTTCTAAATCTAATCAGTAATATTTAAAAATCAGAAGAAGATTAAATCTTCAGATAAAAACTTTAAAAAAGTAATATTTTAAAACAGAAATATAAAAAATTAAAATCGAAAGAATAAATAATCTAAAATAAGAATTTATCATTAGTAATCAATTATAATTAATTTAATAATAAAGAAATGATATTTAAAGAAAAATATTAAAAATCATTTAAAACTAAATATAAATAAGTAATTTTATGAAGATCAAAAATGATAAAAATAATAAAAACTATGAGTTATCACAAATAAAATTAAAAAAATTAAACAAAATAATGTGAAATAAATATTTTAAAAATCAAAAACATTGAAATTTAAAATAAAATATATATAAAGTTATATATTTTATAAATTCAATAATTAGGTATAAACAATATAGAAAACAAATATTAAAAACTTAATAATTTTTTAATCCTATCAATAAAATCCATTTTACTCTAATAAAAAATTCTGTAAGATTGTATCTTTTACCGTAAAATATTTTATAAATAAAATAAAGGAAATAAAATGTAGTAATAAATACAATTAAAACTTCAATAGAATTGAATAGATACTCAAGTAAGTATATAAGTATAGATTTCTAATGTTTATTGAAAATAGTAGTAGTTACTAAAATTTAAAGGAAAATCTTCAATTAAAATAATTAAATAATAAAAATTTTTATATAAAGAACTTTTATGAAAAAATAACATTAATTTTTTACTTGTTATAATTTGATTAACCTATAAATTTAAGATAAAAGAATATAAAAATATACTTTTAAGATATTAAGAGAATAAGCGTGATTCTGAATAATAGATTTATTTATAAATATTTCCTATATTTGCGAAGGAATATTTCTATTATACTCTTTATTTAATGCAATAAAATTTGTAATTATAAAATATTTATTATTAAGATGAAATCCCATTCAACTCAGGAATAGAGAGAATGTAAATACATATTATAGTAATTAAAAATATATTTCACTTTCCAATAATTATTTATTATTTTTTAATATTTTAATCTTTTTGCAAATTGTTTTTATTAAAAAATTTTATTTATAAATTTTACCTTTAATTATATAATTGTTAACTTTTATTAAAGTTAATTCAATAAAACCATCAATTTTGGTATCCATAATAGATTTATAGATAATATATTATATAGTATCATACTATTTTATTAAAATAAGTGTTTTATATAAATTTTATAGATAATATTTACTATTAATAAATATATCTCATCTGAGATGATTATTTTATCATTAAAATACGATTCAAGAATATAGAATAATTTTTTCATTTTTATTTGAAAATCATTTTGTATTTGAAATTTTTATTAAAAAGATTTCCTTTAAAAACTCATAATTAAAAAAAATAAAAAAATCTCTACACCTACCGATAAATAAACTAAAATAATATATCATTTAATGATATAGAAAATAATTTAAAATAATTATGTTATTAAATAATCGAATAATAATTTTATTATATTTTAATTGATTAGGAATTACATTAAATTCAGTGTTTATTATGTATATCAAGAAAAATTTTTTTCATCTAACAATACTGATTTTTATTTTACCTCAGAAATTAATTAGATTTTATCTAAATTATATTTTATATATATTATAGGTAATATAAATTGACGTTATCATCAATTTATATTCTTAATTTAATAAGTATTTCTTTGTCAAAAACAATAAATTTTCATTGTTATTTCAAATAATAATTTGAATATGAAGAATATAATTAAAAGAAATTAAATATTACATATTATTTAGTAAGTATTTCTAATGATTGCTTACTTATTAAATACCTTTATTTATTATGTAATTTACATTGATAATCTTGAATTTCACCTGCTGAACCAAAATTAAAATCAAATAATCTAATTCGATTAGCTAATAAAATAAATTCATTTTTTTGATTACTTAATATCATTGCTAATCCGTAATAGGAAATTCTATCACCTTGTTCTGCAGCATATTTTTTTATATAATTAAAAGGTGATATTTTATCTATATTTGAAAAAGGTATTTTAATAGCTATATATTGATGATTATTTATTTTTTTCTTTAGAGGTTTCCAGCTATTAGTTATATAATTTTCATTATCCTTTATTATTTGAAAAACTTCAGGTTTTAAACAGGCTATATGAATATGTAATTGTTCTTGCGTACGACCATATTTTGAGTTTATAGCGAGAGAAAGAAATTCTTCATTGAAAGATTTATCTTCTGACTTAATAAACAATTTTCGATTTTTCCATGCCAATAAAAAATAATTTTTCGTTTTTTTTTGTTGTAAAATAGAACTTTCTATGCCAGAGATCCTATCTAAAGGTAGTAATAAATTATGTAATACCCCATTCCTATCCTTATAAATAATATATCGTTGTTTTTCATCAACTTTAATACATGGGGATTCTAAGATACCAGTTTTAAATTGAGGAATACATTGTTGATTAATAGTTTTCCATAATTTATCACTATTTATTTTTATATAGAAAAAATAAATTAATATAAATAAGAGTAATATAAAAAATATTTTTAGTATTAATTTGATAATTTTTTTCATATTAATTCTATTAAGAAATTTTTTTAATAAATCAAAATAATTAATTTATCAAAATAGAAAAAGTTTTATTTACTTAATATAAACTAATGTATAAATTGATAATTATTTATTTAATAATTACCTTTATTATAGATTATTTAAAAAATAATTTTTATTAAAAATTAGTATATATTAAAAATAATCCCTTTCATTCTTTTGATTTAAATTAAACTAAATTAAAATAAAATAATAAAAGAATATGAATAAAAATAATTATTGTTACTGATATATTTCTAATTTTATTAAATTAATAAATAAAAATTTATTATTAATAATCACGATCGCATTGTTATTAGTAAAAATTAGTGAGAAATAATTTTAATCTATATTAATTATTAGAATAATTCACCTTAATATATTAAAAATACCTATAACCAAAATCAACGATCGAATTAATAATTTACTAGAAATTTTATAATATTTTTAAAATAACTTATATAACTTACTAATCTATCATAATAGCATATATCAATCTAAAAGAGTAAAATTTTATATAAAATTGATCGATATTAACAGAAAACGGTTTCAAAGTAACCATACTATTCTCTTAAAATTATCAATATGATTTTAATCACCTTTATTTATTCAAGTTCTAATATATATATTAAGAAACGAAACAATTTTAATATTATTAAAATAATAATATTAAAATTTTTAAAAGTTGTACAGATTTAAAAAATAAAATAATAGTAATGGATATTAAAGCCAAAGGTTTAATATAGAGAATATAATTCTCTTTATATACAGTTTAAAGGTAATACAAAAGTATATAAAATATATAAAAGATGTAAGTTCGTAACAGAAGGAGATATATTCTTGAGATTGCTTTATGAGTTTTAAGTTTATCTATTCATATAAAAATTGATATTTTAGAAATGATATTTCTTTTTAATTTTTCCTGATTAATTAAGTATAAATAAAGGATCTTAATAATGATAATTTATCATCTTTAAATAGATTTTTAATTTATAAGTTCAACCTCATATTTTAAATTTAAAACTATTATTAATAGAATCACTATTCTTAATGTTAATATTGGAAGTATAATTTTTTATGTATATACTTTCCTATATAAGACTTTCTTTAAGAATAGCATAGTGGAATAATTATTTATTTTTAATATTTGATATGAGATAGTATCAAGTATATATAAAATTTTTATAAAAAGAATAGTTATTAAATCCTCTATACAGGAGAGATTAGAATAAAATACCCTATTATTCATCCATCTTGACAATCTTTTACATAAACTACATCTTACCAAAGATGTAAATGAAAAACATTTAATATATCTTTTAAAACTACTCAATTGGAAATATGGATAAGATGTATAGTTTGTCTGAATTCAATTGAGAATAGATTACTCCAGTCATTATATCGAGTAATAAACCATTTCTCACAATTTAATAAAATTATTTATCATTCAAAATCTTATTTTTTTGTTTAGAAAAATCTTTTTATTATCAAAAAGATGAAGATTAAATTTAAATTTTTCTCAGAAATACAGATTTATAAATAAAAGTTAAACTTAATATTCCTTATATTCATCTTTCTATAATTCGTGATTTACGTACAAAACTATTTATACTGACCTCATCCCCTCTGATTGCTTTATTTAAAAACTAAGAGATATTGGATTTATCCATTATGCTCTATGAGTATATTCATGATTATTTTAAATAGTAGTAATACAGTTAGAAACTAAATTTCATCGTCAATAGAAAATACAGTTTTCAAAATGAAAACCATATGGAAAATATCAGTTATATTAGTTGATAGCTAATATATATCTGGTAAATTTAAAAGTATTAAAACTTCTGAATTTATAATACTTATACAGTTATATATCATCAATTTTAGCAATAAATGAAAACAAAGATGAAAATTAGCATTAAATAAGGAAAAATGATCAGAAGATTTAATATCGACATATTCCTAAAAAGAATTTATATGTAAAAAAGAAATTAGGATTTATGATTATGAATAATAAGGATTCATTTTTATTATCCAAAATCTATAACAGATTAATAAGTAAATTAAAAAATTAAAACTACGTTTTTCTGAATAAATAAAAAATTCATCAATATAAATACTTAAAAATACCATTTTAAATGGTAATCTTATTATTTTATTTCTATACAAAAAGAGGATTAGTTTAAAAACTAAAATAATTACTAGAAACCAATATCATCAATTTAAAAAAATTTCTTTAATATAAGAAAGAATAAAAAAATATTTTCCTAAATTTTAGTTTTCATAATTTCTTCTATCTAGAAGAAATATTTTCTAAATCATTTTATAAACTTAAACTTAGAAAAATAAAATACCTGATTAGATTATTTTTAATAAACACATATTCCTAATATGTTTAATTTCTTAATTAAAAACTAATTTTCTGATGATTATAATCAGAATAGAATTTTATATTTTATAAATCTACATAATTGATCATTTTATACAATTTTATTAAATATAAATATTTTATTAATTTTTTAATATTTCGATGTAAAATATTACATTGATTTTCTTTTGTTATTAAGAAAGTATCTACTGCTATATTAATTTAATGTGAGTAATTTAGATAAATATTTAATATTTATCTAAATTATATCTTACTTTATTTTTTTATAAAATTAGTATACGATATGTATCTAGAGAAATAATTACTCGTCTCTAATTAGAGAGACATAAAATTCAGCTAATTTCCATTCTGAGGATTCTAATAGTAACTGTATAGTATTTTAGTACCAATGATAAATCTGATAAAATCACAAATATATTTTCTTATCTCCTTTCTAGATAAATCAGAATTATATAGAAAATCTTACTATCTTTAACATTTTAATTTCTTCATCTCATTGAATATATTAAGATAATACACAAGTATATTTCACTATTGTTAGTTATCTTAAATAAGATGCTTATTCTTTTAAAATATTCAACGCTATATCTTGAATTTTTTATTAGTTTGAAAACTTAACTTAATATTGGATTTTAGTAATTGATAGGAACCAACTAATTTTTCACATATTATTTAATATTTAAAATCGTTTATCTGCATCTATTTAGCAAAAATTCTTCTTATTACTTATTTTTGATATTTTTAACCTA
>JBHEQT010000008.1:0-85839 GCA_046530785.1 Arsenophonus sp.
AAATACTTTTTGTATCTTTGTTTGTTCATTGATAAGGTTAACAACCTATAAATTGATTTTTCTTATATCAAAATGAAGTTTTAATCTTTTTATTAAAAATTATAATTCTCGATCTATATCACTTATATTTTTATATATCCTTTTTATTTTAAAAGTAGTGTACTGTCTAGAGACAATAAAAATTAGATTTTTAAAAATTAACACACTATCTCCCGATAATTACGGATATATTTATAATCTCATAAAAATCAACTTCTAGTGTTTATAGTTTTTCTAAGAAAATTAAATCACAAACTGACACTGGTATTGTTAATTTTTTTAAAAAACAATTCTCAATGATTTTTGTGCTATACTCTTCTGAAATGAATCAGAAAAAATAAATATAAGGATTTAAATTCAATTAAATCTAGAAAGTATATAAGAATTAAGAAAATCTTTAACTTTAATCCTTATCTTTCTTCCATTAATCTTAATAAAACATTGGATAGATAAACTTATATATTACTTAATATATAAGTTTAGTTAGAAGATGAACAAAATTTTTTTGATATTATAAAAATAATTTTTATTAATCAAAAATACAGAAAACATGCATTCCTTTTATTACACCACAACCTTAAATCGTCAACCACACAGTTCATAGTATTTTATATAATATCCAGGGAGAGTCGATGATAAATTTATATTTATAACTTTATTGGTTTTATTTTATGTAAATAATATAATCGATGAAAAAGTATTTTTGATCTCATTATTTTTATGTATTGTATAGTTAATATTTTCTTTATCTTAGTCTATTTTCGATAGATTACTGATCTTCTCTATTTAGATGGATAATTATTCAAAATATATTTCTTTATTTTAAAAGAAATTTTATAGAATAGAGAGAAATTACATATATTAGAAATTATAATTCATTATTAAAGCTAAATTAGAGATAATTTAACAGAGTTTTAATTTCAGAAAAATAGAAACTATACTTTTATTTTTATACAAATAAGTAAAATTTTATTTTTTTTAATGAGATAATTCATACAAATTTTATTAAATAACTAATGATAATTATCATTATAATGGTTATTTATTTAGCTAACATGTTTTTAAAACAGTGGGAATAAAAATTAGATACAATTAATCTTGATAAGATCAATATATAGCTTAAAATTTATTATTGTTATATTTTTATATGTTTTCGCGTATTTGTAATATTTATACTTTGTTATTTTTTATATCTTTTTAATTTTTTCGAAAAATCTATATTGAAAATACATTAATTAATAGTAAAAATAAACTTAGAATTTTAAGTTATACAATGTTTAAAGTAATTATAGTTTATTACTAAAATAGTAGTAAAACTTTTAAAATTAGCCTGTAAAATAATTAATAATGTCACTATTTTTAGATAGACTAGTAAACAAATTGATTTTTAAAAAATATGATCACTGATAGTATAAAATTATTAAAAGATTAAACATTGATTTTTTCAATAAAATGAATTCGAGAAAATTCTTTATTTTTTTCTTTATATATCTTTGGTTAATAGGAAAAATAAAAAAGGTCTCTTAGATATATACATCTATATCATTAATTGTTTATTTAGTTTATATTTCTCTTATTTTTAAACACGAATTTTATTTATCTATTTATATAAATAGATAAAAATTGATTTATGTACTTATATTTATAATACATCTTTTATAATACTACAAAATTAGTTACTTAATTTATAGTTCAGAATTTAAAAAATTTCTACGCTAATGTTTAAAATATATATATAATTATTTAATTTTAAATTGTATTACATAAGATATTTGATAAGTAAGAATTAATTATTTTTTATTTTTATTGCAGAAAATGAAAACTTATGCTTTTACGAGAAGAATATTAAAGATATTAAAGATCATATTGTTATCTAATAATAATTTTATATTCTTTTATGAAACTCTATAAAACTAGTATATTTTTGAGATAGAGACTTTATATTATAAAATAAACAATAGCTTATTGTCTTACTTATTGATACAGTAATATTGTGTGTTGGGAAAATTAAAATAGATTGGTGTTTATAGTTAAAATAAGTTTAGAATAGTTTACGATGAATATGGGAACGTATAGACTCGTTTTCAAAAGGTAATTTATAATTAAAGAATAACTCTATTAGTGGACATAATTGTTTTATTTCTATGAGACTGATTTCAGTTAGATGATGAATTATGGTTACTCTGGTATCTCTATAAAAATTTTAATATTTTGTAGGTGTTAGATAAAACTAAAATAGAATTTATAAAACGTGTAATTTTCTATAAATTACTACAGTTTCAATTTATGAGATCCTATATTAGTTATTAAATAGCACTAATATCGTGTTATTTTTTATTAATCTAAATAAATTTTAAAAAAATTATCTTATATAATTATAAAAAATAATTTATCCATTCATTTAATGAATGAACTGTATTCAACTATCTTTACTTAGATAGATTATACTTAATTTTATGTAATCTTTTAAATTTCTTTTCTTTATATTTGAAAATATCTACTTTATATAGATAGAAAAATATTTTTATCCTTTTAATTCTAAATTTGAATTTAGTATTTATTAAAAACAATATTACTGTTAAATAATAATTTTACTAAACTATCCCCCTCTCTTTTGTTTTACTTAAACTTTGTTTACTTTACTTTCTTTATCTTGAAAATCTTTGAACTATAATCTCTAAACAAACTAAAAATTTTACTCTAAAACTTAAAACATCTTCGGTGTTGTCAGGTTAAGCCTCTCGGGTCATTAGTACTGGTTAGCTTAATGCATCACTACACTTACACATCCAGCCTATCTACGTTCTCGTCTAGAACACCCCTTATAGGACTTTAAAGTCAGGGAAGACTCATCTTGAGGCAAGTTTCCCGCTTAGATGCTTTCAGCGGTTATCTCTTCTGCACTTAGCTACTAGGCTATGCCATTGGCATGACAACCTATACACCAGTGGTGCATCCACTCCGGTCCTCTCGTACTAGGAGCAGCCCCTCTCAATCTTCCTTCGCCCACGACAGATAGGGACCGAACTGTCTCACGACGTTCTAAACCCAGCTCGCGTACCACTTTAAATGGCGAACAGCCATACCCTTGGGACCTACTTCAGCCCCAGGATGTGATGAGCCGACATCGAGGTGCCAAACACCGCCGTCGATATGAACTCTTGGGCGATATCAGCCTGTTATCCCCGGAGTACCTTTTATCCGTTGAGCGATGGCCCTTCCATTCAGAACCACCGGATCACTAAGACCTACTTTCGTACCTGCTCGCGCTGTCACGCTCGCAGTCAAGCTGGCTTATGCCTTTACACTAACCTCACGATTTCCGACCGTGATTAGCCAACCTTCGTGCTCCTCCGTTACTCTTTGGGAGGAGACCGCCCCAGTCAAACTACCCACCAGACACTGTCCTTAGCCCGGGTTACGGGCTTATGTTAGAACATTAAATATTAAAGGGTGGTATTTCAAGGTTGACTCCATGTAGACTGGCGTCTACACTTCTAAGTCTCCCACCTATCCTACACATCAAGATTCAATATTCAGTGTCAAGCTATAGTAAAGGTTCACGGGGTCTTTCCGTCTTGTCGCGGGTACACTGCATCTTCACAGCGAGTTCAATTTCACTGAGTCTCGGGTGGAGACAGTCTGGCCATCATTACGCCATTCGTGCAGGTCGGAACTTACCCGACAAGGAATTTCGCTACCTTAGGACCGTTATAGTTACGGCCGCCGTTTACTGGGGCTTCGATCAAGAGCTTCGCTTTACAGCTTACCCCATCAATTAACCTTCCAGCACCGGGCAGGCGTCACACCGTATACGTCCACTTTCGTGTTTGCACAGTGCTGTGTTTTTAATAAACAGTTGCAGCCAGCTGGTATCTGTGACTGGTTTCAGCTCGGAACGCATGGTTCTTCACTTAATACCAGTATGCCTTCTTCCGAAGTTACGGCACCATTTTGCCTAGTTCCTTCACCCGAGTTCTCTCAATCGCCTAAGTATTCTCTACCTAACCACCTGTGTCGGTTTGTGGTACGATTAATGATTACCTGATGCTTAGAGGCTTTTCTTGGAAGCATGGCATCAACTACTTCACCACTTTTAAGTGGCTCGTCATCACGTCTCAGTGTTATAGTAATGCGGATTTGCCTGCATTACTCACCTACCCGCTTAAACCGGGACAACCGTCGCCCGGATAGCCTAGCCTTCTTCGTCCCCCCTTTGCAGTAATCATTAGTACGGGAATATTAACCCGTTTTCCATCAACTACGCTTTTCAGCCTCGCCTTAGGGATCGACTTACCCTGCCCCGATTAACGTTGGACAGGAACCCTTAGTCTTTCGGCGAGCGGGTTTTTCACCCGCTTTATCGTTACTTATGTCAGCATTCGCACTTCTGATATCTCCAGTGGATTTTTCAATCCACCTTCTACGACTTACAGAACGCTCCCCTACCCAGCAACATTGCTGTTGCTGCCGCAGCTTCGGTGCATAGTTTAGCCCCGTTACATCTTCCGTGCAGGCCGACTCGACCAGTGAGCTATTACGCTTTCTTTAAATGATGGCTGCTTCTAAGCCAACATCCTGGATGTCTAAGACTTCCCACTTCGTTTCCCACTTAACAATGACTTTGGGACCTTAGCTGACGGTCTGGGTTGTTTCCCTCTTCACGACGGACGTTAGCACCCGCCGTGTGTCTCCCGTGATAACATTCTTCGGTATTCGGAGTTTGCATCGGGTTGGTAAGTCGGGATGACCCCCTAGCCGAAACAGTGCTCTACCCCCGAAGATGAGTTCACGAGGCGCTACCTAAATAGCTTTCGGGGAGAACCAGCTATCTCCCGGTTTGATTGGCCTTTCACCCCCAGCCACAAGTCATCCGCTAATTTTTCAACATTAGTCGGTTCGGTCCTTCAGTTAGTGTTACCAAACCTTCAACCTGCTCATGGCTAGATCACCGGGTTTCGGGTCTATATCCCGCAACTTAACGCCTAATTAAGACTCGATTTCTCTACGGCTCCCCTATACAGTTAACCTTGCTACAGAATATAAGTCGCTGACCCATTATACAAAAGGTACGCAGTCACCCCTATACTAAAATCTTTTACTAAATTTTATATCCAATTTTTTGGTAACATTTTAGCTACTATTCATTCAGTTATTGAACTAATTGAGTAATCAGGGCTCCTACTGTTTGTACGTACACGGTTTTAGGTTCTTTTTCACTCCCCTCCCGGGGTTCTTTTCGCCTTTCCCTCACGGTACTAGTTCACTATCGGTCAGTCAGGAGTATTTAGCCTTGGAGGATGGTCCCCCCTTCTTCAGACAGGATAACACGTGTCCCGTCCTACTCTTCGAGCTCACAATAAATAACACCTTCAGATACGGGGCTATCACCCTTTATTGCTGGCCTTTCCAGACCTTTCTCCTGATATTAATATCGATGTTGACTCTGGGCTTCTCCCCGTTCGCTCGCCACTACTAGGGGAATCTCGGTTGATTTCTTTTCCTCGGGGTACTGAGATGTTTCAGTTCCCCCGGTTTGCTTCTTTTAACTATAGATTCATTAAAAGATAGTGCATTAATGCACTGGGTTTCCCCATTCGGAGATCGCCGGGTATTACGCTTCATATCAGCTTACCGACGCTTTTCGCAGATTAGCACGTCCTTCATCGCCTCTGACTGCCTAGGCATCCACCGTGTACGCTTACTTCGCTTAACCTCACAACCCGAAGGTGTTTCTGATCAAGATTATTTAAACTCATTATTGAGATTAGTGAAATTATTTTTTAAAACGATCATCATAGTAACGTATTTAATAAAAGCTTTTTTGAATAGGTTTCTATTTTGTAAATTCCACTGATTACATTTGTTATGTAATACATGAGTCTAAAAAACTTAAAATTGAAGTTTTGAAAGTTTTTCCAAATTATAAATGATACATTGGATCGATTTTTAGTTTGTTTCAGATTGTTAAAGAGCAATATTATTAGATAAAAAATATTTTACTAATTGTTTTTAAATAACCTTTTATATATTTTATGTTTTGCAACATGATTGGAGCTAAGCGGGATCGAACCGCTGACCTCCTGCGTGCAAAACAGGCGCTCTACCATCTGAGCTATAGCCCCATTAAAATTTTATTTTAATCAGTATACCTCTCTATTGTAACCTTATTTTTTCAAAATACAATATAAATATTAATAGGCCTGAGTGGATTTGAACCACCGACCTCACCCTTATCAGGGGTGTGCTCTAACCATCTGAGCTACAAGCCTAATGATACCTTCTATTCAATTTTATCAGACAATTTGTGTGAGCACTCACATTCCATCTATTTAAATAAGGAGGTGATCCAACCGCAGGTTCCCCTACGGTTACCTTGTTACGACTTCACCCCAGTCATGAACCACAAAGTGGTAAGTGCCATCCCAAAGGTTAAGCTACCTACTTCTTTTGCAACCCACTCCCATGGTGTGACGGGCGGTGTGTACAAGGCCCGGGAACGTATTCACCGCGACATTCTGATCCGCGATTACTAGCGATTCCGACTTCATGGAGTCGAGTTGCAGACTCCAATCCGGACTTTGACGTACTTTCTGAGTTCCGCTTCCCTTCGCAGGCTTGCCTCTCTCTGTATACGCCATTGTAGCACGTGTGTAGCCCTACTCGTAAGGGCCATGATGACTTGACGTCATCCCCACCTTCCTCCGGTTTATCACCAGCAGTCTCCTTTGAGTTCCCGACTTTACTCGCTGGCAACAAAGGATAAGGGTTGCGCTCGTTGCGGGACTTAACCCAACATTTCACAACACGAGCTGACGACAGCCATGCAGCACCTGTCTCAAAGTTCCCGAAGGCACTCCTTTATCTCTAAAGGATTCTTTGGATGTCAAGAGTAGGTAAGGTTCTTCGCGTTGCATCGAATTAAACCACATGCTCCACCGCTTGTGCGGGCCCCCGTCAATTCATTTGAGTTTTAACCTTGCGGCCGTACTCCCCAGGCGGTCGATTTAACGCGTTAGCTACGGAAGCCACAGTTCAAGACCACAACCTCCAAATCGACATCGTTTACAGCGTGGACTACCAGGGTATCTAATCCTGTTTGCTCCCCACGCTTTCGAACATGAGCGTCAGTCTTTGTCCAGGGGATCGCCTTCGCCACCGGTATTCCTCCACATCTCTACGCATTTCACCGCTACACATGGAATTCTATCCCCCTCTACAAGACTCTAGTTAACCAGTTTTGAATGCCATTCCTAGGTTAAGCCTAGGGATTTCACACCCAACTTAAGTAACCGCCTGCGTACCCTTTACGCCCAGTAATTCCGATTAACGCTTGCACCCTCCGTATTACCGCGGCTGCTGGCACGGAGTTAGCCGGTGCTTCTTCTGTTGCTAACGTCAAATATTAAAAGTATTAATCTTAATATCTTCTTCACAACTGAAAGTACTTTACAACCCGAAGGCCTTCTTCATACACACGGCATAGCTGCATCAGGCTTTCGCCCATTGTGCAATATTCCCCACTGCTGCCTCCCGTAGGAGTCTGGGCCGTGTCTCAGTCCCAGTGTGGCTGGTCATCCTCTCAGACCAGCTAGAGATCGTTGCCTAGGTTAGCCTTTACCTAACCTACTAGCTAATCTCATATGGGTTCATCCGAAGGTGTGAGGCCCGAAAAGTCCCCCACTTTGCTCCTTAGAGATTATGCGGTATTAGCCACCGTTTCCAGTGGTTGTCCCCCGCCTTCGGGCAGATCCCCATATATTACTCACCCGTCCGCCGCTCGCCGATAAGAAAGTAAACCTTCTTGTCGATGCCGCTCGACTTGCATGTGTTAGGCTTGCCGCCAGCGTTCAATCTGAGCCATGATCAAACTCTTCAATTAAAAATATTGATGCTCAAAAAGTACTTGACTTCTATTCATTATGAATTAACTGTTTTGTCACTCTTCAAGATTTAATCTTCAATTTAATGATGTCTTGCGAGTGCCCACACAGATTGTCTGATTAATTGTCAAAGAACGTAAGACTTTTATCTAGAAGTGGATATTTATTTATTTTTTTACTTTAATTCATTTTTATTCTTTATAATTGTTAATTATTGAATAAATATATACAACAGATTAGTATCATACTTTAGTTTTTTTAAACTAACAACTATTATTTACATTTTTTTATTAAAATACTTATTTATTGAATTAATTTTTAATTGATAGTATTGCTACTATTCGTTAATGATATAACTTATAACGATCTTTAATTATTAATGGTTATTGAATTTTTATAATTCTATTAAATAGAAAAATATTCTCTCTTTAATTAAAAATTAATAATTTAATTATATTCATTGCTTAATAATAATAACACTGTTTTTAACATCTAAAATTACTTCTTTTTCTGGAGATAATTTTCCTGATAAAATGTATTTAGCCAATGGATTTTCTATTTCTTGTTGAATTGCGCGTTTTAAAGGACGTGCTCCAAATACTGGATCAAATCCTTTTTCAGTCAATTTTTTTAATGCCGCTGGCATGATTTTTATTTTATAGTCTTGCTCTTCCATACGTTTATATAAACGTGATAATTGGATTTTCGCAATTTCTATAATTTGCTCTTTATTAAGTGGGTGGAATACAACAACTTCATCAATACGATTAATAAATTCTGGTCGAAAACTACGAATGACTACTTCCATAACATTTTTTTTCATTTCTTCATAACTCAAACTAATAAAGCGTTCTTGGATCAAATCAGATCCTAAGTTTGATGTCATAATTACAACTGTATTACGAAAATCGACTGTTCTTCCATGCCCATCAGTTAAACGTCCATCATCTAAAACCTGCAACAAAATATTAAAAACATCGGAATTCGCTTTTTCAATTTCATCAAGTAAAATAACAGAATAAGGGCGGTGTCGAATTGCTTCTGTTAAATAACCACCTTCCTCATATCCTACATAACCTGGAGGTGCTCCAATTAGTCTGGAGACAGTATATTTTTCCATAAATTCGGACATATCGATGCGCACCATCGCATCATCACTATCAAATAAAAAATTTGCTAATACCTTGCATAACTCAGTTTTACCAACACCAGTAGGACCTAAAAATAAAAATGAACCAATAGGACGATTTGGATCTGATAATCCAGCACGATTACGACGAATAGCATTCGATACTGCATTAACAGCCTCATTCTGACCAATGACACGATTATGCAGATCTTCCTCCATATGAAATAATTTTTCACGTTCACTTTCTAACATTTTTGAAACAGGAATTCCTGTCCATCGAGATAATATTTCAGCGATCTCAACATCAGTTACTTTATTACGCAACAACTTCATAGTTTTATTTTCCGTTTTGGTAGCAATTTCAAGTTGTTTTTCTAGTTCAGGAATTTTACCATATTGTAATTCTGACATTTTAGCTAAATCACCACTACGCCTAGCTTGTTCCAATCTTATACGTGTATTTTCTAATTCTGTTTTTATCTTCTGTGTCCCAATAAGTTCTTCTTTTTCCGCTTTCCAATCTTTTTCTAAATCTGAATATTCCCCTTCTTTTTCCATTAGTTCTTCTTCTAACATTTCGAGCTGCTTTTTACTAGCTTCATCAGTTTCTTTTTTTAGTGCTTGTTGTTCAAGTTTTAATTGAATAATCCGACGCTCTAAACGATCAAGTGATTCTGGTTTAGAATCCATCTGTATCCGTAAACTAGCACCTGCTTCATCAATTAAATCTATTGCTTTATCAGGGAGCATACGATCAAAAATATAACGATTTGATAAATTGGCAGCAACAACGATAGCAGGATCTGTTATTTCTACATGATGATGTAGCTCATAACGTTCTTTTAATCCTCTTAATATTGCTATAGTGTTCTGAACAGTAGGTTGATCTACATAAACTTTTTGAAAACGACGTTCTAATGCCGCATCCTTTTCAATATATTGACGATATTCATCAATTGTAGTTGCGCCAACACAATGTAATTCTCCTCGTGATAGTGCCGGTTTTAACATATTGCTAGCATCCATCGAACCTTCACCTTTACCTGCACAAACCATAGTATGTAATTCATCGATAAAAAGAATTACATTTCCTTCTTTTTTATATAAATTATTCAAAACTGCTTTTAATCTTTCTTCAAATTCTCCTCGATATTTTGCACCAGCCAGCAAAGCAGCCATATCTAAAGATAGAACTCGTTTATTTTTTAGCCCTTCAGGTACTTCACTATTAATAATTCGTTGAGCAAGACCTTCAACAATTGCAGTTTTACCTACCCCAGGTTCACCAATTAAAACTGGATTATTTTTTGTTCGTCGCTGGATGATTTGTATTGTTCGTCGGATCTCTTCATCTCGTCCAATAACAGGATCTAGTTTACCTTGTTCAGCTCTTTGAGTTAAATCAATTGTATATTTTTTAAGTGCTTGACGTTGTTCTTCAGCACCTTGATCAGTAATATTTTCACCACTACGCATTTTTTCTATCGCCTTTTCTATATTTACTTTATTTGCTCCCATTGTTTTAAGTGTATCTGAAAGGGAGGTTTTTATATCAAAAATTGCCAAAAGAAATAGTTCTGAAGAAATAAAGATATCACCTCTCTGTCGTGCAAACTTATCACATAAATTTAAATGATAAATAAGATCACTTGATAGCTGAATATCGTCAACAGTCCCAATCTTATGCACTTTCGGTAATGTATTGAGAATATCATTTAATTTTTTAGTAAATTGAATGATATTAATTTCTATTGATATCAATAAAGAACGTAAGGTACTACCTTCTTGTTCTAACAAGGAAATGAACAAATGTATTGGTTCAATAAATTGATTATTTTGTCCAAATGCTAAAGATTGAGAATTAGTTAGTGCTTGTTGAAATTTGTTGGTAAGATGATCTAAAAACATAATACCTCTAAAATACAATTAAAATCAATTATGTAGATTATATAAGATTCAATCTTACATTAATTTAAGTTTTTTAATAAAAATAACTTAAATCTTTAATAATAATTAATTTTATTAAATGTTTTATATAAATCAAATCAATGATGTCATCTGCATTCGTTCTTTGTTACGGTATCATCAGATATAACGAGATTCACTAAGTAAATAATAATCTGTATTGTATAGAATTCATAAAATTCGATAAATTTAAAACGTGCTACTAAGTAAATATTAAAAATGTTACCTTCTTATTATCATAGTCATAACGACTATGATAATTTTGGATTACCACTAATAAAAACATTTTTTACTTTAGTATTTATTTTAAAGTTTTCTGAATTAATTATCTATCTAGTAGAGAATATATAGAAAAAATTCTTACTTTAAATTGTTTTATTAGTTTTTCAGAAAACCATTAAAAACTTTTTTGCAAACTTTAGCATATTTGACAGAAATCTCTATATCTTATTTGTTAAAATAATAAAGAAAAAATCTGTGTAGTCATTAGGACAACCAACATACACTTCTCCTTGTATCACGAACGGTTTGTAGCATTTTCTTCTAAATTATTATTGTTTTGGAAAAATCGATAATATGAAATTTATATACTTTATTAATATAGAAAAATTATTCTATAATTGCGAAATCTTCATTAACTTATTTTAATTTATTTCACTAGATTTTATCACTTAAAGAGATATACAGGAATAAATAAAACTTTTATAAGATGACAAAATTATTGCTATTTAAAATTATTTATTTTTTTACAAACTATGAGTTTCTCTGTTTAACATTCAGTACCAAATAACATTAATTTATCTATTATTAATCTATTTTATCTTTATGCATCACTGCATCTTCTTTTAGTATATTAATTAACATTAGCATATCTGCAGGAATATCTAGATTCCATTCCATTTCAATACCTGTGCTAGGGTGACATAAACGTAACATAGCGGAATAGAGTGCCTGACGATCAAAATTCTTCATAATTTTACGGAATTCTTTTGAAACATCTTTTAATAAATATTGACGAGTACCATATACTGGATCGCCAACTAAAGGATGATTTATATGTGCCATATGAACTCGAATTTGATGTGTTCTACCGGACTCTATCCGTACCCTGATTCTGGTATGAGCTCGAAAATTCTCTATTACCTGATAATATGTAACAGCTATCTTTCCCATTGGATCAATAGCCATATGTGTTCTTTTAATTGGATGACGAGCAATAGGTTTATTTATCATTCCACCAACAATCATACGACCATTTACCACAGCTTCATATTCACGTGTAATTTTTTTTAGTTGTAAAGCTTTTAGCAAATAAATTTGAGCGGATATTGTTTTCGCAATAACCATTAATCCAGTAGTATCTTTATCAAGCCGATGAACAATTCCTGCTCTTGGAACATTAATAATTTCAGGATAGCGATATAAAAGTGCATTTAGTACTGTTCCATCTGAATTTCCTGCACCTGGATGAACCACTAAATTACGAGGTTTATTAATGACAAGAATTTCTTCATCTTCATAAACAATATTTAATAGAATATTTTGTGGCTGCCAATTCATATTTTCTTCAATCAATGCATTAATGGAAATTTGTTCATAACCAAATACTTTTTTTTTCGGCCTATTTATGATCTTACTATTTACCTGCACTCTATTATTTAAAATCCATTCTTTTATTTTTGATCGAGAATACTTAGGAAATAATTTAGCTATTGCTTGGTCTAAGCGTTGGCCAAGTTGCGATTTTAAAATTTGTGAATGAAGTTGTAATTGTTGAGTCATAAACTTATTTACAATGAAATTTATACTTCAAGAAAAATATCTTTTTAAATTAAAATATTTGTTATGATAATTTATAATCTTTTATCAAGATTTATTAGATTTTTCATAAAACATTCAAAGGAATCAAACACGTGATTGTATATATAAAATATTTTCTAGCAGAATCCGTATTCTGTTTACTTTTTGCTGGGTGCTCCATCAATAAAAATATTACACCAAAAATCTCTTCTACTGATACTGATATTTACGTAAATAGTCAAGAGAAACTAAAAAGTGGTAATTATAAAGGAGCAATAAAATTATTAGAAGATCTAAATAATCGTTATCCATCTGGTCCTTATTCCCAACAGATTCATTTAGATATGATTTATACCTACTATAAATTATCCGAACTAACATTAGCGATAGAAACAATTAACCGATTTATTCGCTTTAATTCAACACATCCTAATATTGACTATGTTTTATATATGCATGGCATTATAGTACAATCTTTAGATAATAGTGCACTACAAGATTTTTTTGGTGTTGATCGTTCAGATTGCGATCCTAAATATGCTATCATAGCCTTTAAAGATTTTAACCAACTGGTTCATTTTTATCCAAATAGTATTTATGCAACAGATGCTAATAAACGTTTAATTTTTCTAAAAGATCGTTTAGCAAAGCATGAAGAAGCGATTATTAAATATTATAATGAACGTGGCGCTTATGTTGCTGTTATTAATCGAACAGAACAAATTCTAAAAAATTTTCCTGATACCCAATCAACACGTAATGCACTAAAATATATGGAAATAGCCTATAATAAATTAGGATTAACTCAGGAAAAAAACAAAGTTAGAAAATTAATTGAAGCTAACGATGGATAAAACAGAAAAATAATCGTTTAAAGTTATTCGTTAATAACAAGTTAAGGTTTAACTTAACTTTTAAAGCGATAAAAATAAATTTATATAATATAGTACTTATACTATATTATATAAATAGTAAGTATTTTTTTGATAATACATCACCAATTCCTTAATTATTTTAGTGAAAAAAAATTGATTAAGATTACTTTTTGTTATTTATCTATATTTTGAAAACATCTTAATTAAATAAATAATAAATTAGATAGAGATCTAATATTTAGTACCATAAGTAGGGTACATAGAAAATTACACCTGCTATTTTTATTTTATATTGAAAATATTTAAATAAATTTAATAAGATAACGAATTTCTTTAAGTAAATAATTATTTTTATATTTGTTATAAAAGATCCTCAAAAATTTTGTAGATGATAAATACTCATATATTTCATTTGATAAATGAATAAATAAAATTTATGATTAGAAGTTTTTTAAATTTATTATAATATATATATTAATAATATTAAATTATATATTTTATTTTTTATTTTTGTTTATAATAAATTATCGGTTTAAAATGATATAAAATAAAGAGTAAAATAAAACTTAGGATAGATTTTCTTACTGTTTTAGTCACATTCATTAAAAGTTATTTTTTCTTAAAAATTATTAATAATCGTTTATTTAGATAGTAACTCTTCTTCTGGTTTTAATAATATTTCTTGTATAGTTATAAGAAATATGGTTATCATAATTAGAATAGATCGAAAAGATCGACATTTTTGAACTGTTTCATTTATACAGTAAAACCAATTTTTTGTATCTATTTTTTAGTTTAATGTATCAAAGATCGATGATTTATGCTTAATAACAGTAAAGAGACTTTTCGATCAAAAACTGATTAATATCCTTATTTAAGGTAATATTTTTTAAAAATATTATTAATATAATCTTTTCTTATTTTTTTTTAACTTAACAATTATTTTTGATCTTTATTTTGTTTTGTAATCAGAGTAGTAATATAAAACAGTTATAATATCTACAATAATTTTTACAGTTTTTCGTTGTTAAAAAACAATTCACTTATTGATCTATATAACTAATATATTATAAAAAATTTTCTTTTTAAAAAATAGTTTCTAGAAAAACTAAAATATTCCTCTAAAAAATTGACAGAATTTTAAATAAATAAGGATTTCTTCATAATGCCAGGAGGCAGGAAAAGGATTAAATTCAGTATTTTCTTATTTTTCAAACAAATAATCAGTTTTTTTCTTAAAAGAATATGAGAGATTAATCAATTTTCTTTTTTGAAAAAAAATCTTCACTTATTATTTTGGTTCTTTAAGTTTCTAAAAAATCATGCAAATATAAATATAGATAATACTCATTTAATTTTTTCTATAAATTTAGAGAGATAAAATAGAAAATTTTGATCAAGCTTCATTTTTATAAAAAATAGAAATATATCTTTTTTGAAAAAATAAATATTGAAGTAATAACTTGATTGGTCTTATTTAAAAAATTTAGAAAAGTTTATCTGTATGATTAAAAAATCATTTATTACCAATAGATTCACAAATAAAAAAATCCATCTATATTCTATTAAATTAATAGTGTATCCAATCCAGATTATTAATCATAAAAACCATAAAAATTACAAAATCAATTTAATAACTAAATGAAAAAAATCCCTAAATAAGTTTTTATACTATCTTCTTTTTAAAATAAAAGATAGTATAAATTATGTGTTATTATAGCAAAATTTTTATTAAAAATTTGTAATAAATAATTTTTCTAGAACTCTTTTAAAGAGTATAATAAATTTTTATTTATACCTTGCAAAGAAGGAATAGTTAATATTCAGTTCTCTATTTTAGTTAATTCATTAAATATAGATGGTGATAACCTTTAAAATATTCTTTATTTTAGTTGAAATAAAGTAGGTTAGTTTTAATCGTATTCTACTTTTAGAAAATTTTATTTCAGTGGAAAATTTACAATATTTGTGTTTATCATTTACTATAAAATCTTTCACTTTAAACTATAGGTATAAATACATTTGTTTATTAATCATTCTCTACTATTAATAACTAAAGTAATTTTAGTGTAATAAATTATTTTAATAAATCAATTTATTTAAAGTATGGAAGAAATATTAAATAGAAAAATTGAAAAGTGTTGTTATATAGTTGAAATTTATTATATATATAATCTAATTATAATTAGATTATATATATAATTAGTTTTAATATTAGATTTAATCTTTTATAAGAATAAGATTACCTTTAAATTAAAGTAATAATAAACTTACGATCACTAAATATATAATTAGGAATTTAAATCTTAATTAAAATCACAAACTAAGAAAATTAGTATTCTATTATCCATCTAATAATTTAAGATATACTGATATTATAAATTAAAACTACTTATATAAGTATAATTTTTAAAAATATTAACAATGTTAAATTAACGAAATTAATCTCATTAGACTCTTGTAATAATCTACAACTATTTTCATAAATCTTTTTACATATTAAGCAAATCAATTAAATAATATAATCAATTTAAAAATAATAAATTTTATTTATATTGAACTTTAAATAAATATTATAAATAAGAAAATTTTATAATGTTTAATAATTAAGTAAATATACTAATTAGAGATATAATAAACATATTCTCAAATAAATATGAATGTTAAAAAATAGAGATATAACTATTATTAATTTTTATAATTTGATGTATAGACAATAAATTTACTAACAATTATTAAAGATTAACTATTTCTTAGATTATTATCTTACTAAAAGTATTAAAATAATAAACTTCTGAATAAATTTTATAAATTTATAATTTTTTATATATTATAAGTATATATTATAAATAATATTCTTCTTTAAATCATTAATTATATTTAAATACTAAATAGTAGATATGAACTTCATTCATAGAATTATTTTAAAAATAAATTTTATCTTTTATAACATTGTTAAATATACTATATAAATACATCTATATATTAAAAATATTATATATAATGATAATAAATCCCTAAAATAATTTAAATATCTATAAATAATTTTACCGTAAAATAATATAATCCTAAATTATTATTATAGAAAAAGATTAAGCAACATAAATTATCCTTTTATATTTTAAATACTTTTACTAAAAAACTTTTATATTTAAAAATATAAAAGTTTTTTAGTAAATAATTTTTCATTCAATTTTTCTATCTATTATAATAAGTAATAAATTAGAATTTAATGTTTTAAATTCTTTATTATTTACAAATTTTTAGATCCATAAAGAATTTAAGTAAAATATATTTCTAATAATATTATAGATATTTTTCCATTTTTTGTCATATAGATTTAATCTTTAAATTTATATCTCTATGCTATATATAGTTTATTTTAACGTTAATGATTTTATTTAATTAAATATAATCATTAATTATATTTTACTAAAATCATCGATTTCATAAATTTATTATCTTTTTATATTTTAATATACTTCTTTAAATAGTTAACGAATTTTAATATACGAAGTATTAATAATATATCGCTTATTTTAAAATTAATATAAGAATCGATAATAAAAGACCATAATTATTTTATAACTAAATTATTCAGAAACTTGATTTTTTATGGACATAGTTTTCAACCATTATAATACTTGAAAAATATTTATCTATTAAACTAAATCCACTTATTCAAAAATAATAAATATTTAAAAAATCTTTTTAAATTACTATAAAGATAGAATCAATTTCTAAAAAATTAATCTTATATTAAAATTAATATTGCATATCTGTACTTCATAATTTATAATATCTCTTATTCTTATAATTTTTTTATTTTTCTTTTTCTTGAAAAGAAAATAACCAGTACTATACTATATTTGTAAAAAAATAAATTTCACTTTATTAATTAATTATTATCAACTAAAAATATAAAAATTATTAAATGGTAATATCAGTATTATATTTGAAAATCAACTAATAATTTTGAATAATCAGAAAATCTGGATATTATTTTAATATTTATTTACAACTCAATTATGCTTATAGCACCTTTTATTTTTTCTAACTAAAAATCATTAAATATTATGGACTATCATAGTATTGAATTAACTGTTTCTATTTATGAATGAAATGAATCAATATTGAGAAGAAATATCAATAAGTATGATACAAATCATAAAAAATTAAATTGATACGAAATTTAACGATTTTATGATATAAAGAATTATGAATTATTTATTATTTAAACGCTCTTTAATACGAGCTGCTTTACCAGAACGTTCTCGAAGATAATACAATTTAGCTTTACGAACAGAACCAAAACGTTTAATTTTTATACTATCTATAATTGGTGAATGTGTTTGAAACACCCTTTCAACACCTTCACCATTAGAAATTTTACGAACAGTAAATGCTGAATGTAAACCGCGATTACGAATAGCGATAACTATACCTTCGAATATCTGCAATCGTTTTTTAGAACCTTCAACTACCCATACCTTAACTTCTAGGATATCACCTGAATGAAATGAAGGAATATTTTTCTTTATTTGCTTTTGTTCAAGTTCTTTAATAATATTAAACATAGTTACCCTCTGAAATTAAGTAAATTTAATATATAGAAGATATTCTATATATTAACTATATTAAATAATACCTTATTTTTCTTCATATTCTTTTTTAAATTCTTCCAATAATCTTCTCTGTTTATCAGTTAAAGATACTCTTTTTAAGAGCTCAGGTCTTCTAATCCATGTTCTACCTAACGACTGTTTTTTTCTCCAACGCTCTATTTCAGAATGGTTTCCCGACAATAAAACAGTTGGAACTTTCATGTTTTCTAATACTTTAGGGCGAGTATAATGAGGACAATCAAGCAATCCAGTTATAAAAGAATCCTCTTTTGCTGATATCTGATGACCTAATACACCAGGAATAAAACGAGAAATTGAATCGATTATTACCATAGCTGCTAATTCTCCTCCGCTAAGAACATAATCACCAATTGACCATTCTTCATCAATTTCTGTTTTAATAATCCGTTCATCAATACCTTCATATCGACCACAAACTAAAATAAGTTTTTTATTTTTTGTTAATTGGAAAACTCCTTGCTGATTAAGTTTTCTCCCTTGTGGAGAAAGATAAATTACTTTAGTATTTTGACCGATTTCAGATTTTGCTGCATGAATTCCTTCTTTAAGAGGTTGTACCATCATCAACATACCAGGACCACCACCATAAGGCCTATCATCTACAGTATGGTGTTTATCATTAGTATAATTTCTAGGATCCCAACACTGTATATTCAGTAGACCATTTTTTATTGCACGACCAATAACCCCATAATCAGTTATTGCACGAAACATTTCTGGAAAGAGGCTAATAATCCCAATTTGCATTCTTTGTTCCATTTATAAAATATAAAACTAGAGTTTAAACACTAGGATCCCAATCTACTTTAATTATCTTAGTACTTAGATCAATATTTTTAATTACCTTCTCATTAAGAAACGGTATTAATCGTTCTTTAATATGGAATGCATCTTTTAAATTTGCTTTAATTATCAGGACATCATTTGATCCTGTTTCCATTAAATTCTTAACATAACCCAAATTATAACCTTTAGTAGTTATGACCTTGCATCCAATTATATCTTTCCAATAATAATCATTATCTTTAAGTACAGGTAGTTGTTTCGCATCGACGATAATTTTACAATTAGTTATTGAATTAGATAAATTCCTGTTATCAATATTTTTTATTTTAATAATAATATCTTTATTGTGATATTTCCAATCTTCTAATTTTAATCTCTTCCACTCACCTGAACGTTGAATAAACCAAGGTTGATACTTAAATATATTTTCAGTATATTCGGTGTATGAAAAGATTCTAAACCAACCATAAATTCCATACGAAGAACCTAATATTCCTAATACAATAGGATTATTAGGAATTTTAAAAAAAATATTTTTGCTTATAACCACTTTAATAAATCAAGCCGTTTTTTCTTTTTTGATCAATCTTAAAACACGATCAGAAATTATTGCACCTAAAGAAATCCAATGATCAATACGAAGTAGATCTAAATACAATTCTTTCGTTTTACTTGATGCAATAGGATTAAAAAAACCTACACGTTCAATAAATCGACCATCACGCGCATTACGGCTATCTGTGACAACGACTTGATAAAATGGACGTTTTTTTGATCCACCACGAGCTAAACGAATTGATACCATAACATCTCTCTTCATTAATTAACAAAAAACAGATCCATCAAGAGTAGGACCTATTTATAATATATAATATAAAGATTTTATTATTTTTATATAAAACAATCAAGATAAGAAGTTGTTTATTTAACATTAAATTATTTTTTCTTAAGAACTCAATAAGGTACTATAACTTTATATCTCGTGAATTATATTATTTAATTTTTTTTGTTTTTTCATTATCCATTGTACATCAGAAAAATTTTAAATAGTTGATTAACATCATGTATTTTTATTCCGGAACCGACTATAATTCGATTTTTTCCTTGATCTTTTAATAATTTCTGAATTTTATCGCTCTTTTTAGTCATAGAATTAATAATTTTTTCCATTCTAACTAATACATTTTATCATTTATTTGTGACTTAACTTGCATCAGAAATCTTCGATATTCCTGGGATTTTAGTTAACATGCTCTTCCTATACCCATTTATATTACGTATTTGTTTAATTTGATCAAAAAAAATCATTTAGATCAAAAATATTATTTTTTAAGTTTATGAGCATTTTTTCTGTTTTTTATGATCAATTTTATTTTTTATTTGTTCAATCAATGATAAAATATCTCCTATAACTAAGTATACGAAAGGAAATTCTGTCAGGATAAAAGATCTTAAGTTATCTACTTTCTCCACAACACCTATTCAAAAAAATAATTGTTTTATCGATAATATATCGGATTGATATAATGTAGCACCACCTCGAGCATTCTCCACCCAATCAAATTTGTTAATATAAAACATGATTAATGGAAACTTTTCATTAAAAAATATAGCAGTATTAGCAGCATTTTGCCATGCACTTCATTGCATCAACAATAAATAGGATCTTAATTGGATTAACAGAGCGATGGATTTCTTGAATTTCTTGCATTTTATAGCTTTATCAATATGAAGATGCCAAAGATGTATCTATTATTAGAACATCATAAAATTTTTTGCCATATTGCACAGTGAATTAATTTCAATCTCAATAGGATTTTTGTTTGAATCTGATGAAAAAATTAATCCCTACTGTTTGAGTGAGTATTTTAATTGTTTAATGACAATAGGACGATAAATATCAACGGAAAACTACTAAAACTTTTTCTTATGATTTCCTTTAATAATTTTCTTAATTTAGAGCTCTACAGTTGTTGTTTTACCTGAACCTTGGCAAGCTAGAAATAAGAACAACTGAAGGAGGTTGTATAGATAAATTTAAAGCATTATTTTCTTCATCCATCATTTTAGTGAAATCATTTTGAACAATTTTTATGAATTCTTTCTCTGGTTTTAGATTTTTGTTGATATCTTGATCTAATATTTTTTACTAATTGAATAAATTTCGTATTTCTGTAAAGAAATATCAGCTTCTAATAACTCTTATACGAACTTCAACGTAATGTTTCTTTAATATTGGTCGGTACTTAAACCTTCTACGACCTCTAATTTTACGAAATCTATGTGAAAGTTTTATTAGTTAAATTATCAAATATCTTCTTAATTTAGTTCTATTAAAGAATTTATTTTCAGTTAATTTTATTGAAATTGATGATGATTTAATCATTACATCAACTTTTATAAAAATAAAGAGTAACAATTAAAAAAGAAATAAAGGGAATGTTTATGCATAATTTATTTAAGATTTAATAAATTATCTAATAAATAAAAATCGTATCTTACTATTTTCCTATTATCTTCAATTAGTACTCATTTTGGTATGAATTCTGTAATATAATCAATATATTTATCTAATATAAATAAAAATTTATATTGGATCTGAAATTTGTATTATTGATTATCTTTCTTATAATTCATTATATCATGTTAAAAATTGATTTTTGGTTACCAAAAAGATTAGAACTTAATTTTTTTTAAAATCAATTTCTATTCCTTTAGTTTATTAATTGGTATCATTATAAAAATTTCTAGTTTTAATAGATAAGCATAGTTCCTTATTATCAATTATTTATTTTTTATCTTATTAGTTATTAACTTATTATTGAGAAATCACTATTTAATTGGATTTATTTTCCATTTTAAGTGGAGTATTAAAGAATTTTTATTTAAATTATCATAAAATTTACTAGGATATAAATCTTTTATTTTAACTAGTTTATATATTCTATAATTAACTTTATTAAATCCTTTACTAAAGAGGAAGCTTACTATTTTATCTTGTTATATTTTATTTTATTTAGATTATTTTCTTATTTATCTGTTTCATCACGGATATCTTTTAGAAGGATAGGGTATGATTTTTTTTAAAGGTCTAATCGATGATATTTATTTTTTATATTTATTATTATAATTTATTACAATAATAAAGTATTATATGTTCTTTCTATTATTTAATTAATTAAATAATAGAAAAATTCTTAGAAAATCCCTAAAAACATTTTATTAAAAAATTTATTTTTATCAAAAAAAGAATTTTATTCTTCTATTAATTTCCAAAGAAATAGAAAAATTAAGAATTAAATCGAATAAATTTAAATTTTATAACTAAAATATTTTCATTAATTTATTTTAATAAATTGAAATTACCATTCAAATATTTAAACTCATTAAACTCTTATTAGGTTTTTATTTTGATTAGTAAATAATCAAATTAATATTCTAACTCCCCCCCAAAAACCCTCTAATAATTATTTTTTATTAGAAAAAATAATTATTTTCGATATTTTGATTCTCATTAAAGTGAGAATTTTAATTTCAAAATTATTTGAAAGATAAATCTTTACAAAAACAATAAAATACTTTATGCAAAAGTATTTTTTAATAAAAATTAAATTTGAATTGTTATAAAATTAATACTAATCATTATTTATGGTAAATAATTATTTTATTATTTTTAATGCATTTTTTATTAAATCATACATTATCAATAGTAATACGATTAATAAGATATATTTTTTGTGATTTGTTAAATTGCTCCTAAAGGAATTTTTCCAATAATCATAATATGATTATCGACATCTTAATTTTTTTAAATTATTATCGAAAATATTATGCTTTTTAATAAAATGATTATTAATTATTGACATTAATTCCAATTTGAAATCGATTTCATATGTCAAGAACTTTCTTTTTATTCTAAATACCTATATATTTAAGTAAAAGTGATAATTATCATTATACTATTTCCTAATATATTTTATCTTATCTGTTTTAAAGTTTGATATTTTTTATTATTATCCTGTATACTTCTTTAAATATTTATCAAAACTTATTTTGTCCTTTTCTTCAATTTCTAATTGTTTGCAAATCGAAGCCTTACGAACATTACTAAATTCAATATCTGTTATCACTTCATAAGATTCATTATTTAATTGTTGATAGTAAAATTTGGCTAACTCTAATCCAAATTTATTAATATTCTGATCGATCATTTTAGGTAATATTTGACCAGAATAAGTAAGATCTGGATTATCAAACATTGATATTAATTGAGAACAAACTTCATGATATCGACTATTTCCACTAACATCTAACACGTCTGCAACTCTAATTAAATCATCAAATAATATTTGCCCTAGCTCTTTTAAAGATCTCATTGATTTACCACAATCAATACCGATTATTTGTGCAGGTTTACGACCCTCAAGAATCACTCGATTCCAATTAATTCGGCAACAATTCAACTCTTTTTCATCCATTGTTGATACATCTTCTGCTAACGCACACCAAATCAAAAAAAGATCAAGAAAATGGATCTGAGTTTCATCAATACCAATAGCAGTAAATAAATTAATATCCAAAGATCTAACTTCAATATATTCGATTCCCTTTTTTAACAATGCATCGGATAGAGATTCATCACCAATAACTTTTTGTTTAGGACGAATAGGAGCATATAACTCATTTTCAATTTGTAAAATATTGCTATTTATCTGCAAATATTTACCATCTTTATTATATAAACCTAGTTTTTTAAATTCAGCGGATGGTTGTTTTATCGCTTTTTTAAGGAAAGTAACATAAGTTGATAGATCATTAAAGATTATTTTTAAATCTTTTTGGAATTTATTACTATATCCAAAACTACTCATTCGTAACGATGTAGCATAAGGTAAATAATAAGTTCCTTTAACTGTTTTCTCAAAAGATAGATTTCTATCGTTTTTTGGTAAAAAAGAACCAGAAATTGCAGGAGAGGAACCAAATAAATATGGGATCACCCAACCAAAGCGATAATAATTACGAATCAGTCGAAAATAACCAGAAGAAATTTTCTCCTTACCACTTTCAGGATCTTTAACGCCAATAAAAGCCTCCCAAAATTTAATAGGTAAAGAAAAATTATAGTGGATCCCTGAAATTACTTGCATTAATGCACCATAACGGTTCTTTAATCCTTCCCGATATAAAGTTTTGAAACGTCCAATATTAGAGATGCCATATTGAGCAATTTTAATATTATCTTGATGCTCTATGAAACAAGGTATACTTAGTGGCCACATGAGCTCATGATTAAGATGACGTACTGTATAACGATGTAGATCTCTTAAAAATGCTAAAACATGTCCAATATTATCATCAACAGGAGTGATGAATTCCAGCAAAGATTCAGAAAAGTCAGTCGTTATCCATGGATGAGTTAATGATTTTCCTAAACTATCAGGATGCGGAGAATTAGCTAATCTACCTTCTGGAGTAACTCTGAGAGTTTCACGCTCAATACCTCGACGAAGACCATGTAAAATATTAGGGCGTTCTTCTAACCATGATAGTGATTTTGATACATTTGGTATCAAATTTTACCTCCCGTTATATGTTTGTTATTTCTTAGAGAAGTACTTTTTCTTAAATAATTAAATTGTTTCAATTAAAATCTATTTAGATTTGATAATTAAAGTAATAAATATATTTTAATTATAAGGGAAAAATTCAATTGATGATAGGAAAGGTTTTATTATATGGCGCATCCAGAAGGATTTGAACCTCCGACCGCTCGGTTCGTAGCCGAGTACTCTATCCAGCTGAGCTATGGATGCACACTATTAAAATTCCGATGAGGGAGGGATTTGAACCCTCGATGCAGGTTATTAACCGCATACTCTCTTAGCAGGGGAGCGCCTTCAGCCTCTCGGCCACCTCATCATTGAATAGAATGATAAAATCTTAAAGAAATCTTTTTTGTTACGTAGTGGATACTATTACTTTCCAAAACTTAGAAGTCAAACAATTTTTCTATATTTTTCTTTTTTATTTTTATTTCATATTTTAGAATCAAGAGTAGAGTAGATTAACAATAAAATAATATGGTTTTTATATTTATTAATAAAACCTTTGAAACAATAAATTAAAAAATAAATGAAATATAAGTTTTTGATGCTTTAATAAAATTAAAGTATTTAAAACTAAAATAGTTAACTAAATATTTTTTATTATAAACTTATATTAACTAATAAATAATAATGTATTTATTAATTATTTTTAATAATTTCTTATGATTTAATAATTAAAATTTAATAAATTTATTAAAAGTATAAAATATATTTTTACAATCTATGTAATTAAGTATTATGAAAGATCGAACTTAAAACTCAGTCATAAAATATGACTGCATAAAAATTATCATTTTATAAAAATGATTAATATTTATTTTTAAAATAAATGCTTTAACTAATTTACTGATTATTTGGGTGACTTTTTTCATCTTGGATTCGTTGATAAATTTCTTCACGGTGAACAGAAACTTCTTTAGGTGCATTAACCCCTATACGTACCTGATTACCTTTTACACCCAAAACCGTTACTGTTACCTCATCACCTATCATGAGCGTTTCACCAACTCGACGAGTTAAAATAAGCATTCTTTTCTCCTTAAAAATTTAAAAGAGACGAGTCTCCTAGGTTTTTCTTTTATTATTTATTATAGACTGTAAAAATATAAAGTATTGATATTAAAATATAAAGTATTTTATCTAAACAATCATCATACTTAAATATTATAGATAAAAATATAATTTA
Source organism: Arsenophonus sp. (assembly GCA_046530785.1). GTDB lineage: Bacteria > Pseudomonadota > Gammaproteobacteria > Enterobacterales > Enterobacteriaceae > Arsenophonus. The sequence goes on from JBHEQT010000008.1 coordinate 25,919, forward strand.
TATTTAAATTATTAAAATAATCTATTAAAGGTTATTAAGTTAATTAATATGACCTTTATTAATTAATTTATGTTAAACGTAAATTAACCCACTCTTCAATTGAAGCTAATGCAACAGGAAGAGCTGTTATATTAGAGCAGATAGCCTGAGCAATATCATTGCGACCACCTCCTTTTCCGTCTACTTTCTGAACAATAAATAAAATTAAATCAATAGCCTTTATTTTAAGAATCAAATCATTTGTTACACCAACAATTAAAATAGCTTTATCATCTTTTATAGAAGAAATAACAATAATTGCCGATCTTAATTTATTTTTTAAAGAATCAACAAGGATACGTAGCTGTTTAGGATCAGTGTTGTTTAATTGAGTAATTAACAAGTTAATTCCTTTAAAATTTTTCACTTTCTGACTTAAAGAAATGATTTCTTTAGTAGCTTGTTCTGCTTTTAATTGATTTAATAATCTTTCTAATATCTTAACTTTATCTAATGTTATTTTAATTTTTTTCATTAAAGTATTAATATCGCTTTTCATTAGTTGACTAATTTCTTCTAATACTTGGGATTGTTGATGAATATTATTTATAGCAGTTTGTCCCGTTATTGCTTCAATCCTACGAATTCCAGCTGCTATACTTGATTCTTTTTTAATACAAAATAATCCTATATCCCCAGTTCGGCTTGTATGAGTACCACTACACAACTCAATAGAAAAATCACCGATACTAAGAACGCGTACTTGTTCATTATATTTTTCATAAAAAAGCGCCATTGCTCTTTTTTCTTTTGCTGCCTCTAAATCCATTAACATTATTATAATAGGGTCATTTTTACGAATTTGATAATTTACGATATCTTCAATTTTATGTATTTGCATAGGTGTTATTACACCAAAATAAGAAAAATCAAAACGCAAATAATTCTCATTAACTAATGATCCTCTTTGGATTACATGATTTCCAAATACATTACGTAAAGCTGCATGTAATAAATGTGTAGCAGAGTGATTTCGACAAATAGCGTTACGACGTTCAACATTAATTCTTGCTTCAATTAAATCATTTACAGATAGTGATCCACTCATTACCATACCAATATGTCCAATTGCTTTATCATATCTTTGTGTGTCAAAAATAGAAAATTGACAATGCATATTGCGAAGTATACCACTATCACCAACTTGACCACCTGATTCAGCATAAAAAGTGGTTTTATCAAGAATAACAATCCCTTCTTCACCTTTATTTAATATATGGACTGATTTACCATGATGAAAAATAGCCGTTACTATAGATTCTTGATTATTATTTTCATATCCTAAAAAATCACTATGATTATCTATTTTAATCAAATTATCATAATCGATTGTAAATCTACTAACCTTCCTAGCTCGGTATCTTTGCTGCTCCATCTCAACATTAAAAGCTACTTTATCTACTTTAATACCACGTTCACGACAAACATCAGTGGTTAAATCAAATGGAAACCCATATGTATCATAAAGGCGAAATGCAATTTCTCCAGCTAAAGTATTTCCTTGTAACTTTTCTAATTCATTATCTAATAATTGCAATCCACGAGATAAAGTATGAGAAAACTGTTTCTCTTCATTTTTCAATATTTTTTCAATCGTTTCTTGTTGAAATTTTAATTTATCAGCTGTTTTACCCATTAACTGAATCAGTGGTGCAACTAATTTATAGAAAAATATCTCTTTAGATCCTAGAATATATCCATGACGAATCGCTCGACGAATAATACGACGTAACACATAACCCCGCCCTTCATTAGCAGGAAATACACCATCTCCAATAAGAAAAGCAGTAGATCGAATATGATCAGCAATAACTCGTAATGATTTATTACTTAAATCTGATATAGAAAGAGTTTTAGAAATAAAATCAATTAATTGACGAAATAAATCAATTTCGTAAGTTGAGTTAACATGTTGTAATACAGATGTAATACGTTCAAGTCCCATACCTGTATCAACAGAAGTAGTTGGAAGTCTTTTTAACGTTCCATCATGCTGTCGGTTAAATTCCATGAAAACGATATTCCAGATTTCAATATAACGATCATCATTCTTTTCAAGTAAACCTAAATTTTTTTGTAAAATATGTTCACTATGATCATAAAAAATTTCTGTAGAAGTACCACAAGGACCGGTATCCCCCATTTGCCAAAAATTATCAGAAGCATAAAGAGAACCCTTATTATCACCTACCCGAATAATACGATCGGAAGGAATACCAATCTCTTTTTGCCAAATATTATAAGATTCCTCATCAGTATGATAAACAGTAATACAAAGCCGATCTTTTGGTAAATTAAACCACTTCTCACTTGTCAAAAGTTCCCAAGCATATTTAATTGCATCTTCTTTAAAATAGTCATTAAAGCTGAAATTACCTAACATTTCAAAAAAAGTATGATGACTGGTAGTGTAACCAATATTCTCTAAATCATTATGTTTTCCTCCAGCTCGAACACAACGTTGCGCAGTTGTTGCTCGAGAATAATTTCTTTTATTTAATCCTAAAAATACATCTTTAAATTGAGTCATTCCTGCATTAGTAAATAATAATGTTGGATCATTACTTGGTACTAATGAACTACTAGGTATAATTTCATGCCCTTTAGTATGAAAAAAGTCAAGAAAGGTTTGACGAATCTCATTAATGCTTCTATTTCTCATAGATTATCCTAAGTCAAGTTGGAAAATAGACTTATAACTAAATTTCATAAACATATTTATCCATCAATTAAAGTTACCGAGAGCAATTTTACCTAGTAATTTTGAAAATCCTTAAATTTTATGAATAAATTGTTAAAATATACAACTAATTCATGTATATTAATACAATCATTAAAATACCAAGGTTTATTAAGGTATACCTTCTCCTAATTATATTCTTTTCTAAATAAAAGAAGAACAAATATTCTATTTAGTTTAATAGGAAATAATTTAACTATTATATATTGAAACTAATATTTATTTTATACTAATGTTATTTCTCTTTATATTTAACTTTCTATTAATAAAAAGAAACATGTTAACTTTCGTTTATCTCTATATTAAAATAGAAATTTTAATAGCTAATAATAGTAATTAATTTTTAAATAACTTAAATTATGTATAAACTTTAGTTATTAGTTAAAATAGAATATTAAAAATGATAATCTATAATTAATACAAGTTAATCAATAAGTGTGCTTGAATATTTTAAGATAATAAAAATAAATTTACTATATATAAAAAATAATTTTTATATATATCACGTTATAGGTTAAGATTTTATCTTAAAAGATTTAATGGAAATATATTTTTCGATTATAATTTAAACCAAATTAATAGTTAAAAAAGTAAATTTATTAGAAATAGATATTTATTAAAAAATAATTTAATAAAATATTTATTTTATATGTTATATACATTAATATAAAATAGATCCGTAAAAAATTAAAGTTTAGATAGATATTCTATATTTTACTTTTTAAAATCTAATCATTCTCCCTTGAGGTTGATTAAATTTATTTAACTAATAATTTTTTCTTAATCTTTATTTTTGGATAAATAAGTATTTTTGTTATTACAAAAAATAGATATCTAAAAATTCATATCAATGAATACTTTTTATTTGTGCAGAAAAACAGGTTTTATAAATTTTATTTTTTAATTTCTAAAATATCATAAAGTTTCGATAATAAATTGAAATTTTTTTGATTAGAAAAGCTATTATTATTTTATAAATATTATTACTAGTCCTAAGAAAAATATACGTGATAGATTTCGTCCAATCATTTCTTCCTAACTTAGTATTTATTTCTTACTACCTTTGTTTTTATTATGATAGTAATGAGTAGTTTTTATTACATATGTAATAGCGAAATTTTAATTCTACTTACTGAATACTGTATAATTTTATTAAACTATATAAGTATAAAGTTATCTCACAAATTCTTTCTATTTTTCAAAAAATACTTTTCAATAACAATAAATTTCACTTCTAAAAACTGATATTATTCAAAATAATCAGAGACTTTCTATACTATCTAAGATGAAAGCGAATAAATTATTTTTAGTAGATTTTTTAGAAAGTAATTATAATCTGGATACTGTTCTTTTAATCACTTTTTTAAAAAATTTTGACTAATCCTTTTTGATAGTCAACATTTAGTAGGAGTCATATAGGAATATATGGTTTAATTATTTAACTTTCGTTGCAAATATAACAATTTGAAGAACCTAATTTTTCCAATATCTCAACAAGATCAGAAAAGTTATTAATTATAAAAAAATAAAATTTTTTATTAACCAGTTTTGATTAAAAAATAAATAAAGTTTTATCTGATATAACGATAGTAATAGATTTTTAATTATATATAGTCAGAAGAATTTTCATTTGCTCTATTATTGAATGTTCACTAATTCTAAGAAAGTAGATACCTTGAATTTTTAGATTTACAAATTTAGTTGATGAAGTTTTCGTGAAAACAAACAGGTGATGAACAATAGTATTTTCTGATCTTTATTACTATTTATATATCCCCAAAGGATAAAAATTTCTTTGCTTTCTTATGATTTTCATCTATATCGAATATTTCTCTTATAACCCACCCATATTAGATATGTAATTATCTATTTTTATCTATTTTATAAAAGGATTCTTGCAAAAAAGATAATATTGATACCGCGATGAATTATATTTCATTATTAATCTATAAAGATAAGAGCGGAGCTACATATTAGTAAATGCCTTATCTTTCTCTGATATAAGATTTAGAATATGTTCAGTAAATTTTAATAACTCTTTTTAAAACTAATATTTTCGACATAAGAAATGAAATGCCAAAACGTTTTTATCAAAATAAAAGTAAATTTTCAAAATATTTATTATGGAAGGGAGATTATTCAATCTAGTTTTTATAATCTTATAAATTTATTCTCTTTCCCTTTAATCGATGGATCAGATAAATATTTATTTTTTTAAATATTGAAATTTTGTTAATAATAAAATTATTGATTTTATTTTAAAGAAAAATTGAGTTTTAAAATTCATATCAACCGACTAAAATAATTTAATTCAAGTAGATTAAAGTTTAATGGAAATAACTATTTTACTAGATTTTTAGAAACAAAAAAGAAGAATCATAAGAGAATCATGAAATATTCGTCCTTTTTTTGAATGAATGAGGGGGTGATCTTGTTCACTTTTTATATATTTTTTGAATAAAGCCTCTAATTATCTTTTTTCTTTGTAGAAAAAAGTAAAAAGAATATCAAATATAGAGTTTTAATAATTCAATAAAACGGGATTACTATTATGATTAACGAATAAATAATTTAAAATTATAAAATTAAATTCCGTCTATAAAATAGATATAATTAGTATTATTAAGTATTTTGTATATTTCTTAATTTTATCTTAAAAATATTTCTACGAAAATATCAAAATATTGATTTTGTAATAATTTATTTTTATATCTCTTCTATCATTAATTTCTTAAAATTATTAATTACTTAATAGTAAATCTATAAATTTATATAGATACTAATATGGAAAAATTAAAATAATATAAGTAATCTTTTAATTTTTTATTAGTAAATAATTTTTACTTATAAATTAATTAATATTAATACTCTAATTGTAAGTAGCTAAATGGTAGCTTTCTCTTTCTTCCACTATTACCTTAATTATTTTTCTTAACGTTTTAATTAAATTAATATTAATCTTTAAAGTTTTAAGATTACTAATTAAAGACAAAATCAATATATTAAATCTTGGATTATAATAAATAATGTATTCAATTTTTAGAAAATTAATTTCTTTTTCATAAAATAACCTCCCCATTCATCTATTAAAAATAATACTTTAGTTTGCTATATTTGATGGCAAGATATTATATTTTAAATTAGAATATATGATTCTAACTATCTTTGTGTTCCAATTTATTCTAAAATACTTATTTTTAGTATAATTTTAACTAAATAATTAATCTCAAAAATAATATATCTTAAATAGAATAAAATTCTTCTTACTGTTACTTTCTATCGACTTCTTTTTGTAATTTTAAAAAGGTATATTATAAAGCCATTCCTAATCGATAAATTATTTAAATATTTAATATATATAAATTTAGAATCTATAATATAAAAGTTATAAAATTAAAATCGTGAACTAATAATTCAAGAACGAATTAAATTATTACCATAAACAACCCATTTATAGGTTGTTAATGCATTTAATCCCATTGGTCCTCTAGCATGGAGTTTCTGTGTACTTACTGCAACTTCTGAACCTAATCCAAATTGTCCACCATCAGTAAACCGAGTACTAGCATTAACATAAACAACAGCAGAATCGACATTCTGAATAAAATAATCAGCTCGTTGAATTGATTTTGTTAAAATAACATCTGAATGGGCCGTTCCATATTCCCTGATGTGATTAATAGCAGCATCAATGTTATTGACAACCTCAACGTTAAGATCAAGTGATAACCATTCTTCTCTAAAATCTCCCTCCATTACTTCAATAACTTTTGCCGAACTAGACTTTAAATAGGAGATTGTATGTTGACTAGCATGTAGTATTACATTTTTTTCAACCATTTTTTGAGCAAGAAGTGGTAGAAATGTAGTTGCAATACTTTTATGAACTAATAAAGTTTCTAATGAATTACATGCACTTGGATTTTGCACCTTAGAATTTACAATAAGTGGAAGTGCTTTATCAAAATCAATATACTGATCAACATAAATATGACATACACCAATTCCACCAGTAATAACTGGAATGGTTGATTGTTCACGACATATTTTATGTAAACCAGAATTACCACGAGAGATTAACATATCTATATAGTGATCCATTTTTAAAAATTTTTTTACTAATTCTCTATCTGGATCAACAATAAGTTGAACTGCTTCCTTCGGAATATTATTTTTTTGCAAGGTTTTTTGAATAACTTTAACAATTGTTTGATTGGTTTGTAAGGTTTCTTTACCGCCACGTAAAATTACTGCATTGCCACTTTTTAAACATAACGATATAACATCGATTGTTACATTTGGACGAGATTCATAAATAACTCCAATTACACCTATTGGAACACATAGCCGATGTATATTTAAGCCATTATCTAATAAATCTCCATCAAGAATACGTCCAACTGGATCAATTAATTTAGAAACATTTCTTATATTATTTATAATATCATCTAATCTCTCAGTAGTTAATAATAATCTGTCTTGTGTAGATGGATTCATATGAATAGCTTTTGCTTCTACCATATCTTGAGAGTTAGCAGATAAAATTTTAGTAGTCTTTTGTTGCAAGGAATTCGCAATATTTATTAAAATATCATTTTTCTCTTTTGTCTTTAATCTCGCTAAGAACAACGAAGCTTTTTTTGCATCTTTACCTATTTTTTCCAACATTATTTACTCACTATCATATTATCACGGTGAACGGCAACGGCACCATACTTATAACCTAAAATTTGATTAATTTCTTGCGAATGATGCCCTGCGATTAAACGTAGAGCATCGCTATTGTAATGAGTCACGCCATGTGCTAAATCTTCTCCTAATAAATTAAGAATACACACAACTTCTCCGCGAGAAAAATTACCACTAATTCTCTTTATTCCTTTTGGTAATAAAGATCTCCCATTTTTTTGTATCACTAAAGCAGCTCCTTCATCGACAATAATTTCTCCAGATAAAGGAGCTCCAAAAATCCAACGTTTTCTATTTTTCATCGGAGTTTTTAAACAATGAAATTTTGTCCCTACTTGATGACCTTGAATCACATTTTCGATCACATTAGGATCATCACCGAGAGCAATAATTACTTCAATTCCAGAACAACCAGCTATCCAAGCTGCTTGTAACTTTGTTGCCATTCCACCGGTTCCTAAACCGGTTATACTATCACCTGCGATACATTTTAGTTCATTACTGATATTATGAACTTCAGTAATTAATTTTGCATTTGGATTACAGAAAGGATCTTCTGTATATAATCCTTCAGTATCTGTTAATAACAGTAATTTGTCCGCATTAGATAAAATTGCAACTAATGCCGATAAATTATCATTATCACCAAATTTAATTTCACCTGTAGCAACTACATCATTTTCATTGATTATAGGAATAATACGATTATCTAATAAATTTTTTAATGTATTTCGTGCATTTAAAAAACGTTCACGATCTTCAATATCAGCTCGGGTTAATAACATTTGTGCAATATGGATACCATAAATTGAAAATAATTTTTCCCAAAGCTGAATCAAATAACTTTGCCCAACCGATGCAAATAACTGTTTTGAAAGAATTGTTTCAGGTAATCTTAGATAACCTAAATGCTCTCGACCAGCAGCAATTGCTCCAGAAGTTACAATGATAATATGGTTATTTTTTTTATATTGTTCTACACATTGGCGTACTAATTTAACAATACGTTCTTGATCTAAATAAACAGATCCACCTGTTAATACGCTTGTTCCTAATTTTATCACTAAAGTTTGCTTATTATTTATCATATTTTACTATTAATTTCTCTACATTAATAATTAAATATTAAATCATCAATTTTATCAAAGAAAAGTATTGTACTAAACTAATAAAATGTAATTTTACTACAAAGTAGATTGTAAATTAACTACAAACAATGAAAACTATAAATTAATCAAAATCATTTTGGATAAATGCTTAATGTTAATTTTTATATATTAACTAAATTAATTAAAATATTAATGGAATTTTGCAACATCCATTTTTTTCGATGAATTTGAAAATATTTAATTTGTTAAAATTCGATGTAATAAAAATTACTCACTTCATTAGATATAAATAATTTTCAATCTTTATAAATAAGTTTACTTATTATTTTAATTGCAACTATTTTCAAAAATTCTTGGAATTTCTAAAGAAATTTTTACATGAATATAAATTAATAATTCAAAATAATAAAAAGAAAAACTATCTGATATGGAAATTTTCAGAAAAAAATTTTAATCTAATAAAATACTTAATAATTTTACTTTTAAAACAAATTTAAAGGTAAAATTATAACAAAGTTTTCTTATCGTTCTTAATTTAATATTTAATTAAATAAAAAATAATAAGACAATGAGGATTATTCAATCTTGCTTTTAGCAACCCATTGCTATAAAACTAGTTGATGAAAATTTTAATATAACAGTTGTTCTAGCAAGATTAATTAAAGTACCATCAATAAATGATTGCATAATAAAGGAAATGCTTTTCCTTAGAGATTAAGGATCTTTATAATATTAAACAGTTAAATAACTTATATATGCTATAAAAGAACGAATAATAACAATTCTAAATTTTTAAAAAGCAAGAATTAATCTTTAAATCTAAACCTCTTTTATTTAACTGATAGAAGCTTAATTCTTCTAATAAATACTGATATTTATCAAAATATTTTAAATATTGATATTATATAACTAAATAAATAATAGATAATTAACTGTAAAATTACAATACCTTCTAACTAATTGATATCTAAACAGTATAATTAAACTTATCACCATAAAAATTTAATTATGCTGTTCTAGCAACAATTGGTTCACAAAATACAAAGAAAATTAATTCTGCTATTTGTTGATGTATTGGGTTTTCTCCACTAGCTCTTTAAGAGAAATGTATTTAAGTATAAAGAGTTCAATTATGATTATATGATTTAATTTTAGTATAGCAAAACTTTTTGGTCCTATCTTTTATATTTTCAACAGTAATAATAATTTAAATGTAAACTATTTAATATTTTACAAGTTAAAATAGTGAGATAAAAGATCTGGTATCTAAGATTAAGAAGGATAGATAAGTGTAAAGCTAATTACTTTTTTCAGTATCTCCCTTTCATAATCCATTGTGTATCTTAAAATTTTTTAAAAAATAGTGATTAAATTTTGAAAGTAAAATATGGTAGGGGCCCAATTAAAATTACTCTTTCATAACTCAAAAAAATGAAGCATATAATACAAAATTTATATGAAATTAGAACAACTTGTTTGTACATCACATAACACTTTTTATTAAGAAGAAGTAATAATGAATTAAAATTAATATATTTTAATATAAAATTAGATGTTTTTCAGAACTTTTCTAGAAATTACAATTAATTATTATTTTGAAGAAGTTATAACTATTAATAATTATGAAATTTTCACATTATAACTTCTCGATTTGAAAGAAATTCAATACAGATCTTTTTCTGATCAAAAGAGAGTTGTGATATAAAAATTTATACAAGTAATAACTTGTTTTCTTCATTCTATGTAAAAGCGTTAAACACTTCTCTCTTAATTAAAGAGAGAAGTGTAACTTTTTCAGGATTATAGATATCTTGAAAAACCTGATCCCATACTAATTCTAAATATTTCTAAAATGAAAAATGATTAAATTATTACCTATAAAAGGAAAATTTATATTTTATTTTAGTAAATTGAATACATTGAAAACACTCTTACCGTAATCTTTTACCGATATAGTTAATACTAATACATAAATATCTCTTTGTTTTTTCATAAAAAATAACTTATCCATATTATTAAATCAGTAAAAATAAAATATCTAGTCATCGATGAAAAATATGAATAATTATGTTATTATATATCTTAAAAAATTCTTAATAAACTCAATGTTTATTAAACAGACTGTACAAAAATTCTCTCTTTTTAGAGGTTTCTAAACTGGGTAAAACTCTTGTTTAGAAAAATGAAGCCATTTACTAGTATTATAGGGCTACATAAAACTGGAATTTGGAAACTATCTTATATGTCATTCAACATATTTTTTAATAGGATTAGATTCTGCATCCATCATTATATATTACTTGGGTTACTTATGACAAAATGCTTATTTAGGTATTATAACCAGAGAAGATAAAAATATTTCTATGGATGTTTATGTTTTGATTCAGAGCGTAAATAAATTTTGTTTGATATATTCATAAATTTCTAATTATCCTAAATCTAACACTCAAAAAATGAAAATTTATTTTATAACATCGACTTATTTCGTAAATTAATTGATCAAAATATTTTTCTTACTTCAATTAATGATGGTTTTTAAAAAATCACTAATCTTTAGTGTAAGTAAAAACCATAATATTACACAAGTTACTATACTTATAAAATAAATCTAACCAACTATTATTTTGTTGATAATTTAATTTTTGCTAAGTTTTTTCTATAAAAGCTTATTTATAAGTTTAATTTTCTTCCTTGATACCCAATTTATGAATATTGAGTAAATTTTACAACTATAAAAAATTATTTATCAAAATTTGACTTAACATTTTTTGTATCTCCCAATCTATTTTTTATCATGCAAAATAAATGTTAGATGTTAATTATAGAACAATAGTTAACATAACCATTCAATTATAATATTGGCTTATTTTTGGTAAATATGTTTTGTGGTTTAGAGATATATCTATCTATAAATAGAACAAAGTATTTTCAATTTATATTTCATTTTAAATTTTAATAGATTTTTTAAAAACTTTTAATATATTTTCATTTATATTTTATTTTTTATTAAAAATTTAGCAAAAATACAAGAGTACTATTACTTTGTTGCTATCCACCTATATAAAATACTTTATTAATAATTAAAGTAAAATAAATAAAATAAAAGTATTTTTTATAAAAAACTTAATAAGATTTTTTTTAAAATCTTAAAGTTTAATTTCTTCAATTATTCTATGATATCAATAAAAATAATTACCAACTAGATAAACGATTCAATAGTTTTAGTAAAATAGTAAAAAATTATCTTTGTAGGAATATTATACATCTCTAATAGTTTTCACTATCCAGCTACAAAATATAAAAAATCATCGAAAATAATATAAACCTTTTAATATCCAAATTATTTTAATCTTAATAAGTTTTAAGTTCCTTTAGATATTATGATAGTATCTTAAAATAAAAACATTATTAATATAACTTTAAATTTAATTAACTAATAAATAGACCAATAATCTCTTTTATTCTTTTAAAGAGAGTAATAATTTTTATCTTCATTCGTAGGGAATAAATTTATATCCACATCCTATTTTGCGATTTATTTTTTATTGATAAAACTTTAATTTTTCAATAGAAATTATTTTAAAAACAAAAAATTTCTAAAAATATTTCGTGAGATTTATAGTGATTTTATCATAACAAAATAAAAAATTAATTAATACTTATAGAAATTAAATTGAGGAATAAATATAAAAATTTTAATGGTTATATTAAAAAATAAATAATTTTATAAAACTATAAAATTAATTTTATACACTAGTAATAGTTGTATTAACAAGAGATAATATGTATATAAACTTTTATTATTTTTACCAAATTCGATGAGGTATTTTATTTACAATTTTAAGTAGTGCAATTTTTATGAATACAATCAAAAATGAAAATCAATATTTTCTAATAATTATTATTTTTATAGAAATATTTTCTATATTTTAATTTATTTCTCTACAGAGAAATAAATTTTTTTAAGTTAATATAATTAATGTTTCAATCATTATTGAATGGAATTTATTACTATAGAATAGTTAAAAAAGATTAATTAACTATAGGATCTTTTATACATAGAATTAGAAAAATTTCATTTTAATTATCTAATCCATATAAGTAGAAGAGTAAAATCTTAAAATACATATTTAAAATTTAAATGAATAAATTAACTCTTAATTATTAGTGTTTTAATATATAAATTTTTATTTTTTTAAAAATTAAATATTATTTATTTATCGCCATTAATAAAATAATAATTTATTGGAAGTACTCAGGAGTTGATCTAAATTTATTTTTATAATTAATATCATAATTAGGTTAGCAAAAATCTTTATGGTTTTTATTCTTAAAAAATTATTTTTAAAACTTTCTTAGGTTTCCTTCAATAAATATTGAAAGACTTATTCATATATATATTTTACAATAATAGTACTTTATATTATATAATAAATTATAAGGTTTATCCTTACAATTTGAAAAGTTAATCCTTATAATATGGTAGTGATTACAACTCCTTTTAAAATTTTAATTATAAAATTATATAATAATATCATTTAGTTTATAAAGAAACAATTTTAAATAAATTTAAAAAAATTTATAATAAATAAGTAATAATAATCAAGATCGGATAATAAATATTAATTAATTAATATTTATTTATTTTTTTACAAAAATATTATGAAATATTTTTAAATATTTACTAAGATAGAAATCTATTTTTCTTAAAAGTTATTCAATTCGTAATTTTTTAGTAATTAATATAATGAAATCTTATTTTAAAATTGAGAAAATTTTTTGAATAATAAACTTACAATATAAAACTTCAGATTAAAATTTTTTATCGAATTTTTAATTAACATTTTTTCATAAAAAGCTAATTTCATATTTTTATGATAGATATATATATAGTTTATAGATAATTTTTATGTTATAGATAATTAATCTTTTCTAGATATAATATATTCTTATCTAGAAATAGATTACAATCTTATAATATGAAATATTAATAATTTTTATATATTTAAAATATATACTTGGAATATTGAATTTTAAAAAATTCACGTTACTATATATTTTGTTAGTAGTAGTAATCCAAGATATAATTATTTTATTAATTATAAATTAAAAAAGAATTTACATTCAGAACAAATAATAATTTAGTTAATAAAATTTAAGAATATTAATATTTATTATAGATAAGATGAAAAGATGACAGTATATATCTATTATATCTCAATAAAATAAAAGATCATCAAACTAAATTTGCATTTTTATTTTTATTAGTATTAAAGGATTCGTTGAAAATTAATATTTAATATATTAGTTAATATTTAAGTTTTTTGTTAAAAATTGTTTTTGTAATTAAGTAATTTTTTTTAATAAAAAAAATAGGGTATTTTGTATATAAATCGATCCAAGTTAATCAAGAAATATTTGATTATATATCCTTTATCTATATAATATCAATATATTAAATAGATTGATCATTTTTAATTGCTCAGAAAGATTCTTAATAAACTTAAATAGATCTAATCAATTTATTATTATAGAATATATTTTTAATAACTAAGATAATATTGAGAAATATATTAAACTTATTACCTATTAATTGTATCTTTATATACATAAAATTTAATCTCTTCTTAAAAAATTTTCTCGTAAAATTCTTTGTATCCTGTAATAATAGAATATACTTACTCAAATTTATATAAGAATATATACAATTATTTATTATATCTATTTTAATCAAGATGTTCTTTTCATGAAAAATACAATTAATTAACTAAAAGATTGATTATCGATCTTTAAAAATTCAGAAATTTCGATATTCATAAAATTATTTTCAAATCTATCTTTAATAGGGATCTTCCTTCTCTCTTAATAAGAGAGAAGGCAACCTTAAAATAAATTATTATTATTTATCAAATATATTAAACACTAATATTGAATACTTCAGAAATAAATAGTTCATTAGTAGAATATAAAATTTTTAAATTTAATAATACTTATATTATTATTAAATATAAATTATGCTTTTTAATAGAAAAATTACATAAAAATTTTATTTCAACATTTCTTTTTCTATTAACTGAATTAAGATATGTATCACTTTAATATGAATCTCTTGGATCCGATCGGCATAACCAAAATGAGTTACTCTGATTTCAATATCAGCACTTCCTGCCATTTTTCCACCATTTTTTCCTGTTAATATGATCACTTTCATCCCTTTATCATGCGCAGCTTCAATTCCTTTAATTATATTTCCAGAATTACCTGATGTTGAAAGTGCAAATAGGATATCCCCTTCTTTACCTACTGCCTCTATATAACGAGAAAAAACATAATCATATCCAAAATCATTACCAACGCAGGAAAAATGACTAACATCAGAAATCGCAATTGCTGGATAACCTGATCGATTTTTACGACAACGTCCAGTTAATTCTTCTGCAAAATGCATGGCATCACAATGTGATCCACCATTTCCACAAGATAACACTTTTCTTCCCGATTTAAAGGCATTTGACAACATGATCGCTGCTTTTTGAATTACCTCGATATTTTCTTTTTTATTAAGAAAATTATTCAATGTAACCGCTGCTTCTTTTAATTCAGAACAAATAAGCTCTTGGTACATTATTTTACTCCTAATAGAAGAAAAAGTATATTTCCTTTAAAGATCCAAGTATGAATAGGAATATAGGTTTTATAAAATAATTTATATATATGATACTTATCATAAAAAAATTAAACTTTAATAAATAATTTATATAAGTTATATTATGATTAATATGTAAAATATTAATAAGTAAAAATCACTTAAATTAAATATAAAATAGATATGATCTCTTATAAGATATTTATCATTAATTAGGAGTGTCTATTAAAATTTATTCTAAAATTTTATTTTTGTTTTAAACGGGATTTTATAAGACAAATCTAGTTTTTAGTAGTGTAATTTACACTTACTTATAAGCTAATTATTGCTAATACTGATTATGCATCATTTAATGTAATTAGTCCTGGTTCCACAATGATTTTATTTTTGTTTCTATATCGTATATCTCTAGCACGTGATCCACGTAATTATTTTTAATAAAGTTTTACAAATTTTAGGAGATGATCTCTACACCTGTATCTCAAAATTAAAAAATTATAAATCGAACTAAATTCACTTATTAAATAGAACATATAATATTGAAGCATATCATTTTTCCAAAATGGATCAAATTTAACTTCTTTAATTTTTTAATCACCTTATTTTTATACTTTACCTTTAGTATCATAGATACAAATAGAAATTATTTTAAAAAATAAAATTAAGAAATAACAACTTAATTCTTAAGTTCCATCTATTTTCGTTATTATGAAACAGAAAAATAAGTATCTAAATGCTATTTTTAGTAAAAAATATTCATATGAATATAAATAGTTTTCAAAAAATTATATAGTTAAAACTATTTTATGAAATTAAATAGAAAATTTTTTTCTTGTTTATAGGAGACTACAAAAAATTAAAAATACAAATTCACTAATTATCTATAATATCTTAGTCTAAATCAGATTGTAAAATTATTTATCTAGAAAATTTTTTAAGATTTAAGTATTTTAATCTTGTTAAAGATAATTAATCAAAACTAATCATGTGGAGTTAGGATTATTTATAAAAGTCAGAAATTCTTTATAGATTTAAAGAAGATATATTATGACAAAGTTATCAGTCAATTTAGAAATACTTATCTTTCAATTTTCTGCTTACTATATTCAGTAAATCAATATTATCTAGTACGTTATAAACAATTTTATTAAATTATTCTGAAATTTTAAAACTTTGTTACTTTTTCTCAAAAGAGAGCTATATAATAGAATTTTCTTTCAGTGCAATATGATTACATTATTTTGATAGAATATATATAGAAAAAAATTATCCCAAGATAGTAATATAAATGATATTTAATTAACTTAAATGAAATAATTATACTATCAGTGCATATATATATATAATGAATAAAGAATATTTAACTTTTAAATAGGTATTATCAATAATAAATTGATATGTTTGTTTCTATATAATAAACTATTATCTATCCCGTCCCCATAATAGTTTATTATATAATCTTTTCTTTATTTGCACTATTTACTAGTAAGAAAAATTATCTACTCTAACCTTTAATCGATTTAATCTTATTAATTTTTTTTATTATATGATACTTTTTTCATAAAAAGATAGTTTTTAAACTAATCCCGTTTGTTCTCAGTCTAATTAAGACAATGAATATGATTTTTCTTTTTTAAGAACTAAATAATTTAATTAATATTAATTAAATTATTAATTAAATTTTTAAACTTAACTTACCAAATTTTTATTACTGATTATTTTAAATACTAACAACCCCTTATCCAACTTAATCTTAAAATTTTGTTAGTAACTTATTTTATAATGAACCATATTGATCATCTAAATATAGATTAGACTATTTTAATTAATTATTAATCTAATTATGCTTATTTATAAAATTATCTATTTATAAAAACTTTTATTGATAAATGATCAATCTACAGTAATAATTTTTATATATGAGAGAAGTTTACTATAAATTTATTGAAAAATATTATTTTTTGAATAATCAATAATTATAACGGTTATTGAAATAAATATAACCTTTTTATGCCACTAAAAGTATATGAACCTCAATATAATAATAAAACGTTATTTATGTTAGTATTTAATACTAACATAATTTAAAATTATTAAGAAATTAAACTTATTAAGAACAATTTTTTAATTTTATCACTTTTTAAAAAGTGATAAAATATTTATTTACTAAAAATATAAATTTTTTGAAGGTTTTTATTTTTTATAATAAAGAATATCAATGGGTGTATTCTTTTATTTTTAGAAAATTAATTCTAAATTAATATTTAGAATTAATTTAGAATATCAAGCTATAACAAACCTCTGATTTAGTAAAAATATTTACCACTTCCAATGTGTGGGGGTCTCTTCTTGAAATTATTAGCAATGATCACAAAATAATTCTTATTGATATATAATTTTAAAGATTATGTAAAAAATTAATTTATCGTATAAAATTAACAATAATTTTTATTTATTCATTTTAATTCAAATAATTTTTTATTTTGGAATAGGGTTTATTACTAAAGTTTTAACATAAATGTATAAACTAACTATCTGAAATAATTAAAATTATAAAAATGATCAAAGATGGTTAAAATAGAGAACTATTTTAGTTATATATTGAAAAAATATCATTAATCAAGATTATTAGGTTTTTATTATCTTAGAATGTAATAAATTAATAGTTGATATTAAAAATTAAAACTTAACGATTTTAAAAAGATATTTTAATTATGCTTTTTAGGATCTCCAAACTTAAAGTTATTATTTTTATTATTATCTTTAATAATAATTATTATAAACGAATAAATAAGAAAGAGTTAAAATATATCAACAATAGTTGAAATAAACTATTGAAAATAATTAATTTTTTAAAAATAAAAGCTCGATTCTCCTTAAGGATTATCTTAAACTATTTAAAAAAATTAGTATAGGATTATTACTTTTATAAAAAGTTTTAAACTTTAGAAAAGTTTAAATAAAAGTAAATATTCAATTCATAATATTGATATTATGTAGCAAATTTAAGAAAATTTAAAAGAGACTTCTAATTTTTTACTTGATTGTTAAAATTTTGAAGAAGAAATAAAATAAAAGCAATAATTTTTGGAGAAAAAAAATTATCAATAAATATCTAACTATGTTTAAATGTTTTTATGATCTTTGTTATTCTATATTATATATATTTCAAATATGAGAAATATTTTTCTTATAGAGTAAAAGTTTGAGATAAAAGCACGTTTTCATGATAGTGATCATATGCTAATACATTAGCAATAAATAAAGATTGAAAATCATTATTGTTAATTTTATTTGAATGCTAGACTAAAGAAAGATTACTTTTATAACTTGGATAAAAATATCCTCTAAATTTTCACGAGAAAATCATCAATAATATAAAAATTATATTCCTAATTATTAAATAAAATAATTGATTTATTAAAAAAAGTTATTAAATAAATTAAAATACTTTATTACTTATAAAGGTAATTTTATTTTTAGAAATTATTTATTTTAACTTATCAATTTAATTTAACCATTTGTTACTTTAACAAAATAATATTTAATATAAAAAATAAAAAGGATCATTCAGAAGTTACTGAATAAGTTCTTATATAAATATTGAATATAGATATTTTCCACCTTAAAACTCTCTTAAGATTATAAATCAGTTGTCTTAAATGACAAAATTACTAGGGATAAATTGATACTATAAAATATTCCATTTTTGTTTTTTAAAAATCATATTAAAATAACCAAAAATTTGGTGCATACAATAAAAAATAAATATCTTATTATTTCCAGAATAAGAAAGTATAAAAATATTTATAGAGAAAATCTCTCTCCGAGTTAATGCTTAAAATAAGCGTATATATTCAGTAAATATAGTTATATAAAAATTTTTGTAAAAACCTTTTCCTTTGATAAAAGGACAGCTCGACGGGATCTTAAAAGAATAATTTTCAATAATAATATCTTAAAATTTTGTGAAAGGAATTAAAAGTGATGCCATTAAAAATTAATCTTCATCCTAAAACTTAATGAAACTATTAATATATACTCCTTCTGCATATATAAAGAGAAAATTATTTTATTTTTTGCTAAAAAAGAAAGATTTTAAATTGGTATGTGAAATAATGAATGACAACTAATTAGAAATTTATTAAAAATCTTACTTAAATCTTGAATATATAATGATAGAAATCATTATATTAATTATAATTATAAATATTACAACTTCGTTTTAGCTATTCTAGTTAAGGAGATAGAATGATTAAATTAGGTATTGTGATGGATCCTATTTCAACCATAAAAATTAAAAAAGATAGTAGTTTTTCTATGTTGTTAGAAGCGCAACGTCGTGGATATGAAATTCACTATATGGAAATAGATGATCTTTATTTATTACAAGGAGAAGCATATGGGCATACAAAAAAAATTATCAAAATCAAACAAGATACTAGACAATGGTATGAATTTGATACTGAGCAAGATATTTTTCTAAAAAATCTTGATGTTATTTTAATGCGTAAAGATCCTCCTTTTAATACAGAATATATTTATGCTACTTATATTCTTGAAAGGGCAGAACAAGCAGGTAGTTTAATTATTAATAAACCGAAAAGTCTTAGAGATTGTAACGAAAAACTATTTATTTCTTGGTTTGCTAAATTAACTCCTGATACATTAGTAACTAGAAATAATAAAAAGATACGTGAATTTCACCAAAAATACGGTGATATCATTTTAAAACCACTGGATGAAATGGGTGGAAAGTCTATTTTCCGTCTAACAAAAGAGGAGCCTAATCTCAGTGTTATTATTGAAATATTAACTCAATATGGAAATCGTTTCTGTATGGCTCAGAATTACTTATCTGCTATCAAAGAAGGTGATAAAAGGGTATTAATTATTAATGGTGAACCAGTTCCTTATTGCCTAGCTCGTATTCCTGCTCAAGGTGAAACAAGAGGAAATTTAGCTACAGGAGGATATGGTGAAGTAAGACCATTAACAAAAAATGATTGGAAAATTGCTAAAACAGTCGCTCCTATATTAAAAGAGAAAGGATTAATTTTCGTTGGTTTAGATATTATTGGTGATAGACTAATCGAGATTAATGTAACTAGTCCTACTTGTATACGTGAAATTGAATTATCTCTTTCGAACATATCAATTACTGGTATATTATTTGATGTAATAGAGAAACAATTAAATAAAAATAGTAAATTAAAAACAAGTGAACTTATAGTTCACTAAATAGTAAAGTAAAAATACTATAAATGTTTTCTGGTATCATAAGATATGAATATATTTTGCAATCAGGTATAAAATAAAATTTATATATTCCTGTTAATATTTGGTTAATTAATTATTTTAAATTTTCTAGTCAAGATATATTTTATTGATTTTTTAGAAAAAGTTTTGTAATATGAATTTATAAAATTTTACTATTAAGTAAAGTAATGAAAGTTACGTTTTTCAAACGTAACTGAGTTATATCTGAAAATATAATAAAATGGTAAAATACTATAATAATTATAAATCTGCATGGAGAGGAGGTTAGATTGATTACAAAATATTAGAATTTGATTCTAGATCATTTTATAAAATCGCTTTATTTTTACTATTTTAAAGATTTAAATATAAAATTATAGTAATAACCTTAAAGGTATTTTAAAAACTTAATACTAAAAATCAGAAAAACACTTATCGATTTTAAAATATTTAAAATAAGAAAAAACTAAAAGAGATGATAAAAATATTTTTTTTTAACATGCAAGGTTAACAGGAAATGTTATTTCGCACTTTAATTTTTAATATTGCTGTTAAAACTGCTATTTTAATTTAGATTTATAATTTATATTATAAATAAAGCAGGTCATAATTCATAATGATAAATAGAACAATTATTTCTTTTGATTTCGGTACACAAAGTATTGGTATCGCCATCGGACAAAAAATTACAAAAACAGCCCGCCCTTTAACTGCAGTAAAAGCGAAAATTGGTAAACCAAATTGGTCAGAGATTGAAAAAATATTTAAAGAATGGAAACCTTGACTGAGTATTGTTGGAATTCCACTTAATATGAATGGAACAGAACAAAAAATAACCAATAAAGCTCGTAAATTTGCTAATCGTTTGCATGGACGATTTGATATCCAAGTCATACTACACGATGAGCGACTAACAACTATAGAAGCTAGAGCAGAACTATTTAATAAGTTTGGTTATCGAGGTTTAAATAAAAGTAAGATTGACTCCATTTCTGCTGCCATTATTTTAGAAAGTTGGTTTAAACAACATAGTTAATTACTGTGTTTAGTATAAACTATTATTTATATTCACAATAATAGAATTATTATTCTATTCTATTTCATTCTTATTTAAAGATTTAATCGTTCATGAACAAAATTCAACAAAATTTAATTAGTGTCAAAAATAGAATTTTAAAAGCAGCAAATAAATATCATCGATTTCCAGAAGATATTACTCTTATTGCTGTAAGTAAAAATAAATCATGTGATATAGTTCAAGATGCTATTGATGCAGGTCAATATCAATTTGGTGAAAATTATTTGCAAGAAGGAATAAAAAAAATCGCATATTTTAATAATAAAAAGAATTTAATATGGCATTTTATTGGTTCTTTACAAGCAAATAAGAGTCGATTGATAGCTGAATATTTTGATTGGTGTCATACTATTGATGGATTTAAAATAGCACAACGATTAAATAATCAGCGTCCGGTAAATAAAACCAAATTAAATGTATTGATCCAAATTAATATCAGTAATGAAATAAGTAAATCAGGTATTGCACCAAAAGAATTAGATAAATTAGTAGAGAAAATTATATTACTACCAAATTTAAAATTACGTGGCTTAATGGCAATTCCTGCACAAAATAATAAACTGAACCAACAGATATTAAATTTTCAGAGTATGGAAAATTTATTTAATCAATTAAAAAGAAAATATCCAAACATTGATACACTATCAATGGGTATGAGCGATGATCTTGATATTACAATTGGTTATGGTTCAACATTACTCAGAATTGGTAAAGATATTTTTGGTTTCCGATAATTAATGAATTAAAAATTACAACGATCAATAAAGGAATAATAATAATGCAACAACGAAAAATTACTTTTATCGGTTCTGGGAATATGACTAATGCAATCATTGCAGGATTAATTTCGGCAGGTTATCCAGCAAATCATATCACTGCATCTTCTCTTACAAGAGTTAATCGGGATAAACTAGTAAAAAGATATGGTATACACGGGAAAAGCGATAACAATGACGCAAGCAGGAATGCAGATGTTATCATTCTTGCTGTAAAACCACAGATTATACAATCTGTTTGTCAGTCACTAAAAAAAGAAGTTAATTTTACTAATAAATTGGTTTTGACAATTGCTGCAGGAATTCCAGTAAAACGTTACCAAGAATATCTTTCACCTAATATAAATTTAGTTCGAGTTATGCCAAATACTCCATCTTTAGTTAGACAAGGTGTTATTGGTTTGTATTTTATGGATTCAGTATCTAAAGATGATAAAAATTTTTCCATAAAACTAATGGAAAGTGTTGGAAAAGTTTTCTGTCTATCTAAAGAAACTGAAATTAATAATATTATTGCTGTCACTGCTAGTGCACCTGCTTATTTTTTTTTAATTATGGAATTAATACAACAGGAGGCTGAAAGACTTGGTTTTGATAGAAAAATAGCAAGAGAACTAGTTTTATATACTGTACAAGGTTCTGCTTCCTTGGCAGAAAAAAAAACAGATGTTTCTTTTACAAAGCTAAGAGAAGAAATAACCTCTAAAGGTGGGACTACAGCTAAAGCTTTGGAGCAGTTTTATCAAGCTAATTTATCTCAAATTGTCACTAATGCAATGCGTGCCGCAATCCGTCGTGCTGAAGAAATAGAAAAACAATTTTGATCGATCAGGATAATTTAATGAAATTTTTAACTTTTATCATAACAATCATTATTCAAGTATATATTATTATATTATTTCTACGAGTTTGGATGCAGTTTATTGGAGCAGATTTTTACAATCCATTTTCTCAATTTGTTATCAAAGCCACTCAACCGATTATAGAACCATTTCGTCGCTTTATTCCTATTATCGGTTCGATTGATACAGCAGCTTTATTAGTCTCCTATATTATTTCCGTAGGAAATATTCTTTTTGTTATATGGTCAATAAATACGATTGCTTTAGTAAGCATAACGCTATTACCTATTAGTTTTATTCAATTATTAATTTATCCTGGTAAATTATTTTTTTGGCTTATCTTAATTCGAGCTATTCTTAGTTGGATAAGCCAAGGTAATAATCCTATTGATTATATGCTTATACAACTAACTGAACCTTTGATGTCACCTATTCGTAAAATCATCCCTGCTATTGGAGGATTAGATTTATCTTCAATGATAGTGATATTGATCTTGATCGCTTTGAATTATTTACGTTTTGATATTTTATTATTTATTGATCCAACTATTACTAGTATACTCTATTCAGTTGGATATTTAATGTAACGATGAAGAAAGTTTATGAAAAAGCATTAATAAAAAAGGAAACGGAACATTAATTAATTATTATCTTATTATTTTTAAATTTTTCACTTAAATATATATCCTTATATATAATATTTTCGACACTAAAATATTATAAATATATGATAAATATAATAACTATTTATATAAATAGTTATATATTAGTATAGTGAAAAATAAAAAGATCTCCATAAAATAGGATCATATCCTTTCGTACAGAAATAGCAGATAATTGCAATAAGGAAACACTCTTTATTTTATTAAATATTTATTTTATATATCATAAATATTATAAACTTATAAATTAAAATCTTAAATTATGTTTGTTGGCCTTTTTGTGGCTTAGGTGATAAAATCTATTAAACAAAAGCATAGAAAACGCAATAAAAGATCTGCTAATTCTGCTTGACTACTTTCTATTTAAAGAAAATTACTTTCATAATAACAATAAAATTCCTATCAAATTTTTATCAAAATACTTATTACTTAATTATCATGTTTTATATAGGAAATATATTTCCTAATATTGATAAAAATAAAAAATTAAAATTAATATATTCTTAATATTGTCCAATACCCCCCTGCTAAAACTAAGTAACAAAAGTTAAATTTTAACATCTTTATATTTATCTTTATGTGAATCTAGAGTGGAGTGAGAAAAATAATAAGTAAAGATTTTTATCTTTAAAAGAAGATAATTGATAAAATATACTGGTGTTAAAATTGTGATTATTTTATTAAAAAATTACTAAATATTTGATTTATAACTTTTTAGTTATGAAAATATACATCATTATTTCAAATGATATCAGTTTTTAAAAATAAAATATTCAGATTATTAAGGATATATTTCAAAATAGAGATAATGTACAATAAAATTCAAGTTATATAATAGATAGATAATTTATAGGATTAAATAAATGGTATCAAACTTGTATTCATTGCTTATATCGGTGATACAAGTTCTTCATTATTATAATATGTTTATTGAACGAATAGGTATAAGAAAATAAGTATTAAAAATCAGAAAGTATACTGACCAAAAATAAAAAACAATCTTCTAGAAAGAATTTTATTATAAAATGATAATATCATTTTATAATAAAATATATTTAGTATTATTAACGAAAATTAATGATTATTAATAAATTTAAGAAAAACTATAAAAGCATACTTATCCATATAAAAATTTACCAATTTTAATCTTACCAATCTTTTATTGTGATAAAAAATTGTATTTAAAATACCTTATAAGAAAAATTGTTAAAAATAAAATAGTTAATAGGTAAAAGATATATAAATCTCAAAAGAGATAACTTCTTTAATGTAACATAAAAATCTATAAAAATATTATTTTTTCTATTTTATAAATCAAAATTAAAAAAAATAAAACATATAATTATATTCATTTTTAATAAATCATATTTTCTTATGGATTTACTTTAGCAAATATTATTAAACAGATAAAAGTTACTAAAAGTAACCTAAAAAATTATTTAAAAATCTTAATAGTATTTTAAATACTTGCTTATAATGGGAGAAAATATTTTCTTTACTTAATTAAGAGGAATCGGTAAGTTTTAGTCTAGTTTCATAAAATCAAAACAATAATTAACTCCATAATATCTACCTTTAATATTTATGAGTCACAAGATCCTATTTCCCAATATGAAATAGAAAATACTCGATATTATGTTTCAAAAACAATAAAGATAGAGCAGTATTTAATTAAATTAAATTTTTTATTTATTATAAATAATATTTTATGGTGAATAAAAGTTTCTTCAAATTTCTATATCAAATGTATTGTTACTAACAAATCGAGGTGAATAGATTCCAGTAAAATTTTTAGTATATAAGATTTATATAGCCAATGAAATATCTATTAAAATAGAAATTTTTATCTCGTGAATTTTCATATTGACTTTTAATAAAGAAGTCTCTATTCCTAATAGGAAATCATAAATAAAACAATTATTACAATTGATTGTTAATCTAAACAAACGCTTTTAGCAAGTTTGAAGAATTCGTTATTTCTATCGATTTATTGTTTATTATGAATAATTTATTTAAACTATTGTATCTTTTAACAGTATTTAACTACTATATTAATTATTTATAGAATATATAATATATTACGTTTATTTTATCATAATTTTGTGATTGATTTTAATATTTTTTTTAAAAAACAATTTTAGAAAATATCTTTTTTCATAAAATCAATATAACTTCATACTTTTATCGTAAAAATTTTTAAAAATTTTACTTTCGCTATGAATCTATTTTATTTCACGTATTTTCTGCCGTTAATCTTTTCTCTTAATATAGTGTTTTTATTAAATAGATAACTATTATAATTAATATTTATCTAATCTATTTTTATTGCGCTAAAATTAGAAGTATAGTTAATCATTTTTATAGACTCTATTTATTCAAAGAGTTTTGATGACGTTAAACTAATATCTATTTCTTTGAATAAAACTAAGATTGATCTAAGAATAAATAAAAATAATTTAAATTTATCATTAACTAAATAAAGGATTAATAATTTCCTCCAATGCCTATTTTTGGATAACTATTTAGTATTAATATTAACTATATTCCTTTAATTTTAAAATAACGTTAGAGCGTATAAAATATAAATTAATAGTGAATTCTCTTTATTTTATCGTTTTTAGAAAAATATAAATAATGTATAAAATTTTACTTTTTTATAACAGTCTTTAAACTGATTTCTCCTTATTAAAAGGATTAATTTAATATTAAAATTTTTTGTGTAACGATCCCCACTTATAATAGAGAAAAACCTTTAATTTAATACTCTTCAATTTATCTATTAATCTAATATTATTAGATATAATCTTGAAAAGAGATGAATATTTATATATTAAAAGAGAGATATGTTAATAATTTTAAGTTCCGATAAATATCTTAACTTCTCTTGTGAGAATAATTTACATTATATTTTAATTTAAAATTAGAAACAAATTATTATTTATCTAAAACGATTTTAATATTCGTGGAATTACTTTTCATAGGTGTACGAATCTTTATTTTGGATTTTAAATTCAATTAAACAAAATCAAAGATAATCTTATTTTTAATTTTTAAAATAGACAGTTTATAATTAGAGGACTCTTTTTTTTGAGTATTATTATTAATTTAATAATTCAATATCAATAAAATATCTTTATTTCATCACTTTCTATTATTAAGTTAACATTAGGAAGATGTACAAATGTTTTTCAGATCTCTAAATAATTTATCAGATCATCATAGAAATTGTAAGCGATTTCCCCTCCAATTCTAATTTTAGAATAATCATTAAATATTAAAAATTTTTTTCTTTACTAATTTTTATTCCATAAAACCATTAAACTATTACTAAATAAATAAAATAATCTATTTTATATTAATTAAAGATAAAAAAAGATAATTATAGAAAATAATTCCTATTGTAATAATATCTAGTAAGTACTGTTTCAGTACTTATACCCTATTAGGTAATACTATTTATTATTTTTGTGATTATGGAGGAACAATACTTCGAAATCTATGGTATAGATAAAAATCTTCCTGCTTTTTATATCTTATAAATTAAGTAAAAACTTACTTTTATATTTTAATTATATTAATAAATAACTATTTATTAATGAAAAGCAGTTAATGAATATTATTGTATCTTGCATAATGAGATAGAAATTCAATATACGAATTTATTATTTCATCTCTATTTTTAATAGATATTTTGCTTACTAACCAAATAATTGTAAAAAATTATCTATTAAAAATATAAGTATGTTGTTGAAAAAAAAATCATACCTCATAAAATTCAAATTTTAAGATCTTTTTTGAAATTATATTTTCACTATTTAATTTTGGGAAAATAGATAAAAGATATAGTTTATTTTGAGTTTTAAAAATTATTAAATTATTAAAAATTCTGTTTTATTAATTTTCCATAGTTGAAAACATTAACACTTCTAATGATTATGTCAAAAACTACTATTCGTTTATTACTTCTCGATTGTATATTTAAAGATAGTTTAATTTAAATTTGAAATTTAAAACAATATTAAGAATATTATTCTTCTATATACTAATAAATAGTTATTCATTTTTATTTAATTAACCATTAATTTTTACTTAGATTGGAAATATCTTTCCATTATTTTAAATTAAAATTAGCATAAGTGTTCATATATTAAAGAAATCGTAATTATCTTCTTTTAAAGAATTTATTTTGTTTAAAAAAATATTTCTATACTATATTTGGAAATATTCATCTTCTTTAAGAAGATGAAAAACAAAAGAGTTATAACATATCTAGAAATATCCGTACATAAAATTATTTAATATTTTGATTTGATAACAGGGAACCATTCAAAAAGGTTTATCTAATTATAGTATTTATAAAAAATACTAACCTAATAAAAGATTCGTATTTCAATGTCAAGAAATAAAAATAGTATTGAATTTATCTAATTCAATTTGATGGTTTCATGTAAACCATAGTGATAAATGGATTTACTCAAGTGCAAATTTATTTCTGATAGTAGTTTATCCTTCAAAAAATTGTCTAGAATAGTTCTAGATATCCTCACTAAAACCATGAATTTCTTTATTATATTTTTGAACTATATTCATTAAAGTTTTATTAAGTATTAATATTTTATCACTGAAATATTTAACCGGATCATTATCCATTAAATGTATTTACAAATACTTAATTTTCTCTAATACTAAGATAGAAAATTTTAGATAATTATCTCTCTGGTGAAGGTATTCAGAGAGCAACTGAATAGTATTTACTAAATCCCGATTAACATCTTTCTTTTGAATTGAAATCTATATTTTTCTAGTTTCCTCCTTTATGTAAAAAACCAAGGATAACCATATAAAAAATTTATGAAGTTTAGTTTTTTTAATCTTTCATTTCCTTGTATATAACGAGAGAATATAGAAGTGATAACTTCAACCTTGTTATTATTAATAATTTTAATAAAAAATTTATACTTTCTGATGAAGTTAAGATTCAACATTACGTTCTCTTAAAGTATTTATCAGCTTGAGAAATGACTCGATGTTTTATTTCTAGTAAAATACCAATGAAAATAAACTCATCAGATTTTGTTTTATTTCGGAAATTCCTTTATAGATAGGATATCTATATTTACAAAATATTTTCTATTTTATCAATAGTTTTATATAACTATCTTAATAAAAAATTATCTGAATCTAAACTTATTTTCTCTTTTATAACTAAAAATCTTAGTTCTACCATACGAGAATATTCGTTATTTAATATTTTATTTTACTAACCGAAAGTAAGATTTTACCATTATTATTAACAATAAATGTGTTTGTAAGATAAAACTATATTTTTATCATTCAATTTTTTGATAACATTGATAACTCATAATATATCCATCTTTATCAAGATAATAAAATTATATTTATATGAACTTAATTCAATAATATTAGAAATTGAATTGTCGTTACGATTAATGATATTTTAATAAACAATTCTTTTCCATAATTTAAGAGGTTTCTTCTATATCTTTAATATTTTCGAAAATTAAAAATCTATATAATTCTTTATAATAGATCAATTTCTCTCTAGAGTAAAATTAAAGAGTATTACTAGTTATAGATTAAAAAATAAAATTTATTTAGTAATTCGTACTTTACTTTATCAATTAATAATTGATATTATAATTGATAACTTCAATTTTAATGGTTTATTTTAGACACTATTTTACTTTAATGAATAATAAAGTTGAGGCTTGAGTAATCAATTAATAATTAAAATATAATTATGGTTGTTTATTTCATTTTATGCTTGACAATTTCTTATTACTGCTTGATTTAAGATCAAATTTTTATTAAAAAAATTTAAACAACTTATGTATTATTAAAAAACTATTATATTGTAAATAGTTATAACATCTTTACGATTATTAAAAACCAATTTAATCTCAGCTTCTCATTTCTTATATTAAAAAATAACTAGTCGACGATTCAATGCAGCATCTATTTTATTATTAGACAAATTATCTGGATATTAAATATTTTATTATAATAAAATATTTAATATCCAGATAATTAATATTAATAAAACATAAAGCACTAATTAAATTAGTTCCAATTTTAGAACGATTATCAATATAGAAATTTTAAAAACAAATCCCTTCTTTTTTCTTCTTATTTTAGTAAAAATTGTTTATTTTAATATAAAAACGTTCTTTTCAATAATATTAGTTATCATTGATAATAATATTTATTACATGATCAAATTTAATAATTATAAAAAACGATCAAAAGGATGAGATATAATTTAAAAATAGGAATATTTTACTTTTTAAATATCTTGATAAGGATTACAACCTATCTTTTATAACAAGTGAATAATGTGATAATTATCGTAAATAGTGAGCTCTTTTTTAAATATTATATAAAAGATTAAATAGTTTCTCGACTTACTGAAGTTATATTGTATGATGATTTAAGATATAGAATTTTATATCAGTAATCGTTTATTTCTAGTTTTATAGGGATTCCTTAATTGACTTCTTAAATAATTAAGACTTGAATATTATCGCGAGATAAGTAACTTATTTATCAGAAGAATACAGATAATAAAATTATCAAGATTCTAATGTTTTAAATATTTTATATAAAAATTTTTAATAAGATACTCATAATTTTTAAAGTTTAACTTCTTATTTAATTATTATTCATTTTATTTTTTTTAAATTTTTATTCTGAAATATAAAGATTCTAATCATTTTAATAATCAAAAAATATATGTGTTAACAATTTCATCTTTTGTAGCTCGACTAAATAGTGTATTTGCTGCTTCAAGTACATTTTTGTTACAATATATAACTTGATAAATTTGTTCAACAATTGGCATCTCTACGCCAACACGTTTTGCTAATGCATGAGCTTCTTTCGTATTGAAATAACCTTCAACTACCTGATCAATTTGTTTTTCTGCTTCTCTAGTTTTCATTCCTTTACCTAAAAATATACCAAATCTTCGATTACGAGATTGATTATCGGTGCATGTTAAAACTAGGTCCCCTAATCCAGACATCCCCATAAATGTAGAAAGTCTGGCGCCCATAGCTACTCCTAAGCAGCTTATTTCTGCTAATCCTCTTGTGATAAGTGCTGTGCGAGCATTGACGCCAAATCCCATACCATCTGATATTCCTGCACCAATTGCAATGACGTTTTTGAGCGCCCCACCTAATTGAACACCGATCATATCTGAACTTTTATAAACTCTAAACCTTTTCCCGCAATGGAAAAGATGTTGCAGTTCTTCACTAAATTCTGGATTAGAAGATGCTACTGTAATTGCTGTAGGTAAGCCTTCTGCTAGTTCTTTTGCAAAAGTTGGACCGGAAAGAACAGCTAGAGGAATTTTATCTCCGAGTATTTCTCTAGCAACCTCTTGTAATAGCCTACCAGTAGTATGTTCCAATCCTTTTGTTGCCCAAATAATGCGAGAGTGTTGTGTTAAGTAAGGTTGAATATTTTGTAAAACTTGATTAAATACATGGCTTGGAACAACGATCAATATTGTACGACTTTTGGTTATTGCTATCTTCAGAGAAGGTTCAGGTAACAAATTTTCTGGGAATGGAATATTTGGTAAGAATACTTGATTGCATCGGTCTTGTTGTAATTTTTTAATATGCTGAGGATCATGCCCCCAAAGTAAAACGCGATGACCGTTACGAGCAAGTGTAATGGCTAATGCGGTTCCATAAGATCCAGCACTGATAACTGTTATTGAAATAGTATTCATTAAGCTTCCTGATGATTTTCCAGATTCTTGTTTAAGTTATATACTATTTTTTTAGATAGTTCATAAATAATATATCAAAATTAACAGGAGCTAAGTTTAGTTGAGGAAAAGTTCCTCGATTAACTAAATTGCTAATGCATTCACGTGCATATGGAAATAAAATATTTGGGAAGCAAGCGCATAAATAATAAGTAATTTTGTTTTCTTTAATAGTATCGATAGAGAATATGCCAGCTTGTTGCACTTCGCACAAAAAAGCAATTTCTTCTCCTATACTTGCTGTAACTGTGACACGTAAAATCACTTCGTAAACATGTTCATCTAATTTAATAGAGGACGTGTCTAAATCTAATTTGCTTTCTGGGTTCCACTCTTTTTGAAAAATATTAGGAACATTTAACGTTTCGAATGAGATATCTCTAGTATAGATTCTTTGAATATGGAATGATATATCTTCATGACTTTCTTCTGACATAGTCTTAATTACCTTTTAAATGCCCTTTATGATATTGAATTATATAAAACATAATTGCTGATATGTCCGATGAATTACTTTTTTCTTTTAACTAAAGGTAAATTTTCACTAGACCAACCTGTAATTCCTTCTTTTAGAATAAAAACTCTCTCAAAACCATAGTTCACTAGTTGTTCAGCAGATTTATATTCTTTTATCCCATTCACTGAAATAAGAATAATAGGTTTTTTTTTATATTTTTCTAATTTTTCTAATTTTTCTATATTATTCCTTTTTATTTCTGATGTAGTCAGATTAATTGAATTAATAATGTGTCCTTTATGAAAATCTTCACGGGAACGTAGGTCAATAGTAATCGCTTCTTCTTTATTAATGAGCTCTATCGCTTTGGTACAGCTGATGGTTTCTATTTTAGAAAACAAACTTTTAAAGGATAAAATAATCACAGCGATCAACAAAGTAATCCAGGCTAAACTAAGCATTGGATGTTTATTAATAAATTGTATAATTTCTTGCATTATTTGAGATAATTAACTCCCATAAATTTAATAATAGATAAATCTAAATTTTAAATTATATCTTTATTTATGCGCAATTACAGCCAGTTTACATAAACATTAATTTTCTTTTGTAAATTAATGTTTTATAGAGGAGATATTTTATAGATATCATTTAACTAATAAAAATTAATAAAGTAGTTAAAATGAAACATTAATAATAAAACTTATAGTCATTTTTAATCTATTCTATAAATAGAAAAATTGAATTTTTTCAATATCTTAAATTAAAATTGAAAATTTACTATTTTGGGTAGGATTCGTATCATAATTTTTTTTGAATCTAATAAAAAGAAATAGTATTGATTAAGTTGTTGTTTTTTCTATTTTTATCTTGGAATCAATTATCCATCTCTGATCGAATTATTAAAAATAAAGTAAAAATTGAAAAATCTGTTATCAACTATTATATACTATAGAAAAATGTTAAACAGTAACAATCTGAAAGAACTATTTATTTGATAACTTAAAAATTAAGAAAAATATCGTTGTTATTTCTCGAATATTAAAAGAAAGAACGTAAAAGTTTTTTAGTTAACAAAATATTTATTTAATTAAATGAACATATTATACGTTTATAAATAGAAAATAGATTTATGAATCATTATTAAAACAGAGGCTCAATGTTGAATTTTGATTTGGATAAGTAAAAGTAGACTGAGTTATCAATTAAATGTGAATTAAGAGTAATAAGAAGAACGTAATTCTAGACTAGAATATATATTAAGGTAAAAGCAGATAAAAATGATTATTAAATCACAGAAAATAATGATAAATATTAACTGAGAAATAATAAAATACTAAAAGTAAAAATAACATAAAGTTAGTAACTAAAAAAATAAAAAAAATTAGATCTTTAGAACAATATTAAAGAAAGAAAACATTTTTATCAATGAAATTTATTTCAAAAGAGGATCAAAAAATATCATCGTAATGAGATATAACGAAACACTCTTTCATATTGAAATTATCAATTCTGAAGAAAAATAAAGTTATAGTTAAAAAAAATCTAAAGAAAGTTTCATATACTAAGTAAAGTAACAATACTGATCTTGTTAAATTAAAAATAAATAGAATTGAATAATTTGTATTGGATGAAACTTTAGTAGTAGATCCTGTTTAGATCTCTATCGATCGGTTTCACGCGAAAGATCCCTTCACCCATATACATTGCTGTGAATATCAAAATTTTAAAAATAAAATAGACAATGAAAAGTATAAGTACTTAATCTTTTTGAAAGAAAAATTTAAATTCATTCCTTTTGTTGTATTTTATTTTCTAAGTAACCCTAAATTTTATAGGATTAGTAATACATTATTAATTATGATCATGGAAATATCAGTTTTTATGATTATAAAACTAAATTAAAGCTTACTTCTCTTGTGAAGATCTTTCTTAATAATCTCGTTTATCTCATAAAGGGTCGTGTTAGTAAGTAATAGTAGTATATAGTGAGTAAGAAACCAATCCTTTCTTTATTTTTTAAATTTAACATCAAAATGAAAATATTAATTCCAAGATTAGTTATGGAAATAACAGTGTTAAAAAGATCATTTAAATAAAATTTTTTATTATTAATAGATAAAAAAAAATAAATGTTGGAATAATATTCATTATGATTCAGATGTTTGTTATATTAAAAAGATAATCAGATATTTGGCTTTTTAAATAGAAATTTCTATTGATATTTTAGCAGAACACTCCGTAGTTTCAAAAAGTTGTTTAAGAGATTGTTAATAGAGAAGAAAATTTTAATTTTTATTATATATGAATCCAGATTCATATATTCAACAGATTGAAAATAAACTTAATTTTTAAAAATATTCTCACTAAAATAAAGAAAATATTTATTTTCTATTGATCGAGAAAACCTTTACCTTTTAAAGATATGAATAATTATATGAAAAGTACTTACGACTCCTAAAATTTATCGGTAATAATAATATTATGTGAATTTCTTTGGATTATTTAGGATTTTTATTTTTTAAATAGTCTGACAATAATAGAAAAAAGTTAAAATAATTTTTAAAATCTTACAATACCATCCGACAAATTACATCAAAATATTTTTGATAATATAAAAACGAAGAAAATGTTTCTAAAAAATTTACACATGTTATTTCATTTTCCATATGTATGATAAGAATATTTCTATTTCTAAGCAGAAATCTTATTCTACTATTCAAATGGTATAACAAACATTATTTATATACCTAATAATATTAAATTAATATCCAATTAGTACACTTCTTTTAACAAAAAATAAAGATAAATTAACCAATTAAACTGTTCGATAAAATCCTGGAGAAAAATTTTACTTAATTATTATAATTTTGAAAATGTTATCATTATTTATTTTAAAATATTACCAATAAGAAGAGGGTTATATAGAAATTAATTTAATTATCTATTCTATTCTAGAGGATAGGCAATCCCTGCTTCTAACTTAGAACATTTATTGAGGATAAAAAAGATATTACTTGAGAAAATATTTCATTATACATTAATATAAATAAAAATTAATCATTAAGTTATATTAAATCGATTTCCATAAAATTCAATCATAATTATGATATTTCTTTTAATTAAAAAGATTTAAGTTTTATTAAATTTTTTTGTATTTATTTTCAATAAAATCAGATAAATTATGGAATTTATTTAAGGTTGTAAATTTATCTTTAGAAGATAAAACATCTTATTAGTTATTTTATTTGAATAAATTATATGAGTTACTCTTTTGATCTGAAATAATATTTCATCACATAAAATAAGAAAAAATTAAATTAATTAAATATAGGTTAAATTCAATGATCATTGTTACGGGTGGTGCTGGTTTTATTGGTAGCAATATTGTCAAAGGACTGAATGATATAGGACGTAACGATATTATCGTGGTCGATAATCTTAAAAATGGAATTAAATTTATCAATTTAGTCGATTTAGATATAGCAGATTATATCGATAAAGAAGATTTTATCGATAATATTATATCCTGCTCTAATATGGGTAAAATTGATGTGATTTTTCATGAAGGCGCTTGTTCATCAAGCAGTGAGTGGAATGGTCAATATGTTATGAATAATAACTATGAATACTCAAAAAAATTATTTCATTATTGTATTGAGAAGGGTATTGTATTTTTATATGCTTCTTCAGCTGCCACTTATGGTGGTCGCAGTGATCGTTTTATTGAAGATTCTCAATATGAAAAACCATTAAATATATATGGTTACTCTAAATTTTTATTCGATCAATATGTTCGCAATCTCTTACCGAAGATTACTTCACAGGTATGTGGATTTCGTTATTTTAACGTTTATGGTCCTCGTGAAGGTCATAAAGGAAATATGGCAAGCATTGCTTTCAATTTAAATAAGCAAATTAATCAAAAGAAAAGACCAAAACTTTTTGTTGATAGTGAAAAATTTAAACGTGATTTTATTCATGTTAGTGATGTAGTATCTGTTAATTTATGGTGTTGGAAAAATAAAATCTCTGGAATATTTAACTGTGGTAAAGGTAAGGCTGATTCTTTTCAGGAAGTAGCCGATGCAGTAATTTCTTTTCATAAAGAAAAAAATATTCTAGTGGAATACATTTCTTTTCCAGATGAATTAAAACATTTTTATCAGATATTTACACAAGCAGATCTCACTAAATTACAGAATATAGGTTATGATAAACCATTCAAAACTCTTGAAGAAGGAATTTCTGATTATATGAAATGGTTAAATTGCAATAATTAAGATAATTAAATGAAAATATTATGAAAATACTGGTCGTTGGACCTTCATGGATTGGTGATATGATGATATCACAAAGTCTTTACCGTACTTTGATGATCCTGCACCCAGATGCAGAAATTGATGTTATAGCACCTGATTGGTGTAGTCCACTACTAAACAAAATGCCTGAAGTAAGACATAGTATTTCTATACCTTTTGTTCATGGTCGTTTAGATATGAATCTACATCGTCAGATTGGTATTAATTTACGTACTCAACATTACGATCAAGCTTATATTTTACCTAATTCTTTTAAATCTGTTTTGATATTTTTTTTTGTTAAAATTCCAATACGGACAGGGTGGTTTGGTGAAATGCGTTATTGGCTGCTGAATGATATTCGCATATTAGATAAAACTGCTTTTCCACAAATGATTCATCGTTATGTTTCTTTAGCTTATAAAAAAAACACTGTTAAGAGAGCTGACGAGATCCCTAAACCAATTTTATGGCCAAAAATTTCCGTGACAAAGAAGGAAATTTTTCAAAGTAAACATACTTTTGATCTCCCAAAAGAATTACCTTTTGTCGGATTTTGCCCAGGTTCAGAATTTGGTCCAGCTAAACGATGGCCAACTTATCACTATGCTAAGCTAGCAGAATTATTATTTACTGGTAATAGTTATCAAATTTTAATATTTGGTTCGAAAAAAGATCGCTGGATAGGTGAAAATATTTACCAATTGATTTCTGTAAATTGTCAGGAATATTGTTTTAATCTGGTTGGGAAAACAACCCTTGAGCAAGCAGTTAATCTATTAGCTTCTTGTCTGGCTGTAATAAGTAATGATTCAGGTTTAATGCATATTGCAGCAGCATTAAATCGACCTCTAATTGCACTTTATGGGCCAAGCAGTCCTGATTTTACGCCTCCACTATCAAATAAAGTAGAAATTATCCGTTTAATAAACGGATATTATAAGGTCAGGAAAGGAAAAGAAGAAGGTGGTTATCATAAAAGTTTAATTGATATAAAACCTGAATTCGTAATCACTGCATTAACTAAGTTATTACAGAGAATCAATAGTAATGAAAGTATTAATTGTTAAGATTTCATCGATGGGTGATATATTACATACCTTACCCGCGCTGACTGATGCAGTTATACAGTATCCTGATATTCAATTTGATTGGGTTATTGAAGAGAATTTTTCTAAAATTCCAAGTTGGCATTATGCCGTTAAAAAAATTATTCCGGTAAGTATTCGTCGATGGAAAAAAAATTGGTTGGCAAAATCTATCAGGGAGGAAAGAGCAATTTTTCGTGCTGAATTACAAAAACAAAAATATGATGCAATAATTGATGCACAAGGATTATTGAAAAGTGTCTTTTTAATTACACGTTTAGCTCGTGGCGTAAATCATGGTTATGATTGGAAAAGTGCTCGCGAGCCTTTATCTAGTCTATTTTATGATTTTTGCTACAGTATCAATAAACAGATTCATGCGGTTGAACGAATTCGACAATTATTTGCTGATAGTTTACATTATAGCAAGCCTATTATTGTTGGTGATTATGGTATTAAACAATATTTTTCGCTATCAACATTGATCGATAAAATCGTACCTTATATTATTTTTTTTCATTCAACTACACGTGATGAGAAGCATTGGCCTGAATCTCATTGGAGAAAATTAATTATATCTCTAAAAAATAAAGGGTTGATTGTTAAATTACCTTGGGTAACTAAACTCGAACACCAAAGAGCACTGAGGCTTGCTGCAGATTTTAATTATGTTGAAGTATTCTCCAATATTTCATTAGAAATGATAGCTCAACAAATTATCAGATCTAAAGCCGTTGTTTCCGTTGATACAGGATTAAGTCATTTAACTGCTGCATTAAGTAAACCTAATATTACGCTCTATGGTCCTACAGATCCGAAATTAATCGGGACTTATGGTGAAGAACAAGAAACAATTATTTCAGATGATGGAAACATAGCAATAATTAAACCGGATGAAATCTATCAACGTTTGATCTTAAAATTAAATAAATACTGAAAAATTTTATTTTTATTGGAAAGGAAAATTTCATACTTAAATAAATATAAGAAAACAATTACATGATAATGAAAATATTTTCATATTTCATTATCACTTCATTTTTTAATTAACTGTTCTTATAAGAACAGCAGTTCTAGAAACATTAATTCAAAACTTAGTGTCCAGATTTCTATGTTTGATAAAGA
This sequence comes from Arsenophonus sp., assembly GCA_046530785.1. Taxonomy (GTDB): domain Bacteria; phylum Pseudomonadota; class Gammaproteobacteria; order Enterobacterales; family Enterobacteriaceae; genus Arsenophonus. The sequence goes on from JBHEQT010000008.1 coordinate 64,531, forward strand.
AAAGACTTTTAATGAGAACTTTAATAATATTTTGATTTATAGCAAAATTACTTGTTTAAATTTTGCTTTTACCTTATATAGTATAATATAAGAATTATGTTTTAAATTTTTTCTTTATTATAGTAATAGTATTATACTAAAGAGAGATTTCTATAATATTTCAAAGTTAAATAATATTCTTTCTTTCATTAGAAGAAGAAATAATAAACTACTAATAAAAATTAACTTTTATTACAAATATATTTTAATTTATTTTCCATTTCTTTTACTACTAGTTCTATTCATTTTCTTGAAGAAGAGTAGTTTAATATCATCATTTTTATAACTATTCGTTACATATATTATAGTTTAATAAATTGGAGATAATATAAAAAGATCAAATTATTTGATAACAATAAAGACGAAAATATTTTCATAATAATTTTCAATTGAAAAGTTATAAAACGAATATATAATTCTAGTGTAATTAAGATAAATTCTTTAAAGAATTTATACTTTTATCCTATCTATCCCCTCTGTTATAAATTAAAAATTAATAAAAATTAACGAATAATAAATATAAAAATAAATTTTAACTTATTAATTAATTTTTTCTTAGAAGAGCTTCTATTGTTTATTTAGTAGACAAAATAATGATAATTATAACTATTGGATAAAATAAATAATATTGAAATGATAATATAGGGAGAATAAAACACTAGTTCGATCTATAAACTAAACTTAGTTATCATAAAATCTTTATATCAAATAAAACAAAATTAAATGATAAAAATCGAAAAAAAATAAATTTATGATTTTTAATATGTAAAGATGTTAATTGGGGAACTATTTCAAATATTACCAAAAATAAAAACAGTTAATAAAATTATCACCAACAAGAAAACACATTGAATACTCGCAAATATGTTGTTTAAATCAGAAACCGAGTATAAGGAAATCCACGATTTTGGATAATCATAAATAAAAAATAAGAAAGTTTAATATACAAAACTATTCTCTGGTAAGAATATAGTTATCATCCTATAAGAAGTGATATTAAAAATTATTGATATTTAATAAATTAGTATCAGTAATATAACTACGATAATTTAATTTTACAATTAAATCAGTAAACCTAACTTCCAGATATACTTATATTATCCACATTATTATCTATAGAACTAAAATGAATAATACCAATAGATATAAAAGATCTTCAACTTTTAAGTAGATAACTAATCAGAATAATTAAACTATTTATTCTTTAATTAATAGTTTTAATAATATTTAAGATACAATTATATCTAAAAAATAACTTTTAAAACTCATAATATGAGTGAATTAAAACTTAATTTAAATAAATTAAAATAATAAAACCCATTAAATAAAGAAAATATAATATTGTTATATTTATTAAATTATTACTCTTTACTAATTTACTTTAAGAACACTATTTTGATGAAATTTAAAGATATCTAATTATATTAATAATAAACATATTTAATGGATTAATGTTGAAGTTAGGTATGGATCCAATAACTTTAATAATTTTTGTAATCCTCCTTGATTTTTATATAAAACTTTTTCTGATTGACGACCATGATATAAACGATACTCTTTATTTTTAAGTAAATAAGAAATAGCAAATATTAAGGATTTACCGTTATTAACCGTAATAAGGGCATCTTCTTGTTTTAATTTTTTACAAATATCTTTAAAATTGAAAGTATAAGGTCCCATTAAAATAGGAAGGGCATGCGCAGCTGCTTCTAAAGGATTATGCCCCCCTTTTTCAACTAAACTACCACCAACAAAAGCGATATCAGCAATACCATAGAGTAACATAAGTTCACCCATTGTATCGCCAATAATAACTTGAGTATCTCTATTAGGAATTAAATTTTTACTACGAGAAATATAACGTAATTTAGATTTTATAGTTAACTCTTTTGCCTTTTCAAAACGTTCCGGATGACGAGGAACAAGAATGAGTAGTAAGTCTGGGAATTCTGATAATAGATTACTATGAACCTGTAAAATAATTGAATCTTCTCCTTTATGAGTGCTAGAAGCAATCCAAACAGGGCGATTAGGAGCCCATTGTTGACGTAATGTTATAGCTTTTACGGATAATTCAGGGCTGACAGAAACGTCAAACTTTAGACTACCTGTAGTATATAAATTTTTTCTTTCTAAACCAAGTTTAATAAAACGTTCTCCATCTTCTTGATTTTGTGCTGCTATAAAAGTGATTTTTTGCAATAATTTTTTAATAAAAACTCCTAATTTCTGATAACGTGCAGCTGATCTTGCAGACAAACGAGCGTTAGCAAGAATTAATGGAATTTTACGGATTCTTAACTGAAGAATTAGATTTGGCCAAAGTTCTGTTTCCATAATAATAGTTAATTTAGGATCTACATGATTAAGGAAACGACGTATAGAACCCACTAAATCATAAGGTAAGTATACATGTTGAACATCATCACCAAATTCTGATAAAATTCGTTCCAATCCAGTTGGAGTCATAGTAGTAACAGTAATAGGTAATTTTGGATAATGATGACGCAATGCTTTAACTAATGGAACAGCCGCTAATGTTTCACCTACTGAAACAGAATGTAATAATATCCCACCTGGAATTACCTTTCCGTTACAAAAACCATATCGTTCATTCCAATGTTTTCGATAAGGAGGAAATTTTCGACTGCACCACAATAAACGTAACCAAATAATAGGTTGAATTATATAAATAAGCACTTGATATATAATTAATAACATTTAATTACAGTAACTAATTAAGATTAATGCAATCCTATCATATTGATACATAAAAGCGTAATAAATAAATTATATTAACACTGTTTAAATTAAAATTAATTACTGATTAAACTGAAAAATGTAATATTAATTCTTCTTTTGTCTTGACTAATTTATTTAATACACTTTAATAGTATGATACTATTCATAAATTAAATAATTAATTTTAATAAATAACTTTTATGAAAAATAAAGTAATTTACCATGGTACCTTTGATCCAATAACTTATGGTCATTTGGATATTATAGATAGAGCTTCTTTAATGTTTGATCAGATCATACTGGCTATCGCTGATAATTCAAGTAAAAATCCAATGTTTACTCTTGATGAGCGTATTTTATTTGCTAAAAAACAAACAAAACATTTAACTAATATTGAAGTAATTGGCTTTTGTGAACTTACGATAAATTTTGCGAAAAAACATCAAGTTAATATTTTACTTAGAGGGTTACGATCTATCTCAGATTTTGAATATGAATCTCAGATGGCTAATATGAATAGTAAGTTGATGGCTAATTTGGAAACTATCTTTTTATTACCTTCTCCGAAAGTATCCTTTATTTCTTCTTCTTTGATTAAAGATATTTCCAAACATGGAAGTGATGTTTCATCTTTTTTGCCAAAAGAAATAGCTAAAGCTATGTTGAAAAAAACTGCAAATAAAAAATGATTTATATTTAAACTTATTTAAGTAGTTATAAAAAATATTTTTATTATAGTAAAATAATTAAATTATTAAAGTTAATTATTTTAAATAACTCTACATTTTTACGAATTATTTTATTAAATATTAAAAATGTTAAGAAGAATTTTATAGAAAAAGCTCTTTTATTTAAAAGATTAACCAATATTAAACAATTTTACTGTTCATTAATAAGTATATTAGAAAAATCTTTGTTCTAATAAAAAATAATTATCTGAAAAAAAGAATTTCATCTAAATTTATAGCTTTATACCTATCGAAAAATATTTCGTTATATAGATTCTATAAAAATTTTAATCTTGATTACAAAATAATAGCTTTGAATAATACTCTATTTTTCTTAGTTATTATTGAGATGTTTAAGTAAATTAATTTCTTTCTATTAATTTTAATGAAATGATTGTTTATAACAATAAGAAAATAAAATTTAATAAATTAAACCAAATTAAATAGCTAATTCTATATTTGAATAAATAACTATTTACCTAGTTATTTAATATTTAATACTAAACTTACTTTGATTTCAATTCTATGTCTTCTTATTTCTTTTAATTTAATGAAAGTCTTCCCTGCTATATTTCTTAAATTATATAAATAGTACTTAATTTTTTATATATTATATCAAATTTGTGTTATTTTAGTTGATAGATGAGTTAAGTTTCCTATCTGGAACTATAATATAATAAAAATTATATTTATAATTAAAAGATATCATAGCTTTGGTAAACTATGTCTTAATTCGTTAAAGATATAATTTCATTAAAATAAAATAATAAGATATTTCACTTTTTAGTTTTAATTTATAAAAATGATTTATGGATGAAATCCTATAAAATAAAATATAAAAATTTGAGAGGTATTTCCTTATATATCTATATATTGAAAATTACTTTTTTTGAGACTAATGATTTTGTTTATCTAAAAACTTTTCTAATCTCAATCTCTTGATTTTATATCGTTAAAAATAATTTAATTCCAGAAAAATATTTTTAAGAAAGATATTGCTAATTATTTTTTTTGAAAGTTAAATTTTTCTATTTTTATTTTTACTTCAATTTTTTTAAAAATCATAGATTTTAATAATAAAATAGAAGCGAATCAAGGATTCAGATTAAAAAAATCTTTATTATATAAAGATTTATTCTATAAATATGAATAAGATATAATCTCTTCTTATCATTTTTTCTATAACTTAATACTTTGCTTACCATGGTTAAGCTAGATGTATATATCAGAAATATCAGTAATGAAATATAACTGTATAACTCTTTTAATTATAATGCGATATTGCCGTTCATTATTGAAAATAATATAGTGATATAATCTATATAACTGATTCTTTTCCAAATAATTTTTAAAAATATATTTTCCAGAAATACTGAAATTTCATATTTAAAAACTGATAGAATTTTGATAATGTAAGAAATACAAAGTTATATCTGAGACAGTAAATAAATCCATTTTTCGTAATTTTTCAGAAAATAATTCTACTATAATGATAAGTATCGTGTTAATCACATCTTTTTAAAAATGAAAATTTCAATAATTATTTTATATTTAAGTCTTCAGAAATTATAAAAAATTAATATAAGAATAGTAGTCAACTTTTTTGTAAGAGTGGATAGTTAAAAACAATTCAATTTGAATATTTATCTTTTTCGTTAATATAAAATATCTAATTTATATTAGAATATGATATTGAATAATAAAATTTTTAAATAGTCGGAATTAGAAATTTTATCACGTATTATGCTGGGAATAATTTATTGTTTTATGATGAAAAAATATTCATCTTCTCTGTTTTTTCAATTGGTTCAGTATCTTCACTGAGTAAAGCAATAAAATATTTACATTTATATTTTGATATAAATGATTTATCTATGAAAATTATGGAATAAACAATGAAGTATTTTCTAATTCTATTGCAGATATATAATGAGTTTCTTAAATTCCCAAGATGGAGGTTTTATTAGGTATAATGCAATATACAAGATTAATTAACTTTAATTCTGAAAGTTAATAATTAAACATTATTAATGATTTGTTTAATTTCTTTTTTCTTGGAAAAAATCTTTTACTTCCCTAAAATTAATAAATATTATTTAATCTTTTTAAAGATTTTATGATATTTTTTTATTTGAATTTATTTTTTACACAAATTATTTTAATACATATATTTTCTATTTTTAATATCAAGTTCATACTAATAAGATGAGAAATATCTTTCTTTATAAAAAGGATAATAAAGATATTTTTTACTTTTTACTTAACAATAATGTATATTAACTTTCTTAAAAAGAAATTTATTTTATGTTGGGTATTTTTAAAATTTATTAATTATCAATAATATATTTATAGATTATCTAATCTAGAAAAAATTTATTTTAAAAATATTATTTTAAAGTAAATCATATTTTTTCGTAAAACCTTCTTAATTCCTAACAATTTAAGATTACTGAATAAAAATTCAGTATTAAATATTTGCTTAGATATTTTCTGCTTCCAATTAAAGTGGGGAAGATTTTCTGTCTATTTTTATTATTATTAAAAATATAACAGTTTTAATAAAATTGAATTCATTTTGTAAAATACTTTGAATATTATTCGGATATAATACCTGCATCTAAGAAATAGATTTAAAACTATATTTTTAAAATAATTAGTAGTTGTATACATAAAAGACTAGTACACATCACTAGTTTTTAGTAGTGGTAATTAATTTAAGACTTTAATCGTTAATGAATAAATATTTATTTCAATTCTATATTTTATAAATAATCACATCGAAAAAATTTACAGTTTCTAATAAGAAAAACAATCTACTAAATATATAAAAGAAAATAACTTATGTTAGAAGTTATTGGTGCACCTATTAAATTTTATTAAGCTCAAAACTATAAAAAATATTTTTTCTGTATTGAATATAAAATTCAGAGCTAATATAATTAGTATATATTCTTTATTAAACAGAATTTAAAAGAAAAATTCTTTTAAAATACATGGTTAGATTTAGAATCCGTTTCTAACGGTTTTTTATATTTTCTCTAATTTAATAGTAGAATTAAATAATTAATTTTGTTTATTGTTAATTATATTTTAACATTATCAAAAAAATAAATTTTTATAAAATGAAATGTATTTTGAGTTTATCAAAAATTAAATGAAGAAAAATAGAATTCAATTAAAATATTTATTTTTAAATTCTTTGAAACATGTTACCGGATTTGGAAACAGTTTGAATCAATAATTCAAATCTTCAATTTTCATCACCATCAAATGGTAAATGTAATAAAAATGATAAAGATATCAATCTTGATAATTAATACCACGTATATATCAATACATATTAAACATTATTTACATTATTCGATAAATTATATTTTTAGTGATAAATTTAGGAGTTAATTTTTTCAATTTTACGAAATAAACTTTTAACGTTAATAGAAGTTGGAATAATGTTTTAGTGATAATAAAATGACTTACGAGATAAAAATTAATTTCTTTTTTATCCGAAAGATTTACTCGTCCATATGGTATCAATATTTTCCGTTAGTGTTAGACGATGGGTTATTTTTTATTTTCTATATAATTCTAAATATAAGTAAATCGTAAAAAACATAAATTTTTACTATTCTTTTTAAATTAATGAAATACTGAATTTTAAGGAAATAACTTCTTGTATTAAATACACGTCTTAATATTTTACATATTTCTAATTGAGGAAAATTTCATTATTTAATTTTTCTATTTAAATAAAAAACTTTTCCATTTTATAAATTTTAAAATAGTTGTTTAAGTTAAAGTATTTTGATGTTTCATGATAATATCTGCAGCTTTTTCAGCTAAGCTATATAAATCTTGTGTATTAGCGAAATAGCGTGCCGATTTAACCCATTTATTTAATAAAGATTTATTAGTTAAGCTTGTTGTTAAAGCATTATTGAGATTTTCTTGCCTATAAGGTTCATCTATTACTATTCCACAATTTGCTTTTTTGATATAAGATGCATATCCACAAATTTCTGTTGTGATAACAGGTAAATTAGCGACAATTGCTTCTACTAATACTATTCCAGCTGCTTCTTGATAAGCAGGATGAATTAGTATATCAGCAGAAGCCATTAGTTCAGGTATATCATTACGCCCCTGAAAAAATAAAACTTGCTTATGTATACCCAGTTTTTTAGCTAAACGTTGATAAGGAGTTGGATCATCCTGCCCAACTGCCATCAACATAGTTTTATTTTTAATTATTTCAGGTAAAGCAGAAATTGATTTGAGTGTTCTATCTATACCTTTACGTTTAAAGTCTGAACCAACTTGTAATAAAAGAATCTTGTTTTCAGAGATAGCATTTTTTTTACGATAAATTTTTTTCTTATCAAAAATTTTCTGATCATATTTTTTGCTATATTCAATACCAGGTGGTAACAGATAAAAACGTTCGTCAGGCGTTTTGTAATGTTTTTTAAAATCATTAACTTGATTTTTGGTAAGTGTTAATAATTTGGTGTGACTATTTTCATCAAAAACAGCTTTTTCATAAGCAATATACTGTTTATATCGTTTAGTAAGTTTATAAAAAAAACCTTTCTCACTTTTAACTTTTTCTGCATAACAAATATCTGCAACATAATAAATATCTAATCCAGGCATTTTATTAAAACCAACAATAATATCTGTTGGATCTTGTTTTAAATCTATTTTTACCTGAGAATAAAATTCTTTATTTCTTCCATGATTTGTATGTGATTTAACTGGAATTATGATAATGTCAATATTGTTAGGAATTTCAGCATCCCAAATCATTGTATAAACACGTATTTGATGTCCTTTTTTTTTGCAAATGCTAAGAATTTTCATAAAGTCTCTTTGTAGTCCACCAAAAGGGAAATATTTATACAAACAAAAAGCAATCTTCATAAGATTTATCTTTATCTTAAATTTTTATTATTTATTGTGGGTTATCCGTTGTTAATTTTTTATTTGCAATAAAATTTTATCAGGAGTTATTGATAAATTGTTTTATTAGAATTATATTTATCTTGTTCAGGAATTTTCATATAACTAATTAAAATTTTAATAATATTTAACTCTATGGTTTTTAATATTACTAATTTCTATAGCAAAAATAAGAAGATAAATATTTTCTAACCTTATTATAAATATATATAAGTTGTAAATCTAAAACGATAAAAAACTTTTATGACTAGTTAGATTACCTAAATTTTAAAAGATTTTTTCTTCAAATATTGTAACAGGATGATTAACGATATTATTTTGCATTATTAACTTTATATAGTTGAAAACTATCTTTAATTGATACCTGATATTATCAGGATTCAATTTTCCTTTATATTGAAGGCTATCCCAATAATTATCTCGTAAAATTTTTTATTCTATTACTTAAATTTTTATCTAACTGTTGGTTGGATAAAATCAGATCCTATATCTACAGTTAGATAGTTTAATTAAAATAACTAATCTTTTTCAATTGTTTGGTTAGTAACAATATTCTTATATTAAAATAAAAATTATGAAAGTTTTAAGTAGTTTTAATATAGAGAGATATTTAAGAATATTTTTCCTATTCTCTAATGTATATATCTTTTAAAGATAAAATCTTTATATTTATTTTCCGATATTATCTAGAGAAATATTGATTTCTTATCTCTATAAATAATATTTATCATTAAATTAAAGATTTATAGGATATATCAGATTAAACTTAAAAGGTTTATTTAGAATTTAAAGAAATTTATTTTTCATTACAATATAATAGTTATTATTAAATATATAAATTATTTATTAAATATTATTATTAAATATTTAATAAAATTTTAATTTTTATTTATATTGTTTATTATATTTTCAAAATTCCTTTGAATTTTACTTTTTGTAATATACAATAGATATTAGTAACTAATATATCGAATATAAACATATTGAAATAATATTTCAGATATTTTTACTTAATAAGATAGGAATCGTATTAATTAATCAATTTAGATATTTTAAATCTTTTTATTATCACTAATATATATCTTTTCATTTTTTATATTTTATCTTAATTATTAATTAATAGATAATGAGTAGTATCTGCTGTTAGCATTATAATACTAACTATTAAAATTTTATAAACTAAATAATTTTAAATTAAAACTGATCAATTTAATTAATTAAATAAAAGAATAAATTAACTTAATATTTAAAAAATAGATTTAGAATTATTTTCTTAAATACTATGTTTATAGTTAGTATCATTACTTTATAAGACTCTTTATTATAAGAGAATAATTTCTTAATTAAACTAGAAAAATATTAAAAATATAATATAAACTAAATTATTAATTAATAGGTAATAAGTTTTACTATAAAATTATGGATATATAAATAAGTATAATAAAATTATTTCTTTTTATAGATATATAATGCAAAAAATATTTTATTAAATAAATTTTATTAAGTTTATTTAATAATATTAAATTATTTTATTTTATAATATTTATATATCGATCATATGATTTCTTTAATATTTTTATTTATAATAATTAAATAATTAAAATATTAAGTACCGTTTATGCTATTTTATGATTTCATCAAACATAAAATAATTAATAAATTTTTAATTTTTATAAATATATTGTTATATGACTTTATTTTTATAAATAAAAGTTTAGTAAAATTTATATTTTAATTATTTGTTTTAATAAATTTCTTTGTTTATAAAGTTTCTCAAGTAACTTTATATAAGTTACGAACTTTAATTTTTTTTAAAAAATTTCATAGTAAAAATTTTAAATTCATACCATATATATGATATGATGAATTTATATTCATGGCTAAAATACTTAATAAGTAGATTTAAATTAACCAATATTTTTTTATTTATAAATTATATAAACTAATTATAATTAAAAATTTTAAAGTTCTTTATTTTGAAGATAAAATTTTTTATTTGAATCTAAACTTCAAATATTATTCGATATTTTTTGTAAGTACTGTAGATCAATAATAAAAAATTTATCGATATTACATAAATAAAGAACTCTTTAAATGTAAGATTTATCACTTCTTTATAGAAGATAAATAAAATTCTTTAAGAAGAAATAATCTTATCTAAGAGAGAATTCTTATATTGAATAATAAAGTTTAATATAAAATTCATTACTGTTTGATTAAACAGGTATTTAATTTGAAAGAATATTTTTTAACTATTAATTAAATAACTAAGAAAGATATTAAAATTTTATTAATTCATTTTTCTATAAAATGGATTAATAAAATTTTTTATAAATAAAGGAAATATATTGATCAAATATAAATATTTTAGAAAATTATTGAGAATTTACTTATAAAAAATTTTTTATAATCTAATTGAAAATATTTAATAGAAATAAATTTTCAAAATATCAAATATAATAAGTTCAATATTGAACAATGAAAATAACTTAAATAAATATAAATAAAAATTTTAAATATTCAAATAAATAATGAAATTATAGATTTACTTTTGTTTAAATAAGATAAAATCATTATATTTGATTTTATTAAATATTTATTAGTAAATATTTAATAAACTAGATATGATAGATCTTGTGTAGGACCTTACAATTAAAATAAAAATTATTTATATCTCATACTTAATGCTTGTAGAAATGATTTATATATCAGTTTATATCTGGTATAGATCATTTTGTGATAAAATGAAAATGGTAAAATTAAGAAAACTAAATCTAAATTACTTAAAACTAAAATATAATTTCAAAAATCTAAATCAATCTCTCATAATTAAAAGAGAACCTTTATAAAGAAATCTTTAAATATAAATCTGAAAAAGAAAATTTAGAAGTAGTAAATCTTTATAAAAGATCTAAGTTTTACTTATTTAATGAAAATTAAATTTAGTTTAATTTAATTTAAGAAATATAAATTTTGAGAATATATTTTTAATAAATAATCTTACTTTTAAGTAAATTTAAGAGATTTAAACTTACTTAAAAAGTAAGATTCTAAGAAATTAATATTAAATCTAAAACATAATAAATATGTTCTAAAAACTATATAAAATAATATAAATTTATAGTTAAAAAATACTATTTACTATAAAAAATATAACATTCCACCATTTTACTTATAACACTAATGAAGTAATTTTTCAAAATGTTGAAATATATTTTGTGGTTGTTTTATTAAATTTCATAATATATAATAAATATATAAAATATATTTATATATAGTTTCGTCTATACTTTTTATTAAAATTTGGATAATATTTCACTAAACGTTAAAATAATAACTTCTATATTACTTAGAATTATCGATAAATCTATTAAAATGGAAAACAAAACTTCCCTTTTCTTTTCTTTATAGTTACTATATCCCGCAGATTCTTTACATACAAAATTACGAGCTTTAAACTTTTCAATCTCCTCATACTTTTTGAATATTCTAAACTAATATAAAAAGTGATAGTTGGGATATTATCAATCCGTCTACTACTAAATAAAGAAATCTATGCTTTTAAAAGCTAAATTTAAAATCATATTCCTTAATAGTATTATTAACATAAATTATCTATAGATTTATTATTTTTCTGTATCATTAATACTTTTTAGGTTCTCTCTCCTTAAAGGAGGACATTTTTGTAGCATAGCATTAATAACCGAAAATAAGATTTTTACTATTAAAACTTAATAATAATTGTTTTTACATAAATATTATCTATTACATATTTTTGATTATCTCAAAAAACTATGATTTATTCTAATCTTACAAAGATAAAAGGTATATTTATGTAGAACTTATAATTCACGCATTTTAGAAATTATATATTCTTTATAATCAAATATATATAAATTTTCTAAAATTAAGATTTTTATATTTTCTAATGTATTAAATTTAAAATATTCTTTATATATTTTATTTTTTTAATTTCTCTGTTAGAAAGATTGTGGAATATTATTTATCGGTGTTATGAATTGAGAAATAATACAATTATTAATTTGTAATTTTTATCAAAAATTAATCTTTTGTAATTCTAGTCTTTTTTTTATTTTAGAAGTTTTTACTTATATAAATAAAAAAAATTGACTTTAAGTAACCTCCCTGAATAACTAAAATCATAAGTATAACTCTTTTTATTTTATATTGAGAATCTCTATTATGGTAAATTTAATTCTTAAAAGAAATTTTTTGTTATTAAAAATAAGAATAAACAGTATATATAATAAAAAATTTCTTTTTGATAACTTAATAATATCTCTAGTAGAGTAAATTAAAAAGTTAACAATACCATATATTATTTAATAAAATAGATAATCTTCAATAACTTAGTTGTATAATTGAAAACAGTATTATATATAATTGTGTTTTGTATTCAGTAAAGATTAATATCTTATCTTAAAAAAATTTAGATACTTATAACAAAAAAAATATATTAAGTAATGGCTAATAATATATTCGATTATCTTTAAGATAAAATATAAAAAGAATTTTTCTTATTTTGAAAGAATTAAAAGTTTTATTTTTTATAAAAAGCGATTAGATCAAAGATCTATCAAACAAATATACCGTATACCAATATAAAATACTTTAATGATATAAAAAATTTCTTTTTAACTTTTACTCAAATTTAAAACTGCTAAAAGCAGAAAATGAGTTTGTAGAAAAATAAAAAATATAATCAGAAAAGAAACTATAAAATATAATGGGATTTTTAATACAAATGAAAGCTATTTTTCTCTTCTTTTTTAAAAAAAATATTGTATTTTTATCAGATTCACTTATTTATTAAAATAATCAATAAGTGGGTAGATTGAAAGGTGGAAACAATTTTCGTAATAATTAAATATTTATTCTTGAATATATTTAAGGTATGCAAGAAAAATAGGAAATATTATTCCACAAAGTTTTCCTTTCTAATAGTTTTATCTAAAGAAATTTTTTAAATTTAATAATAAGCATTTGATAAATATAAAATAAAGAAAAAGAGGATCACTGCTAAAATTCTTATTTTATCGACATTTTGTGGGATAACCTTTGAATAACTTAAGAAGGAGATGAGAGAAACAAAGATGATCCAAGACGTTATTTATTAATAAGAATGAAATCTTTTATGATATCGAATAAACTTTTAAAAAGATTCAATCGGATATGATAAACTTCTTAGAAAACAAGATGATAAAATCTATTTTTCTATGAATTAAAATTCAATCTTAGATTTTTCTAAAATTTTTAAAGTGACCATTGTATTCAATACAGAAATAAAATCACTTTTCAATAGATTTTTATTTAAAAAAAAACGATAAAAATCAACATATAACTGAAACTATCCTAATTTTTGATGAATTTGTCAAATAAAATCCCAAGTCATTTAGATGTACCTTTTAGATTATTAAAGTCATTGACTAGATTGTTTTTTAGTAAGATTTGGTATTATTTTTCTTAAAATTTCTCTCATCAACGAGATATGGTTTAAATCCTAATAGGAAGAATATTAACGAGTGTTGATGTTTTTTATCAGTACGCTTACTTATAGTTAAAAGAATTTTTCGGAGTGGATTTTCATTAGAAAAATATAAAATAATTAAAAAAGTAAAGGTTATATTATCCAGAAGTTTTAAAATATAAATATAGGTACAGAAATAACTTTAAAGATAATTGGAATTAGTACAATTATCTTTTTCGGAACTTTTCCTCCAAAATAAAATTACCATAAATAATTTTAATATTATTTGCTTATGGTTTTACCTTTTACTAAAATATAGCGATAAAAAGAAAATATCTAAAACCCTAAATGAAATTTATTAAGATACTAAATATTGTAACATTAAATAGAAAAATTTTAATTTTAAGTCGATTTTAATAATGAACTTATTCATTCTATTAAGGTAAAAAAGAAATTATTCTGCTTTGTTACCTATATTTTAATATAAAGACTACAAATTTTTCTTTTTTATACCCATAAAACCAATTCAACGATTTTTAGAAGAATCTTGACAATAATAATGATCATAAGAAAGGGTATCATTTTCCTACCACTACTGTTTTCTAGCACCGTGATTTTCATTTGGAATAATAAAAATGAATGTTTGAACAGGTGTATATAAGTTTCATGAATACCAAAATTTAATCAAGTTTTCTATACAGGGAAGTTTTGGAAAAGAATTTTTGTAATATTTTTTAATACGAAAGTTTTTATATTTTTATAACGATTTTAATTCTAAAAATCCTGGATTTATGATGACTATTAATAAATATCTTCATCTACATAGAATTGATTCATCTCACCCACTTTAATTATAGGATAAAATAAAAAATTTCCTGAATTTATTTCCTTTAGTAAGTTAGGGTAAGAGCGAACTAAAACAAAGAAACGAAAGTAAAAGAAGAATATATCTCGTCAATTTTAGCACACAGTTAAAGTTATTAGGTATTTTTCAAATAGGGATATAAAAATATCTAAGTATTAATTTTAAATTTAAAATCTGAATTTTTTTATATTAATGAGACTTTTTGACTTGTTCTTAAAAATTCATAATTTTTATATATTGACGTATTAAATGCTAAAATTATAATCAATAAATACGTCACTAAAACTTTTAAAAACATTAATACTAGGATTATAAAAGCATCAAAGCTATTCTTATAGATAGGCAATATTTCTGATCATCCTAAAATTAAGATTCATCCAGTAAAATATGCTCAAAACGATATAACGTATGTGTATTTTTGATAGGAAAACTCATCCAAAAAGATGACTCGAACAAGACCACTATGGGAAAGAAAAATCAAAACGATATTCTGTGATTATACAAATTAGCTTTAAAAAATGGCTAATTCTACATTTTATGGAATATAGTAAATTATAAACAAAGTTGTAGAGAAAAAGGATACAAAAAATAAAATTGTATTTCCGATATTTTTTGAGATACGGAGATTCGCAAAGCTTTTATATCGATTAAGACAATTACTATTTTCTTTACTAAAAGTAGTAGTTAAATACTGTTTAACCTTTCTCAATTAACCTAAAAAATATCAGATAGATGTTAATCTATATACTTCTTCCTATAACTATTCGATTTCTCATATTGAAAGTAATTACATTAAAAAGCGGTACTGGTAATATCAGGTTGAATTGATTATTAATAAGAAAAACTCTGAATTATGCAATCGATTATAAACTTGTCATTAAAGAATTTATAATTCGCTTTTCCTTATTTTGTTTAAAAAATAAAATCTATTCTAATCTAAATATTTTTACTTAAAGAAAATAAATATAATATAAAACATATAACAATTATAGTTTAAAATGATACTTATTATCGGAAGTCTTCTAAAGACTGCCTCATATATGACAATATGGTGCGGAACGATATGATTAGTCGAAAATTCGACTAATCATTCTGAACTTTATGTTGCTAAACTTTTTTAGAGCAACAGAAAATAGGTAACCATATAATATTAAAAATCAATAGGAATAAAATAAATTAGATAAAATTCACTTCCAGATTTTATCCGGATAATAGAATTTGACTATCCCTGTTATTTTAATGTAGAAATAAAAAAGAAATTAGCAAAGTGAACCCAGAAAATATTTATCATTATAACTTAAATTTTAAAGGTTAACTTGTCGAAGTCCTCTGAATAGGTAAAGAATAAAAATCTTAACTGACTAAATTAAAAGTTACATTGTGCTACATTAACAAAATAAGATATTAATATCTTTCTTCGAAATTAATGGTGATAAAGAAGCTGGTTTAATTAATTTCGCGATGAATACTATACTATCTAAAGGAATATCGTTGTTGCATTAAATCTATTATATTAGAATTGAATACTTTTAATATTAAAAGTATGATTATTAAAATCACGTATACAACTCTTGTTGTTAAATATCTCTTACGTTTCGATATATTATAAAATTCAAATCTGTTTTGCCCTACCCTTGGAAAAGATATGAAATTTCATATATAGAAAATAATTCTTTATTTTCTTCTAAAAAAAAGAATATCATTCGTTGAATAACTTTTTTCTTACAAGCGGAAACCATTTTTTAATCACAGATAAATAATTAATTATTTTTTATATAAATTATTTATTTAAATAAATAATAATGAATAATACTGAAAAATTGAAGGATTTCACATCATTTTTCCATCTTGGAATTTAATGCTATCCTATTTGTCCGTTTATTTAGTATTTTTTGTAAAATTTATCGTTTTGTTAAATCAATACTTTAATTGAATATGAAATTTAACTGTTGATTTTATCAATCATTCATGAAAAAGGATTTTAGATGGAGAAAAAAATAAAATAATAAAATAGGATATATAATATTATCTCATTAAAATAATTAAAAGTATCAATATATAGAGAAAATTTCTTATTTGTACAAATCGTACAAATTTTTGAAAATAAAATCAATAGAAAAATGATTTAAAATATCCAGGATATAAAACAAGTTTTTTAAATTTCTTAAAATGAGTAAACTTATTAATTACTTAAAAATTCGATAAGATGAAAGAATATAAAAAATTTAATCATTTTAATCCAATCTATAAATTGGAAGATAAAAGATTTTTTTTCATATTTTAATGGATTTTATTAAACTATTCATTTCGTAGATTATTTTCATATAATGAACACATTAGTGAAATAGGAAGAGAATAGATTATTAATCATAATCATCTTAGTTTAAGTTGATCAAAAATCTATAGAATATATCTCTCCTGGAGATCTTGTTTATTCTTTTCTATATAATAGAAAAAAGATTTAATTACTTGAATTAAATTATAGAAAAAAGTTTCTATTAATATATGGAGTTTTATTAACTAGGATCTGAAAATATTTTCAGTAAAGTTAATTTCTGATAAAAATAAAAGTGGAAATTTTTTCGATAATAGAAAAAAGTATCTTCTTTATTTATTTCATATTTTACCTTTAAATATTGAACATTGTATCATCTACAGAATATTAAAAAACTTTAAACTACCAATAAATATATTGTATCTAGTGAAAAAATTAATAAATCTATTAGTAGAATACCCTTCATTTTCCCTATTATATGAATAGAAATTCTATTTCTAAGATTTAATAATCTTCAATTGCTAAACTATAATTAATAAATAATATTAGAGGTTTATTTTAGAATAGGTTATTATGCAATTCATTAACTTATTCTAATTGAATAAAGATCAACCAAAAATTAAGATAAAAAATCTCTTCTCGAAATAATAAAAATAGAAGTTTAAAATGATTGATACTTTCAATGATTTTTTTTAAAATTAAAAATACATTTTTTATATATTAAAATATCGATATCTTAAGAATTTTATATATAAAGGGAAAGGTGTATTGAAAAAGGAAAGAACAGTATGTAGTTAAAAATAAAAATATCTGATAAAATTAAAAGAAACTAGAAAAAGCGATCTCTGTTTGTTAAATAAGATTCATTTGGGTATTAAAGAGATAGAAAGGAAATTAAATAAATGTAGAATTACAGTTTTATAATTCTTTTAGAAAGAATTACCTTTTAATTCGAAAAGAAATAAAAGATAGATTTTTGTTTTGTTAAAAGAAAACTAGAAACAAGTGAAGTAGTTTAAGTTATAGATAATTAATTTGAACTTATTGATTACTTTTTATCATGAAATTAATTTCATGATAAAATATATAATTTATTGATTTTATTGACACGCCCTACAGGATTCGAACCTGTGACCAACGACTTAGAAGGCCGTTACTCTATCCAGCTGAGCTAAGGGCGCGTTTATAAAGCTTTATTTATTTAATAATAAATAATTTCGTAAATTATACGATTACTAAATATTGAGTCAACGTCTTTTTAGTAAAATTATCTTATTTGTTTATTTTATTAAACGTTTATATGGATTAATTAAATAAATGTCAGCAAAAATTATTGATGGAAAAATGATTTCCGAAATAATCAGAGAAAAAATTGCAGAAAAAGTTAAATTTAGAATTTCATTAGGTAAGCGAGCCCCTGGGCTTGCAGTTATTTTAGTTGGTAATGATCCTTCTTCACAAATCTATGTGAATAGCAAACGTCGAACATGTGAAGCTGTTGGTTTTGTTTCTCGATCATATGATTTATCAGAGAACATCACTGAGTCTAAACTTTTAAAATTAATTAATCAACTTAATAACGATAAGGAAATTGATGGGATCTTGGTTCAATTACCTTTACCGAAGATTATCAATTATATTAATATATTAGAGTGTATACATCCAAATAAAGATGTTGATGGTTTTCATCCTTATAATATAGGTCGTCTTTGTCAGGGAATACCAAGACTACGCCCTTGTACACCGCATGGTATTATTACCTTACTTGAATACTACCAGATTAATTTAGTTGGTTTAAATGCTGTTATCATTGGTGCTTCAAATATTGTAGGTCGCCCTATGAGCCTAGAATTGCTACTTTCCGGTTATACAACTACTGTCGCTCATCATTTTACTATTAATTTACGTCATTATGTAAAGCAGGCTGATTTACTAATTGTGGCTATTGGTAAAGCAAATTTTATTCCAGGAGAATGGATAAACCCTGGCGCTATTGTTATAGATGTAGGAATTAATCGTTTAGAAAATGGAAAAATTACTGGAGATGTTTGTTATCAAGAAGCACGGAAACGCGCTAGTTGGATAACCCCTGTTCCTGGTGGCATTGGCCCAATGACAGTAGCTATCTTAATGCAAAATACCTTAAAAGCTTGTGAGGAATATCATGATAATGATCATTTTAATAAATAGTGGAAAATTAATAGAAGATTATATACTGATATCCATTTTTTAACATAAAATATGATTTATTGAAATTGTAAGATTTGATTAAAAGTAATATTAAACAAACAAAATTTTTATTGTCAAGACAATTATAAATATAATTAGAATGTTGAAATCCGTAAATGTTATAAAATTAAAGATAAAAATTATCTTCTTATCTAAAAATAATTACTAATTAAATAGTAACTATAAAAAAAATTTATCTACTATTTTATCTAGTAAATAAAATTATGGAATACAAATATTTTAAAAATTTTAAATTTTTCTCCAATATACAGAAAATAATATTATTATCAATCTAATTTATATTTTCAAAAAATTTTTACAATTAAAATATATAGTAATACTATTATATTTATAGAATATATCAATTAATTTTTTAAATTTAAAATAATTTTGTAATCTTTAATATAATATTTTTGTATTTTACTCTTTTTGTAGATTTTGTAACAAAATTTTTATTGGTAAATTTTGGTATTTTTTATTCTTTACCCTTACCAACGTTTAAGTAAAAAATTATTAAACTTATTCTTCATTATAGTAACTCTTTAAATGGTTATTTATTTACCCGTTAATTATAAATTTATCGATTAATCGTCAGGATGATATTTATATCTAAGATATCATATTTAAAATTCATATCAATATCAGATACTCTTACTAGTTTAATCGAAAATAATGATCTTTTATCTAAAGATAATTTACTTTTAATACTGATAATTTATCTTACTGTAAACATCTTAAAATTTAATATAAACGATTAAATATTTTATCATCTAGAACGGTAAATCGAATTAATGACCAATAGTTCATCTATTTAAAACAGAATTTTTATCAATTATCACCTATTCTGGATTATAGATTTATCTATTAACTATCTTATAATTTGTTAATTTAAAGTTATTTAATCATTAATCTCAATTTTTAACAAAACAGTAACCATTTTAAATTTAAATTTATTTCATAAAGGTTATTAAATGGTGATATCAGATAAAAATTTCGATTTTTTATTAGAAATATAAGAGAACTATAGGAAAATATTTTAAAATAAATAGAAATTATTATCTTTTATTACAATCGATATTTTTCAATAATTTCATCAAAAACTGTTTCAAATATTAACAGCGAATAAATTCTAATTTTCGCTATTTATAATTGAATTTTTAATTCTAGATGATGAGTTTTGTGATTTTTAAAAATCGAATTAACTTTATCTTTATTTGAACTAAAAAAAGAATATATTGTTATATTTAGCTATATTAATAAATAGAATTGAGAAGAATTTTTTATTATATTTTTAAAAAAATTATATTTATATTTCTATTACTTGTGTAAGGTCAAACAAAATAATAAAAATTACAAATAGAGTGAACTTTATTTTTAAAGAAAGTATAGTAATTGGAGCAATATTGAACACGTTTATTTTATGATTAATTTAATGATAAAAACTTAAAAACAATGAAATTTAGATATATTTTTAATAATATGAGATATATTCCCTAAGCGATTATTACGGAATTATTTTATTTTTTAAAATTATAAAATTTTATCATTATTGAAAAGTAGATTTCTTAAATAAGAAGAATATATACCAAAACGTTTAGTTATACAAATTAATACTTTAAAGAATTTCTAATAATAAAAACAAAATTTTGATATTAAATTCCTGGTTGCAATTTTCTTAGATTATTGATTTTCATCAATATACAAAATGAAATGAAAATAAATGTATTAAATATAAAAAGAAATGATCAAGGTAAATATATCAATCTTCTCCTTTGAATAGGATTCAAATTTAAATAAAGCTTTATGTTTTTTATTTTTTTTTTAAAAAAGGATTCATTAAATTTGAAAAGGTATATAATAATCTTTATTAAATTACATGCCTTTTACACAAGATCAAAATAAAATATCTTATATAATAAGTTATTCATATGAAATCTAAATAATTATTTATAACCTAATAAAAAATTTGCAAAGATTGATAATAATA